>JAJRRC010000079.1 GCA_024279865.1 Planctomycetota bacterium | reverse complement strand
TTGTAATCGGCCATTTCTTCGTCCATGGCAGCCAAGAAAGATTTCCAAGATGGCAGCGTTTTGCTTGTGCCGAATTCGCGTAATTCCTTGCGGGTGATCTTGTGGACTTTTTGACCTGCTTCCCGGTCCATATCCGCCCCAATGTAAGTTGGGAAGCTTTTAGCCAGCGGCACCAATACTGTACCGTTAAATCGCTCTATGAGACCCTTGGCTTGGGAGTTTTGCGGCAATGCATGCATCTTTGTGATGCCCAGTCGGGCGGCAAAACCGGTTAGCTCGTTGTCAATGGCAGAATTCTTGTAACCGGAGCCGCGATCTACATAAAAAATGGCCGGGATGCCATACCGAACACAGGCCATGCGCAAGGCATCAATGATGACAATAGTGTTTTCAGAAAGCCCCACCGAATAGCCCACACATTTGCGTGTGGCGACATCGAGAATTGATGTTATTTCGGGTCGGAAAGCTTGCCCGTGAATGGGATGCGCGATTTCAGCATCAAAGGTCTGGCCGTCTGCTGTGTAAACGCTTGAAGGTAGCAGGCCTTCTGTTGAGCGGATGACATAGGCCATCCGGGCTTTAAGCGCTAAACGACCTTCACGGCCACGATGGCGGGCTATGGTGCCGAATGATTTATCCAGCTTTTTAAGCGCCCGTTGCACCTGGTCATAATTTGGAGCTTTTGACGGGTCAGGAAGTAGCTTGGTGTAATCGCGCAAGGCTTTTGCGACCGCTGGTTTTTGGGGTCGGGCGAAGTGGGCGAGAAAGCCGTCAAACCATGTCGGCAAATCGCTTGCCGTCCGGGTCAGTTCCGGTGCAAGACCTGCAATGCCATTAAGATCACGCAATGAAAACCAGTTGTAAAGAGTGCGACAAGACACGGTACATTTACGTGTGGCGCGATCATTAGCAGTGGCAATAACATCTGATAATGGGTGTTCGTTGACTGCTTGAAATTCAGCAAGGAAACCTAAAATGGCTTTGCGTCGATACTGGCCTTTTTTGATCTGGATATGTTCAATAGCCGTAAGAATTGCAGCGCGGGCATCCATAACCAGACGCTGCCGACCCGTTAGATCGACGGTCACAAGTTCTTTTTTACGGGTCTCTTCTAACGCTGAGTTTGATTTTGCGGTGAGTTTGGATTGTGTCTTGAAGCTTTCTGCCTGTAAAAACCCAATTACCTGTTCTGGGAAAAGTGAGAAGTGATATTCATTTCCACCACCACCCGTCCGCCCAACACGCGGGCGCGACATATTAGGCACAGCATCCCAATCATGGCGTTTGATGAAATTTTTCACCCCCCGAACGCTGAACGGCAGGACTTTGAAACCAGAGCGCTTGGATAGATCAGCAATTTCCTGCGCAGACCACCAAATCTGAAAAGCTTCAGTTGTAATAACTGAAATATCATCAGCAATCGGTGAGGGAGGATTATTGTGCCCGATGGCTGGTGACAGATATTCCGGTTGAGAGAGTTCTACGGCTTTGTTCATCTGTATCGCCCCCGAACCTTGCTCAACAATTGGTCGCGATGGGCGATAGCTTTTTCTGCAAAGCTTTCAGCTTCGGAAAGGTTGATAACATCTAGATATTCTTCCGGTACAACGGCAAAATCTGAGAACTCAGCAACAAAGCCGAGCAAGTCATGACAGTCGGTAACGGCAACAAAGGCGATGAACCGTTCAAGGGTAATTTTGTGATCTCGCCGCGCTGGTGATGCATAGGTTTGCAGCATGTTTAGGGTAACGTTCTGGCCACCGAGATAATCTGACATTTCAGCTGCAATTTCTTCACGGGATTTGTCGCAATTTTGCATGGCATGAGACAATGCCCGTGCAATCTTGACGTCCAGCGTCCCACCTTTGGTGATTTCAGGTTCCATTGAAACCGCAACTGCCGGGGGGATGAATTCCGACCACATGTCGATTGTTAAATCATCGTTTCGCCGCTTTACCATCTGGATTATTTGCTTTCCCTGACTTCCAGCCACGCCATGATTTTGGCCTCATGCTTGGCGAAGACATTGTGAAGCTGTTTTTCTTTCAGGCCATCCAGAGCTTTGTTGATGGAGACAAATTTTTTCTCGATGTCCGTGGCCAGCCTTCCATCAGTGATGATGGTCAAAGCATCAGTCACATTGGTAGCCTTGGGCGGTTTGCTGAAAAGCAGGTCACATACCTTCTTTTGAACCTTGGGAGATTGCGCCGAAAGTTGCTGCAATCCGGCTCGATGGTCAGCAAGCCATGTGGCTTTGACAGTCTCACGGGAAGCGGGTGTCAAGCCTTTCCAAACGGCGACATCGCGTCTGATTGACCGGTCACTAAGACCAACCTTATCGGCGACCTCCAACCTAACGGCCAAGATGGCCGTTAGGTTTTCACGACCTTCGCCTGTCTGTTTGTCGCCACCCTTTTTCAATTGCGGGTGCAATTTTTCTTGTGCTGACATCAGGTCAAATAGGTGTCGAGCGCGGCCATAAGCATTAAGTTCTTTTCGAGCAATGTTTTCCGCGACTTCAATGATCTTTGCTTCTTCAAATGATTT
>JAJRRC010000078.1 GCA_024279865.1 Planctomycetota bacterium | reverse complement strand
TTCTTCTACTTGATTGCGAATCATTTCAAGTTTTTCATTGAGCTGCTGGTCCGCATCAGCCAAACGCTCGGTGAAAGAGGTGGCGGTGGATTCTGCCATCTCATTGAGTTTTTGAGAAATTTCCTGAGCTTGGGTTTGAACGGGCTCGATGGTTTTGGCAATTTCAGTTTGGGCGGTTTGCAGTGAATTTTGCACGTTTTGGCCTAGGATTTGATTCGCTTGCTCCACCATCGATTGCATTTGATCACGAACCGTTGGCAAGACCGCTTCTGTTTGTTTTTGAGTTTGGAGGACTTGTTCATTGAGGTCTTCAATTGAAGCTTGGGCCGTTGCAAGCTGCTCATCCGTTGGCTCAAGAGCTTGAGCAACCTTTTGGCTTAACTCTGAAGCTTGTTCGTCGACTTGATTGCAGGCGGCTTGAACTTTTTCTTCGAGCTGGGTATTCACTGAAACGAGACGTTCTTCGAGTACGCGGCCGGTAGATTGAGCCATATCAAAAAGCTTCTGAGAAGCCACTTGAGCTTGAGCCTTGGCGGGTTCAATGACTTGAGCGATTTCGGTTTGCACTTCTCCAACTGCTGCACGCATATCTTGTTCAATGGTCAACGCGGTATTTTGAAGTTCTTCGTGGAGCGTTTGCACGCGAGCCTTGGCGGGCTCAACAATACCTGCAATGGCTTGGCGAATGGCGTCGGCACGCTCTTCGAGTTTTTGTTCGCTTTGCGTGATGGTCTGGTTGATGCTGTGGGCAGCCTGTTCGACGCGTTGTTCAGCCGGTTCGACGATACCTGTGATCGCATTGGTGATGGCTTGCACGCGAAGTTCGAGCTGTTTTTCCGTTTCCTCGGCAGACTCTTTAAGATTGTTCGCAGAAGCTTCGATGCGTTGTTCGACAGGCTCGACGATCCGCATGATTCGCTGCTGAAAGTGGGCCGCCCGGTCACGCAATTGCTGAAGCTGGGTTTCATTGTCCTGGCTGAACTGATGGTGGAGGCCTTGGATTTCCTGGCCTGCTTCGCCGACGACTTCGCTGGCGCGGACTTGGAGTTGATCGGCATGCTCGGTGAAGGATTGCGTGGTCTCGTCAGCAGCTTGCCTGATTTTGGACCAGGTTTTCTCAAGATTTTCCTGCGAAGTTTCAAGCGTTCGGCCGACTTGTTCCACGGCCTGGGCGGTTTGATCAGCCACACTTTTTTCAAGTGTCTCGGACGCTTCTTGTGATAATGTATGGGCCTGTTCGACGAGCTTTTTGCCGAGCTGATCGGTTGCCTGTTGCACTTGTTGGGTCATGTCATCAATGGTCTGAACAACCTGCTGGTTCAACGGCCCAGCCGCTTCGGTTAACAAAGATTCAGATTGGGCGGTGAGCGATTTCATCTGATCCGCCATCATGCCTGGCAAAGCAGAAATATGCGTTGCCATTTCACTGGCACGCTGGGCAAAAGCATCTTCGACGGCATAGCTGATCTGGTCTGCTTGTTTCTGAAGGTTTTGGACTTGCTTCACAAAATTTTCATGAATGGGGGAAACCGATGATTCTACCTGCTTGAGCAAATGGGCAATTCCGCCAGCCATTTGAGTCTGTTGATCCACCAGTGATTGGTGCATTTGATCAAAGCGTGCTTCCATATCCGCCAACTGGGCATTGGCACGCGTGGAAGCAAACTGGCACTGGTCCTCAAAGGATTGTTCCATGGCTTGGAGCGTTTGGCGTTGAGTTTGGGCTGCTTTAATTTTATCGGACAGTGTTCCCACCACATCCTTGAGCTTGCTTTCTAAGGTGGTCAAGCGTTGTTCACGACGGTTAAGGGAGGTATCTAATGTTTGAAGTCGGTGCATGCTGTTTTCGAGCCAACCTTCAATTTCCGTTCGCTGGACGTTTACGGTGGGCGTGGGTTGTGGCGCTTGGGCAGCGGGCCGCGTGGGCGGAGCTTTGCGAACTGGTGGGTCTGGCATCAGTTGTGCGATTGAGGGGATTGCAATGTCTTCGGTTACCACGGGGGAACCCGCAACGTCCGATATCTCTGACGTTTCTAGGACTTGAGGCGATTCGGGAGTCGCTAGAAAGGCATCAAGCTGGCGTCGCTGTTTATCACAACGCTCAAGCAATGCGTTGAGAGAGTTGGTGGCCTTTGCCACTTTGTCTGCCATGGCGGGCGACGATGTCGCGGCACTCTCGGATTGGATTGCGGAATCATGATTCGATGTGGTTGTAGACATAAGAATTGCACCTGCAGAAAATGTAGACCAGTCCCCATATCCTCTTATCGGTCGATCAGAGAACGAATGCCCACCCAATATTGGGCCTTTGACAGGCTCCTAGTTATCGGCCGTGGGAATTAGGGAGCGGAGAACCGGGGAAACCCGGGGGGAAACCCGGGGGGGAAACCGGGGAGCTGCTGAAACTTCCGGGGGCCCTTCACTTTGTTTGGGGCTCGGCGTTGTGATGACTGCTTGAAAATATTTTGGCCTTCAAAACACCCCTTACGCATGGGACTGTGGTCCTTCACGCTCTTTTTTTACCTCGTGCATGACACATGCTGCAAAACCTTTTCTAATCCACCCACGGGCGAGCTTATTGGCTCACGGCTATGATACCGACACACGATTGATGATCTGGGAGTGCAGAAATTGATGGGACTATTCGAAGTATTGGCGATCCTTATTACCTTGGCAGCGGTCTTTAGCTTTATCAACCACAAGTTCATTCGCTTGCCCACCACCATCGGGTTGATGGCAATGTCACTGCTGTTGTCACTCTTTATTATTTGGCTGGGTCGCCAATCGCCTGCGGTTCATGACTGGGCGAATCAGTTAATCAATCAAATTGATTTCAATGAAGCGTTGATGCATGGCATGCTGGGGTTTTTACTCTTTGCAGGCGCTTTGCATATCAATTTGGGAGATCTTTCGAAGCAAAAATTCGTGATTGCCTTGCTCGCCACAGTAGGGGTTCTCTCTAGCACGTTTATTGTGGGCGGATTAACCTGGCTGGTATTGAGACAGATCGACTTGGCGATGGAAATGCGGTATTGCCTCTTGTTTGGCGCGTTGATTACGCCGACGGACCCAATTGCGGTGCTGGGCATTCTTAAATCTCTGGGCGTTCCCAAGACCTTGGAAACCAAAATCACAGGTGAATCATTGTTCAACGATGGCGTGGGCGTGGTGGTGTTTCTAGCCTTGGTAGGGTTGGCGGGACTTGGGGGCCATGGCGGAGAAGATAGCACCACGACAGCAAGCTCGATTGCCTGGCTGTTCACCCAAGAAGCCCTTGGGGGCACGATCTGGGGCATGATGATCGGGCTGGTCTGCTATCTCCTGCTTCGTAAAGTAGACAATTATCAGGTGGAAATTCTCCTTTCGCTGGCCACGGTGACCGGAGGCTATGCCGCCGCGAGCGCGATGCACGTTTCAGGCCCCATTGCCATGGTCGTGGCGGGCTTGTTCATCGGCAACCATGGACGATCTTTTGCGATGAGCGCCAAAACCCGCCATCACCTAGACATGTTCTGGGAACTGATGGACGAGATTCTCAATGCGGTTCTATTTGTTCTCATTGGCTTAGAAGTGCTGGTCTTGTCTTTTGAAGGAAGCTTTATCATCGCAGGGCTGCTTGCGATTCCAATTACCCTTGTGGCAAGATTTTTAGCTGTGGGGCTACCCATTACCCTGATGCGTCCACTGCGAAAATTCAGCCCTCATGTGGTCAAAGTTTTGACATGGGGCGGTCTTCGTGGCGGCATTTCCGTGGCACTGGCCTTGAGCTTGCGAGATACATTGGGGAAAACCGACAACCAAGCGTACATGGTGATTCTCATGATGACTTATTTGGTTGTCAGTTTCTCGATCATTGGGCAAGGATTAACCCTTGGGCCACTGCTGCGTCGTCTGGGTGTGACAACGGCCCGATCCTAAAGGACCGGGCCGCGTTCATTGTCAATTTTTTGGCCTGAGGTGAAGATTAAATTTATCTTACAGTTCTCTTCTTGCTGACCGCTGCGAGCTGATCGCTGACAGCTTCTTAAGCACTGAGCTTGAAGGTTTGCACCAAGTTGTCCAACGAAGTGACCTGGCTGGTCAAATCAGTGGCTGAGGCGGCTGATTGTTCACTGGCGGCCGCGTTGTCTTGGGTCACACGGTCCATGACGGTGACAGCATCATTCACCTGGCTGAGACCTTCGGATTGTTCATGGGTCGCATGGGCAATCTGATCAACGAGCCCAGCCACATGATTGGTATTGGTTGCGATTTCTTCGAGCACTTCACGAATCTGATGATTGGCTCTGACGCCATCGTCAGCATTGACCACGGATTCATTGATCAGTTCTGAGGTATTCTTAGCGGCCTCGGCACTGCGTTGAGCCAAGCTTCGAACTTCTTCAGCGACCACGGCAAATCCCTTGCCTGCATCACCGGCACGAGCAGCTTCGACCGCAGCGTTCAACGCCAGCAAGTTGGTTTGGAAAGCAATTTCATCAATGGTCTTGACGATGGCGGCCGTCTGATCGCTGGAAGTCTTGATTCGGTCCATGGCTTCTTGGAGGGTGGTCATGTTGCTCATGCCGTTTTTAACTGATTTACTGGCCTGCTGGGCGAGTTTTTGGGTTTCATTGGCATGCTCGGCATTTTGCTTGGTCGACGAAGCCATTTCGTGCAATGAGGCACTGATTTCCTCAATCGAGGCAGCCTGTGCACTGGCACCGTTGGCGACGCTTTGTGCACTTTGAGAAATCTGATTACTGGAAACACCTACCTGTGCAGAGGTTTGATTCACTTGGCCTAATGCTTGGGAGAGTTTATCAATGGCATTGTTCATGTTCTGTTTGATCTGATCATGATCGCCTTGATATTGACCTTCCATTCGAATGCGTAGGTCTTGATTGGCCAATTGTTCGAGTACCTGGGAAGCTTCGTTGAGCGGAACGACTGTCACGTCCAGCATCTGATTGATGCCGTTGACCAAGTCGCCGTAGCTTCCTTTGAATTGACTGGCATCGCCACGAGCGGACAAATCACCCTTTTCCGCGGCCGCAATGAGTTGTTGCACTTCAGCGACCATGTCCTGGATCGTTTGCGTGCAAGTATTGACTGCGGTTTGGACCAAAGCATGGTCCCCTTGGAAATTACCTTCGACTTGACGGTCAGTCTGGCCGTTGGCCAATAGGGTCAGCACTTCTCGTGCTTGATTCACTGGCAATAGGATTTCGTCGAGCATCTGATTCATGCCATCAATCAATTGACGGTAGCTACCTGAAAATTCTTTGATATCAGCCCGATAGGACAAATCGCCCTTATTCGCAGCTTCAACTAGAGCAGAGGATTGTCCAATCACATCTTCAATCACCATCACGGTGTGATTCAATGAATGGGTCAGTACCTTCTGATCATCGTCCGTAGGCACTTTGGCGTCTTCAAGACGACCCGCGGCAATCGCCTGCATCCGCGTGGCGAGGCCTTTGAGATTCCCTGTCATCAAAGCGAACGCGTCGCCAAGATCACCCTGCAAAGTCACTTCCAAAGCAGGATGGTTGAGGTTGTCATCAGCAATCAAACTGGCCTGGAGCGTTAAGGTTTTAAATTGGGTCAGCATCTTGGAAAAAGCGTCCGCCAGATCACCCTGTAAGCCTTGCAGTTCATTCGCGGTGCTTTGCTGTGCGGCTGTATTCACATCCACGCCAGCATCCACGCGTCGAATCACGTCAGCAGCTCCCAATTGGCCTGCTGCAATTTCATTGGCTTTGTCTTTGAGGCTACCCAAGCTGTTGAGCATCTGATTGCAAGCATCAGCGAGTTGGCCAACTTCATCTTCGGATGTTTTAATTACCTTGGGCAAAGAGAGCTGCCCCCCAGCAATCTTTTGGATCACAGCCACCACGGACGTGATGGGCTTCACAATTTTCATGCGGATAAAGGTCATGACACCTATAAACACAAGAATCGCAAATCCCATAGCAACCCATTGCACCGTGCGTAACATGGTGACGTTACCCTCGGCCAAGGTCTGCATCATGCCCACTACTGTATTGGCTTTTTTCAACACGGCCACACTGGCCACATTGAGGTCCGTTGCTTTATCAGAAAAACCAGGGTCCCCTGAACGAGCGAGGATAATCTCATGACTGGCGTCTTGAAGTAATCTCCAGACCACTTCCACTTCGGCAAGCTGCTTGAGAATTTCAGGCGAAGTCACCGCAGAAATCACCACAGGCTTGGTCATCGCCAAGTCGGTAAATGTTGTCCCACCTTCACGTAAGGCTTTAAGGGTCACTTCAAATAATTCAGCGGTCTTGTTGGACTTCACCTCATCTACATCACCGGCTTTGCCTTCATTGGAAACGACTTCCAAAAGCACTTCCTCTGCGAATTTCTGGCTAAGCATTCGCTGACGCCCCGCAAGGTTCATGCTTATGGCATCAGTTTTTTGGGCATCTGCAACCCAAAGAGTCGTAAACGTGGCTGCCGCCAAAGGCACTAACAAAACGCCCACCAAAAGAGCAAGTTTGGTATTTAAATTCATCGAGCGACCGGTTTTGCGGGGTACTTGGGGCTTTGCCATGATTTTGAGGCTCCTTGAAAGTCCATCCTGGAATTGTTTTTTCTAGTATCGGCTGTTTTTATTCGCCAATTCACATCATTTACATTTTCAAGTCCGAAAACCCCTTGCAATACAACCCTGATCAACGACAATGAGAAACAAGGGTCGTGATTTAGGGCTTCATTTCTAAACGAAACTAGGGATAAAGACCGGCACCGAGGGAAAATGCGGGGAGGTACACACGCATGTCTCATCTTTGTCTTTGTTTTGAGGTTCACCAACCAACGCGACTTAGACCCTATAGCGTCTTTGACTCAGACGGCCATTATTTCAACCACACACTAAACCGGGATATTTTGCTTCGCGTTGCCAAAAACTGCTATAAACCTGCCTTTGGTTCACTGCTGCGATCGGTCAGAAAACATCAGGGCCAATTCCGTTTTGCCCTATCAATTACGGGACAAACACTCTGTGCCTTCAAACGACACTGCCCCGAAGTCATCCTCCTTTTACAAGAATTATCGCAAACCCGATGCGTCGAATTTCTGGCTGAAACATACCACCACAGCCTCGCATCGCTCTACTGCCAACATGAATTTCGCGCCCAGGTTGACCTGCAAATGGCCATCATTGACGAATTATTCGATCAACAGCCCACAGTTTTTCGCAATACCGAACTGATCTACAGCGACGCCATTGCCCAAACGGTCAACCAATGGGGTTTGTTTAAGGGTATTCTTCTAGAGGGAACCCAAACATTACTAGAAAAACAATCTGCGAATTATATTTATCACAGCCCAGCGGCCGATAACCTCAAACTCTTGCCACGAAATTTTCAATTGAGCGATGACTTGGCCTTTCGTTTTACCCATGCCCATGGCAAGGGTAAGCCTCTCACCGCCAAAAGCTTTGCCTCTAAAATTGATCGGGTTGCTAAAAAGACTCAGATCGTCAATGTCTATATTGACTTTGAAACCTTTGGCGAGCATCACGGCCGCGCCACAGGCATCCACACACTGCTCGATGAATTACCTCAACAGGTTTTAGACCGCCCAGGCCTGAGCTTCATCACCCCTGCCCAGGCCATGGCCAATCTACCGACCGCCGGGCCACTCCATGTGCCTAGCCCTATTTCATGGGCTGACACACAGCGAGATCTCTCTGCGTGGCTGGGCAATCCGATGCAAGCCAATGCCATGAGCCGACTGTTTGAAATTAAACCTCTCGTTGCCCAAACCCATGATATTTCACTCATGCATACGTGGCGTTTGCTGAGCACCAGTGACCATTTCTACTATATGTCCACCAAGTGCTACAACGATGGACAGGTCCATGCGTATTTCAGCCCGTTTGATTCGCCTTACGACGCTTATATCCATTTTATGAATGTGCTGGACCACTTTGTAGAACAACTGCCCACCCCGCCGGGAGTTTCCCCTGAAATAGTCCCTGATTTGCCCTTGAGCCCTTCCCCGCAAACCCCCTTCGACCCTTTGCCAAAAGATTCCTCCCCCCGGAAAAAAAAGTCCCTCTCTGAACTGCTTCAAAAATTTAGCCTGCGGCAATCGATGCATCCCACCAAGCCACGACCTTTGACGTGATCTGCTCAATGGATAACTCCGTCACATCCAAAACATGGTCTGCCACCGCACGGTAAACAGGGTCGCGTACTTCCAGCACTGAAACAATCTCCTCAAGCCCACCGCCCAGATTGGTCAGGCTAGGCCGCGTCTGTTCACTACGACTGTCCCCCGAAATACGACGGTCAATCTCCTCAGGATCACATTGAAGATAAATCCGAACCGCATGGCAATCTTCCACCGCTTGGCGAGCCACCTGCTGCATCAACGTTCCGCCACCCAAACTAATAATACAATCAGGCCCTCGGCATAAATCTGCCGTGGCCTGCACTTCGTGCTCCCGCCAATAGGGCTCGCCATGCTCCTCCCAAATCTGAGCAATCGAGTCACAACCAATACGTTCACAAGTGGCATCGTCCACATCAAAAAAGGGCAATCCCAGCACCGACGTCAATTGACGCCCGACCGATGTTTTACCAGACGCTCGATAACCAATTAAAATAACATGCATAACGGGTATAATACCAACCATGTTTAAAACTCGTGCGTTTTGTGATTCGCGGAGACTGAATTGACAAGACTTGATAAAACTCTCACCTCGCAACTAAAATACGCAATGCGTATAATACCATGATGTCCGACCTCCAAAGCCAACAACAGCATCTTGACGACCTGCGTGCAAGACGCGGGAGGCATGACCCCGATTGGAGCATGCAATTTCTTGACCGGTATTTCAAAACTCAAATCCAAAAGCCCTTCAAGCAACTCAACGGACTCGGACAAATATGGGCCGACCAACTGCCCCCCGAACTACTAGAACACACCCGCCTCGACCGTTTTACCCGAGGCGTATTGACCGTGGCTGTGGACAGCAGCGCCCACTTATACGAATTAGACCGGATCCTGCGATCAGGGCTGCAAAACCAAATTATCAGCTCATTTACAGCAGGCTCACTACGCAAAATCAGGCTGACCCTTGCCCGATAAAACCTATTGTATTCATCCAAAAACAGGTTGCACACCAAAGCCATCTTGCTATCATGACTTTTTACTTTAATTCACCAAAGGGAAATCTAATGTCACGTATCATTGAGTCATTAGGAGTACAAAGCTACTGCTACAACGGAATCAAAGACAACGTTGAAGTTGCCAAATTAATCCTAAAATCTGGCATCAATCGTATTGAACTTTGCTGTGTCCATATCGACTTCCTCGACCAAGCAACCCATCAGCCTGTGATCGACATCTACAAGGCTGCGGGCATTTCAATCCCCAGCATCGGCGTGCAACGCATTGATCTTCCAGAAGCAGAGCAACGCATGTCCTTGGAATTCGCCAAAGCAGCGGGTGCCAAAGTCCTCGCAGTCAACTTCATGCCAAGCGCCACCAACGAACAATTGGACCTCGCCTTCGGCTTAGCCAAAGAATATGACATCCGCTACGGCATCCATAACCACGGCGGCTATCACTGGCTCGGCAACACCGAGATCCTCGACTGGATCTTCAGTGAAGCCAAGCGACGCGGTGACACCCGATTGGGCCTCTGCCTCGATACCGCCTGGGCACTAGACGCCAAGCAAGACCCCGTCGCCATGGCGGACCGTTTTGCCGACCGACTTTGGGGCATCCATATCAAAGACTTCATCTTTGACCGAGCCCGCAAACAAACCGACGTCATCGTCGGTGAAGGCAACCTCGACCTGCCAGCCTTCATCAAAACCGTTGAAAAGAACGGCTTCGATGGCTCTTGCGTCTTGGAATACGAAGGTGACCCCACCAACCCAGAACCCACACTCACCCAATGCGTCGAAGCAGTCCGTCAGGCGAGTGCTTAAAGTGATCCGTTATCAGTGATCAGTGATCAGTGGTCAGTCAGAAAAGACAACGGTCATTGATAGACTTCAGGCGCATCGTAACAATTTCATCAAAACCAACGCCTCGGGATGTCATCCATCCTGAGGCGTTGTTGCATATGAGAGTGTCACAAAAACACCTGTCACGTTTTTTTTTGCAGACGCGTAAACTGTGAGCTTGCAGCTTTAACAAAGCCGAATTCTGAGCCCCCCCCAGGGCTAGCGCATATGACATTTCGCAAGTGATCCGCAGTATTTTTGTTGCCTCACAGCAACTGCACAATTAAGCACGGCACCTGTTAGGCATTGCGCCGTGGCGACAAATCGGGTATTCATACAGGCTCTGTGCGAGCTCGCAGTGATTCAAACGCCCTTTGATTGGAGGATGGTCATGGATGAT
>JAJRRC010000002.1 GCA_024279865.1 Planctomycetota bacterium | reverse complement strand
TGTCGGACAGAGAACGATGGGTCCGTTCAAGTTTGGCTATTTCTTTCGGTGGCAATCTGTAATCTCTCATAGATATCATTATCGGACATAGATCAGCCCAAAGTTTAAAATTAGGGAATTTTCAAATGGCATCAGTATATTTTGCCAATTTGGAAAATCCAATTGTGATTGGTGCATGTAAATTCATTGTCTACTTCAATGCCTTGAGCTGGATCTGTAATTGCTCAATCATCAAGTCGGCGCGGTTAGGTTGGTCGGCAGCGATGATATAGATTCGCTCTCCTGCGTTGATGCTGATTTCTGGAATATCAACTGGCACAGATTGGTCGTTGGCAATCTGTTTTTGATAAAGAATTTCCAGTGGATTCGTACGCTGAATCGTAAGCGTTGCTTTGTGGCCCTTCTGACCTTTGTATAGATACACTTGTCGAGCAAAAGTTTTAAACGATAGGGATACCGTGCCCGTGATCGGTGCTTCCCATGCTAAAATGGCGATGCTATTAAAGCCCGGGTGCAATTGAATCATCCATGAATGATCGATCGGATTTTTATGACGAGCAATCCAACCATAAACCGACTTATAACAACCATCAAGATAAGGCAAATGTTGCACCATGTCGCCAGCATACGGGATATACCTACTGACACTTTTTGGACAAGGTAGATACTTGCCATCCAGTGCAATGGGAGGATTCCCCAGGCGATAGAGATAATGCCATACTGGCCGACCGGTACTGTCTCGATCGGGATTAAAAGTGGCGCCACTCTGATGCACGGTCGAAAGATCCCACACATGGCCGACTTCATAATCAATCGCTTTTTTGAGAGGGTTAGATTGCTGCTGATACTCTTGGAGATTTGTTAAACCATCGCCATCAGGATCATCTTGTGGATTGGCCAAAGTTGCTGTTGTATAGTCGCCGAGCTTTCCAAACCAAAACATTTCAAACCAGTTTGGTAGGTCATCCTCATCCGCATCGCCATATTCAGCATACGTTTCTGATGGGGTGTCTGGAAAATCCAACTTCCATAGACGTTCAAATTCACTGGAATAACAGACCATTGCATTGGCTTCGCGCCACGGCTTATCGGAGATCGGATCAGGTGATTTGACTTCTAATGTCACCTTGCCCCCGCGTTGCACCTGAGCGATAACATCGCCTGGGGAGAGTGGAAACTGCTTCACAAAAAGACCTGCGGGTGCCTGGTAAATGGCATCGCGGCCGGGCAATTGAATGGTTGCAGGTTTCGTGAGAATGGTGGTTACTTCTAACACACCCTCAGCGGACCGTCGCGCATTAAAGGGGTAAATGTTCGATCCTGCGGGGTAGCGCCTATAGATCAAATAAACTTTATCGTGATCGTATACGGGTTGCGTCCCAGTTTTCCACCATTTTATTTGATGGGCAATAAGATCATAAATGGTATAGCGTGTTGCAGTGCCAGGGGCGATGTTTGTATCTTCGCCATAGTCGTTCCAAGTGATATATTGAATGAGCCTGCTATCGGTTTTTCTCGCAAGATCCCATCTTTGACGCAACTGATCTGTGCCCGGCTTCACATATAATGAACCCGCAACATTATTGTACTGATGCCACATCGGGATCGACCATATTTTTCCTGCTTTTTTGATTTTTTCGGCAGCCGCTTCAAATTCAGGTTCCCAATTGACCCCCAAAAAACCACCGACGGCATCCTGGCCTTGAAGCTCATTTTCGCCCTTTGCCAAATAGCCTGCTAACTTTGCAGAAATAGGTCCCGGTTGATGTGGCAAACGTGCGTCCTTAAACTCTGACAATTTCACATCTAAAAATGCTTGGTCAATGTCATGATGTAAAAATATTTCAGTCTTAAATTCTTTGCGAACCATCTTGCGTAGGTTGTTAAAAAAGATGAGCTTCTCACGCCAACGCGCAGGCTCATCTTTGCCATAACCAAGCCCTCGCATGCTTTTGGATTGAAAGCCTTGTGTACTATAAGTAAAGATCAAAGGTTTGCCATTGTAATGCGCGAAATTGGGATGTTCTCCATAATGGGAAAACAGGTAACGCACAGTATCGTACATGCCGTTGACATGCCCGCCGTGACTGGCTGAATCGTCATAGCGATCCGTTTTTATGGGATGGCAATTCGGGTCAAGGCAAATCGTAAGATAGAATTTTAGTTTTTTCTCTTTCACAATATCAAACAATAACCTCAACACCGTTTTCGCTCTATTTGCACCGGCCCACGCGTCAATGGCAAAACCATCCAATCCCATGCGCATCGCTCGTTTGATTTCAAGCTCTAACGTCTGCCTCAGGCTGGTATGATTGTTCATGATCCATGCATGAGGAATCAGCGGCCAATTGGTGAAGCGGCCGCCGACCTGGCTGAGGAAACTTGTATTTTTAAGGGCAATATCTTTCGGTTGTTGGCGGTAATAATGGGCCATGGCCATGGTGCCAACAGGGAAGCAACCCATGTAATGAGCGAAGATCATGCGCTTGGGAAGTTTGTCTATGTTCTGTTTATCTGTTTGCGTTGCGTTTACTTGCAGTTTCTCTACGTGCGTTACTTTTGCTTGCGTGACCTGACTGGACATCAGCAAACCCACAGCAACCCATAGGATGGAAAAATATTTCACCGTGTTACTCCTGTTCAACTTTAAGGACAAAAGCCTGTCCAGGTTTAAGCGAGATTGTAATACCATCTGCCATGATCGAGGCGCCACTTTGTGGGGTGATGTGACGTCCATCTAATAAATCCGTGATGCGATAGTTCACAGAAGTTTTAAGCTCCACAAGTTTCAGGTGACATAACACAGGGACCTGATCCACCTCTTTTGAAAGACCACTTGAGTGCATCGCTTTTACCTTTTCAATCTCATTTTGCGGCATGAAGCGACGACCCACAAGAAAATTCACAGCAGCATGTTTTAATTGCTGCTGAAGGATTTGTACTTCACCCGCTTTCGCCGTTTCTGCATCGGCTGCATCAGTCGCTTGCTGTCCTGCAATGAATTGTTCAATCGCCTTGATCAGCCCGGGGCTGGCTAACCAATTCACCACTCCGCCGATGGCAAGTACCTCCCCTTTTCCTAAAGGATGACTCGTCACGATCGCGCCAGCCTCAGCGTTGAGCTTGGACCACGTACCAAGCTGCAAATAACCGGCAGCAATATTATGAATCCAAGGCGTCAGCTGATCATTGATCGGCGGGTTCCACGGCTGTGTGAGTAATTTCACTTCAACACCCTGCCACCCCCCCCCGGAAGTCACCCCCCGGGCAACGTTGGCTTTATGCGTTTGCCAATGCCCTAAACCAAGTGCCTTGCTCAAGCCATCAGATTGATTGTGATCGGTGGACCATTGGCCGGAACCGGCTTCCATGATCAATGTGCCACCTTGCTGAACATAGGCTTTGAGTGTTTTTACAAGTGATTCACTGATCATATCTGACACATAAGGCAAATAGACCCATGGACGTCCTTGCAGAGAGGCCGCGTCAACTTCTTTGGCATGAAGCAGCGTGGCGCGTATGCCTGATTCGCCAAGGTGGAAGACAAATGGCTTGAGGTAGTCATCTATACGTGGGGTAAAAACATGACCAAACTCATAGAGCAAGGTTTCATTAGAGATCACATAGGCGCCCTTTTTTTTCACAGACTCTGCGACAGGTTTTGTATTGGCGAGCTGATCAATAAACTTAAACCAGGTCTTCAATCGTGCTTCTGCTTCTTTTACAGGTCGGGGTTGATCTTTCACACGCCACTGAGGCATCCAATAGTTAAAAAAACCATGTATTCCAATCTGGTCAACCATCAGGAGATTCGTTAAACCAATGTCTATGAGTATCGCAGCACGAGCGATTTTCCCATGCGGTTCAAATCGGGCGGGAATGCCTTTGCGTGTCTGCGGCAGATACTGTCCTTCCATTGAGCCATACGTGATAACATCGCAAACTTCCATCAGAGCATCCAAGTATAGATCCACCGAGGCCGTATAATAAGATCCTAAAAATGCTTGCGGATCAGCTTGTTTGGCTGCCTTAAGCCAGCCAATTCGCAACGTGGAAATGGCATGAACTTTATAGTCCATCCAATCTCGAATGTCCTGCGTTTGATGTGGCATGGGCCGCCCATCATGATCGAACATCACCTGTACATAAGGCGGTGAAATTTGTTCCCAGTGTACATACTCCGTTTCATACTTCTCGTTGAGTGACGCGAGGTTGCCATATCTGTTTTTAAGCCATTTGACAAAGCCACGACGCATCGTTTGGCTGTAGTCAATTGATTGTCCAAGCCACGGCATGTCAAGCATATCGTGATCAAAATACAGGCTTTCAAAGGAGTAGCCTAACATCGCTGGATGGTTTCGGTATCTCGATGCCAACGCGGTAATATAGGCATTGCTGGCAATACGATAAGGCTCTGAAGCAGGACTTGAAAGTAGTTTATTTCCACCGTTCCACAAACCATGAGCAAAACCTGTTTGGTCCATCATCAATTGCCTAGGCACATAGCCAGGCGCAAGCAACAACCTGGGATGAATCCGCAACATCACCATCAGCCCGCGACTTTGCGCTAAGGCAAGAAGTTTATCCAAATACTCAAACTGATAAACGTTGGGTAAGGGGTTCAGGTCATACCATGGCGCTGGAAGCCCGACGATGTTATAGCCAACATCCACGGCATCATCCATCCAAGCTGAAAATGCGGCAAGTAGCTCTGTGGACTGAGAGGCGATTGGCGTACCACCTTCAAACCAATCACCTTTGGTACGCCGTAATTTCCCCGCCAAACGTTTGACCTTCGGCGTCATGGGTCCCTCATTCACTGCCGCGACTGGCGCAGGTGAACGCAAGCCCAATATACGGTGAAGCTCATCAATCACCTTGCCATCACGCACAAGCTGGGCCTTGAGCCAAAGCACCGGATGCTGACGAAACGGTCTACTTAAATCAATCCGAGCCGATTCACCTTTGGCAATCGGCTGACGATCAGATGTTGTAAGCGACCAACGCAATTGTCCTGATTGTGTGGTTGCAAGGGTTACTGACGCATGGTCTGGGTCATTAAAAATATTGCTTTGCGTGCTGGATTCAATCACCAATGGTTTTTGTTTGGGTAACTGCGGTTGTGGGCCTCGATTATTACGTAAAACGACATACTGTAAAAAACGGTTCTGTGCCTGCTCCTTGCCTCTAATCACGCAGAGCTTGAGGCGATAGGTTCCAGTTTCTAACAGTGGCATCTGAATCACAGAATCTTGTTTAAGGTCAAGGGTTTTTTGAGATGAAGCTAGTACGGTCCAATCGTTTGCCTTGAGGAGTTCCCATGAGACAGAAGATTCTCCGCCTCGAAGGCGTAAATCGGATACTTTGAGGTAGGGCCCCGGTTCAGAGGGACCCCAGCCATAGCGGCCATAGCGTTTTGTATTATAGTCGCCCCGTTTCGCAAAATGACGCTGCCATTGCTGGTCGGCAGTAAGCTGCCAATACGGATCCGCTTTTTCATTTGCCGTCAACGGCAGCACCTCACGCACCGTGACCTGACAAATGTTCTTATCATCAACGCCTCGCAACACCAACCTAAAACCGACAAAACGGACTGTCCCCTGTGGCCTATCATAAAAATCTAACTCATCTGGCGTAACCCGCATTATCACCCATGGATCAACACGCCCCATTTCGTTGATGTTCCAATCATAAGTCTGTAACACTCGAAAGTGGTCCGTGAATGAAAGTGTGCTGCGCCTGGCCCCGAGGCGTGTGCCGACTGCAAAAACATGCCCTCGTTGATCACCAATAAGCACCCGCAACATCGGCTTGTGTTTTTTGTTGGTGATATAAGGATTCAAAAAAGAAAGACTCAAATGGGTCATCGCTTTGGTGAGCGGTATCGGCTTGGGTAAATAATAGTCAAATATCGCAGCAGTCATTTTCCAGTTTTCTGAATAATCACCAAGCTTTTTAACACTGGCATGAAGTACATAGGCTCCCTTGCCCTGTATTTCCATGTGGCCTTCACCTTGACCAAGCATGATTTTGGCAAGCGTCCCATTAGTAGATGCCGATTTGGCTAACGCACTCTGCTGAGCCATTGCAATATGCGACAGTAATATGACCGTAATGACTTGAGACCACAAATAACGCGACCCTGAAAAATGCCAACTCATAAAATATTCCGATACTAAAAGTAGAAAAATACATACATCGATAGGTAAGGTATGAATACCCATGCCTCGGCAATGGGCCTAAAATGGGGAACTCTGGATTGTCAGATTATGGCAAGCTCTCGTTGTAAACGTCATATCCGCTCACGGCACGCCAAAACCGCTTTGCACCATAGGCTGAGATCCACTGATGTTGGTTGCCAGTATTGATGACATTCGAGGCGGAAGAAGCTAGAGATTCAAGGTTATCTGTTGCAATCCAACTGACATGCCCATCTAAATAAGCAACATTGAAACCATTCGGATCACCATTAACCTGATGGTTTGTAATATCTTTGTTATAGGCTGGCCAAGTTAGGCTCACCACGTCTGAAAATATGGCAGGATTTTTTCTCCAGATTCCTATTTGAAAACGTGTCGTGGTATAACCAATTCCGGTGGTATTGCCATAAACACCATTGGCAATCGGAATAATCCCCATCGCATAATTAGTCAGCGCGTGGGCGTTGAGTTTTCGCGTCTTAAAACTCTCTTGGTTTGCGGCCAAGCCACCGGAGTATTTTTGCCATTCTGAATCGGGGCAATAATAAACATCCACACTCAGATAACGTGCCAGATGACCGGACGCATAAAGTTTCTTTGTATACCCACTCCAAACCTGTGTGGTTCGATTGTTTGCAGTCATCGTGGGGGGATTGAACGAATCATTATTGTCGGAGAGGTACATTCTAAAAGCGATCGCCAGTTGCCGTTCTTGAGTCGCACACTTAATTTTAAGAGCAGTAAAACGCACCTTGGCCAGTGCAGGCAGAAGAATGGCTATCAAAATTGAGATGATACTTATTACGACTAAAAGTTCAATCAGCGTGAAGGCGGTACATACAGAAAGGGAGCCTGCTTTGTAGCTCCTTCGAAAATTTTTAAGGTTGTGAGTCATAATGTTCCTTTCATCAGGAAGTGTGGGAGAAGACGTTTTTACAAGGTGTCTATCAGGATGGATTTCCTTATGAAACAGGGATTGTATTTTTCATCCGATTGAAATCATTGCGGGCGTTTGCATATCTTTTGCTCGTTCGTGGGCCAGATGAGGCGAAAACCATTGAACCGCCTGGCTCTTGGCATCAGGATTCATCCATTTTTGGCGCAATAAACCCACCGTCTGCTGAGCAAGAAGATCAACATCAACATCAAAACGAATCACCGGAAGCCCAAAGATCAACATGCTTGACACGTTGGCCTGCACGGCAATTTCCGGACGATAGCTCACTTGATCTCGCAACACATCGGTAAGACCCGAAGCTAAAATATCATTGAGAATGACCAATCCCTGCGGACGTTGGTCTGGTGGTAATTGCAATATCTGGTGCCCCAGTTGGCGACCCGCTTCCAGAGAAATATCATCCGTTTCCAGCAAAGGCTGTGTCTTAAAACCGTAGACCGCTAACGCTTGTTGATACGCTTTCCAAGGTTGATATCCAAAAAGGCTCTTGGTTTTTTTCATATCCCTGACAACAACCGAAATTCGCTCGCATCCACGTTGGCATAACATCTCACAAGCCTGATGCATCATTGGCTTTTGATCAATCACCACACCCGTTTGCGCTTTTTCCCAACTTCCCACATACAACCAAGGAACCCCCATCGCTGTCAATTGGTCCACGGCTTCTGGATCTGTTGCAACGGAGCAGATCACAGCATCAATCTCACCCTGCACGACCCTTGCCTCTAATCCTGTAAAAGTGTGCAACGGCCAAACAGCTTTAGCATGCTTATCAATCCGATGCACCATTATCTGCACTTGTGCCCCGAGAGTTTGGCGAATGTGGCTATCTAATGCATAAAACAACTGACTATCAAACGAAACATGATGCAAAGTGTTATGTGCCACTGCCGCAAGCGCCACCGTGTGCGCATTGAGCCTGGCTTTGGTTAAATCCAGCACAACAGTGCCTTTGCCCTTGCGACGTTCTATCACGCCATCTGCAACTAACCATTTCATCGCTCGCGTAAGCGTATCGTTACTAAACCCCAAAGCCTGCCTGAATTGGACCTGTGTCGGCACCTGTCCCCCTGCCCCTATTTTTCGGCTTCGAAAATACCGCAGAAGCATACGATAGGCTTTGAGAACTTGAGGAAAAACACGCGAATCAGACATCAACAGAAGGGTCTCCTGAAAATGATGTTACTAAAATATCGTAAACAATACCGATCACCGGTATCTTATAGCTAAAAAAACTCTCATGTCAATGACAATCTTATTCAAATTGATGAAATGCAATTTGTTTTTAACATAAGTCATTTATTTAACTATTTTTATATTTTTCAAAAATAATACATTGACGCGTCTTGTTCGAAAAAGATGCCGCCGGTAAAATGGAAACACTCTACATGTCTTTCCGATAAGCACATCGCCACTCAGTACACCCTTGAGTCAAATCGAATCGGACCCCCGCTATTTCTTACTGAATAAGGACTTGCAGTTTTGCGAGTCCTTATCTTTTTGCGTAAAAACAACGATTTGTACCCCGAATTGTCCCCTAAAGTTTTGACGCAACAATTCCACAGGACTCGCTTGTTCACCCCCCCCGGAAACTTTCCAGAATTGCAACAAGGGGAATCCAGCATGGCATGCCTCAAGAAACGCAACAAAACTTATTACGCTCAGATTTACGTCACAGGCCAACAACGCCGCGTCTGCCTCGGAACAAACAATTTACAGATCGCCAAAGAGAAGCTGCGGCAAATCGAAACCCGCCAGGCCATGGGATCGGAAAACCCATTGCCAACCCGTACGCCCATTGGCGAAATTGTCGAACGCTACATTGCACACATCCGTACGCTGAAGACGGCCAAGAGTGCGCAGACCGATATTTACTATCTGCGAGAAGTTTTTGGCAATTGTTGTCAAGCGATTCAGATCACCAGCCGCACACCCTCAAGCAAAACAAAAAAACGTCCTGTGAAACTTGGCCTTGACGGACGCCATCGCCTCAGGTGCATTGCCGCCAACCATATTGAAGCGGTAACCACTTCGGACATTCAAACATTCATCGATAGCCAGGTCCGATGCAAGGGGTTAGCTCCCAAAACAGCCAATCGTTACAGGGAGATCATCTGTCGTCTGTTCAACTGGGCCATGATGCAAGACCTGATTCGTATGCCCAATGACCGCAACCCTGCTTCAAGAGTCCAACGCCACAAGGAACGAGCTTCACAAATCCGCTATCTTCACGTTGCCACAGATCGACGAACAGCTCCACTCGCTATGCTTCAATCCGCGCTTGCAGACCATGGTAGCAGTGTTGATCTATGCGGGGTTACGTCGTGAAGAGCTGCTCTGGATCACAACCGCCGACATCACCCCCGCCCCCGGAAGCATCTCCAGACGCTCTCGCGCAAGCATCATCCGCATTCAAGCCAACACCCTTGGCGGCCACTCTTGGCAACCCAAGACCAAACGCAATCGAGCCATCCCCATCAGCCGGGCATTACGTCAATATCTTGACCGCTACACACCGCTGGAGAACACGCATGGCCTATACTTCCCCAGTCCCAAGGGCGAACTCTGGGACCCGGACAATTTCAGCTCAGATTTAAGGGTTCTTTGAAAAATAGCTTTTTTTCAAGCCAACTTATAGAATATCCTCATGCCTCGTCCCGGATGATGTGAGTCTCTATTTTTCGACGTTGTTTTGCAAGGATGCATCCTATGTTCAATGGCTTATTTGATCTTCAGATTCGACTCGATCGCCTTGATAAGAATACCGACCCGCTCTCCAAACTCGATCAAATTATCGACTGGGAATTATTTCGCCC
>JAJRRC010000077.1 GCA_024279865.1 Planctomycetota bacterium | reverse complement strand
GCATGCGTCATTGGACTTTTGCTGCCAGGCTCACACCAAGGCAACCATTCAATCTTGGGCGTGGCACATTGCGAACAATCGATTCGCCTTGGAGCATAGACCAACGCCATCGCAATCCCCCACAGGGGCACAAATCCAAATCGTCTTGGCGGCTGCGTATCGTAAGTCCGTCCACGTTTGCCGCAACCTGAGCAATAGCCGCGGGAACCAGCACGAGGCCGGATGGTCACTTCAATGCCGATGCCGTTGACAGCATTCGGATTTTTAATGATTTTATCGTTTTCATAGACAAATCCCTTGATCCTATGCACACGATTCAGTAAAGTTTTCAATTGCATCGCTGGTTCTCCTCGTTGGGCCAAATTGCGTTGAATACAATCAGGCTACACCAAGGTCCAGCGATGCGCTTTTATTTATGCCAAATCAGACTTGCAACGCCAACGGCTCAAAAGCCCTTCTGGGGGGCACTCGCCCAGAAGGGGCGAGCGGGGAGTGGGGGAAAAGCAACGTCGGCTATCCACAGATTCTGCCGAGGAGCCAAAAAAATAAATATCCCGATACCCCAATGTTTGAGCAATTTCATCAATCGGCAACTCGGTTTGACTTAACAATGCTCTGGCTTTGGTGATCCGACATTGCACCACATAAGCGTGCAGAGAGATTCCCGCTTCACGACGAAATCGAACGCGAAATCCACTTAGGCTCATTCCCCATTGATGGGCCAAATGCGCGTAATCGATCTTTAAATGAAAGGCCTCGCCTAGCACTTCCATGACCTGCTTAAGCCACTGATTTTCAGGTGACGGCATCGCCCGCAACGATGCTAAATCCAATAGATATTTCTCAAGTAAATTTGAGGCCAATCGCATTCCCAAACGATCCCCGCGGCGTGATGCTTCAATCAGCTCATCAAACCGCCCCGCCCAATCATTCGCATCACAGACCACCTCTTGAGGGGAAAATGGGAATAGCCCCTCAGCGGTCCATTGACTCACCAATGACCCGCGAAATGCCACATAACGATGATCCCAAGCACCTTCAATGCCGGCAAATCGAACATGAGGGCCAGGATATCCACACCACAGCCACGAGCCAGCCAACTCCTGAGATTCTTCATCATAACTCAACGATAGCTTGCCACGAACCATCAACTGAAGCGTGCAATAATCAGGGTACGGCCGATCATGCACATACACGCAACAAGGCGTATGACTGCCATGCAAAAAAGTTAAATCACTTCCGCTCATTTATTAAATAGTACAAATTTTAATTATTTAATCCATTGAACTTCCTTTTTTTTCGACATATTCTATTAAATAGAAAAAGTTATTTTATCTAAATTAAAGAGAAGCCTTCAATGCCACATCCCAAAATCGTCTTCGTCGGCGGCGGAAGTTATGCTTGGACCCCCAAAATCGCACGCGATATCCTTATGACACCATCGCTGCAAAACGCGCATCTGGTGTTATTCGATATCGATAAAAAAACAAGTGATCGATGCCAAGTGCTTTTGGATAAAATCGCAAATCAGCTGGGCATCAAAGCGAAAATCACCAGCACCGACCAGCGTGCCTACGCGTTAAAAGACGCTAACTATGTACTGCTGACCCTCTCCACGGGCGGCCTCAAAGCCATGGGCCATGATTTGGCCATCCCCCAAGACTACAGCATTTACCACACCGTGGGCGATACCTCTGGCCCCGGTGGATGGGCGAGGCTAATCCGTAACTTTGACGTCTTTGTTGGTTTGGCCAAGGCCATCCAAAAATACGCTCCCCAAGCGGTCGTCCTCAATTACACCAACCCCATGACCACCCTCACCGATGTTCTATGCAGACTCTTGGACAATCCGGTGGTCGGCCTATGTCATGGCCTGTTCGAAAATCTTCTTTATCTCAAAATGCTCTACAAGCTAGAATCTGAAGATGAATTGGCGGTCCAGTACGCAGGGATCAATCACTTTTTCTGGATCACACATGCCAAGGGCAAGGGCAAGGATGTCATGTCAGATCTCAATGGCAAACTTCGTCGCCGCAGCTTTACGGACCTCATTGATTTGAAGCAAGCTGATCCCATGGGTTTTGCTTCTGGCCGTGAAGTTGCCACTGAACTCATGCGTACAACGGGAATGCTGCCTTACCTAGGAGACCGGCATACCTGTGAATTTTTCCCGCAATTCATCACCAACCGAAAAATGCTCAAGCAATATCGCCTCGTTCGCACGACGATTGCAGATCGCCAGAAATATCGCCGGGATGCCCGTCGCCTCATTGATCGAAATATCAAAAATGATTTTGATGAAGGATTTTTAAAACGCAGCCGAGAAACAGCCGCGGACATTATCAATGCCCATCTCACGGGCCAATCTTTTATTGACGTGGGCAATTTGCCAAACATTGGGCAAATCAGCAATCTGAGCCGAAACCTGGTGGTTGAAACTGCGGTGCGTGTGGACGCCAATGGTTTTACGCCGTTGGCGTTTGGCGATTTACCACAGCCGGCCCAAAGCATGATTGAACCATGGGGCATGGTCTTCCCCATGCTCGTCGATGCTTGTTTTGAAGGTGATTTAAACAAGGCATTGCAGGCCTTACGACTTGACCCGACCTGTTCGCATTTGAGCACACCAAGAGTACACGAAATGGGCAAACGACTACTTAAAGCCCATCGACGTTTTATCAGCACCTTTTAATTCGTCATGATATACCCATCGGGTATGAGAATGCCCGCGATGAAAACGATTTAGACGCTTAAAACAAGGTGCCACGTACAAAGGAAAACGGGAAAACTCAACTGCGATTGGTATACTGATAATTAAAAGTCGAACACCAACGTACTGAACAGGCGAAAATCGTCATGCTTTTTGCCTGGGTCAACCTCGGACTGATACTCATTGGCGAGGCCGATCTTCAGAGAAATCCCATCGGCGTTGTTGATTTTTAACAGCCAATGGGCATCGGATACCACGCGAAATTGTTGTGGGTCTGAAATATCTGGATAGTATGTTGAGCCTGCACCAAAGCGTTGGTTCTCACTGATTTCCCATCCTAATTTGAAGCCGCCTAGCAATTCAGGACGGATTTCTTCGTTGTTTGAGCCGAACTCTTTGGCAGCACCTAGACCCAGTTGAAAATTGAGTTTCCATTTGGGAGTATCGAGCCATTGATAGCCCACACCCACTGCGCCACTGAGTCGTTTGTCCCATGACTGAAAGTCGTCATAGTCCCAGCGTCCTTGTCCAAAGCGTGACCATTTTGAATTGAGAACAAACCATTCACGACGCACGCCGGTGGTGAACTTGTTGGCGGTGGCATCATTTTCCTTGGCTTGCCGATCATAGGCAGCGTCGAGGTCCGTTTGGGTTTGATTGTTTTTTTCAGTCGTCTTAAACCGCAGATAAATTGCAGATTGTTCGGTATTGCCTGTTTGGGTGGATGCCCCAATTTCCAATTTAGAATCCCACGTTTCACGCAGCCGACTGGCCCAACCTAAGGGCTTGATGGTTTGTTCATTGGGAAGTGTTTGTTCAGCGACGGGTTTGACCGTGGCCGCAGGTTGGCTCATTGGGATGGCCGTTGGTGGCGGCACAATTTTGACCTGAGTAACTGGCAAGGTTAATTGCCCTAGTACGGGATGTTCGATGACAATTTGCTTTTCATCTTGTTGAATCACGCGGCCGGTAATTTGGTCGCCGTTGGGCAACAGAAATTTTTCAGCAAAAGTTTGAGACGTCAGAACAGTCACCAACATAACAGCCGACAAGAGGCGTTGAGCCATGAATAAATCTTTCATTTGATTGAAAAGAGATTCGCTTTTTATACATTCACCGTTGAGGAGTTTGCCTTCAACCAGCGTGAACTGATTTCTTGGGGTGCGACATCTGGATGAGCATGTTGAATGGCCGCTGCCACGAGTCCCATGAACATCGGGCTTGGTTCTAGCGGACGGCTGGTCAATTCAGGATGGAACTGGGCACCGATAAAGTACGGATGATTTTTGGCCTCCAGTTCGAGAATTTGCATGATCGGTTGCTCAGGGTGACGGCCCGAAAAGATCAAGCCATGCTTTTCAAGCGTTTCAATATAGCGTGGGTCTACCTCAAAGCGATGACGGAACCGCTGTCGCACTTGGGGTTTTTCGTCGAACAAGAATGAAGCCAGTGTATTGGGCTGAATCTGTACATCTTTACCGCCGAGACGCATGTTGCCGCCAAGCCCTTCAATTTTCTTCTGTTCAGGGAGAATATCAATGACAGGATCAGGGCTCTTGGGATCAAATTCCGTGCTGCCAGCATGAGCCAATTGGCAAATATGGCGAGCATATTCCACCACCGCCATCTGAAAGCCCAAGCAAATTCCCAGATAAGGCAACGCATTTTCCCGGCAATATTGCACGCAAGCGATCTTCCCTTCCGTGCCTCGTTTACCAAAGCCACCCGGAACGATCACGGCATCAAGACTTTCCAAAGCTTTCCCGACCTCTGAGGCAGGCATCTCTGTGGTATCGAGCCAATGGACATCAAGTTCGACATTCAAATGAGCGCTGCAATGTTCCAATGCTTTGTCAATCGACGCGTACGCATCACGGATTTTTGCATATTTCCCGGTGATACCAATGCTGGCCTTGTATTTTCGCGTGCGGGTTAATTTGCCGACAAAGGATTCCCAATCGATGCGTGCGTGGTCTTCGTGTCGCTGATCGACTCGGTCGTGCAATTGCAATCGGGTGAGCACTTCACGGTCAAGCCCTGCTTCTCTCATGGATTGGGGGATGGTGTAAATCGACTTGCGGTCATGCATGGAGAAGCATCGTCGCATGGGAACATTGCTGAACATCGCAATTTTTTCAAGCGCGCTTTCTGCCACGACATTCTGGGCACGACAGGCGATGATATGAGGCTGAATTCCTGCTTCCATGAGTTTTTTAAGGCCCAGTTGGGCGGCCTTGGATTTTTGTTCACCCAATGCTTGTGGTTCGATCACATAGGTCAGAGCAACGAAACAGACGCTGTTCTCTCCTTCTTCAAAGGCGAGTTCCCGGAGCGCTTCGATGTAAAACCCATTTTCATAATCGCCCACGGTCCCCCCCACTTCAACGAAGACGACGTCAGCATCGCACTTCATCGCCAGTTCGCGGAGTTTGTACTTCACTTCACCGGTGACATGGGGGATCATTTGGACATCACGGCCGAGGTATCCGCCGTGGCGTTCTTTGTCTAACACTTTTCGGAAAATTTGGCCACTGGTGACAAAATTGTCTTTGGCAAGATTTTGATCAAGAATGCGTTCGTAAGTCCCCAGATCCATGTCTGTTTCGAGGCCATCATCCAACACAAATACTTCGCCGTGACGGTAAGGATTCAGCGTACCTGAATCGATGTTGAGGTAGCCTTCCATCTTGATGGGTTCAACGCGGAGCCCTTTGTCTTTGAGCAGTTTGGCCAATGAGCTGGCAAAAATCCCTTTGCCAAGGCCACTCATCACGGTCCCCAGTACCGCGACAAATTTATGCTTACCTCGCTGATAACCAGCGGGGATAGAGTTGAAAAATTCGGATTCATGGGAGGATTGACCCGCATCAGCAAGGAGATTGGCTGCCTCGTCTGGTGTGGGTGGAGTCGTGACTTCTGATTGGTTCTTTTTATGGGGCATGTCCCAGCGTAACGCGCCTTTGCATTGAATTCAACTTGAAGGCAATTTTCTCTGTTTCAAACCAAGCCCCATGGCTATTTTTACTTGGCTCGGAGAGGATAATTGACCCATTTAAAATGATATTTTTCCGGCCTCGTCTGGATTCTTGGCTGTTTGAGAGACCCACTTCCCACATAGATTTTTTGAGTTATTTTCCGTTGATCCCACACTTTTTTAGGTCTTAAAATAGGGAAATGGGTCAATTGATGGTGTTGAAAATAGGCATACAACTCTTGGGCGGTCACCTGCTGAACCACCGTTTCTTGTGGATAATACTGATAAACGGCAATGGTTTGAGAAGATGAAGTTTTTTTAGGGTTTTTAGGCACACGTTTCCCCATCGCAATCGCATAGCCGTCAAGACGCTCCAGTGCCTCTGATTTATCTAAGATAAGCAAGATCGTTTGCCTGTTCGATAATTTAATTTGAACCCCTTGGTCTGTTTCTTTTCCAATGGACGTTTTTTGATCCAATTTAATAATTTTGCCTGTTTTCTCTTCAATTTCTGCCAAGGAATGAGCATTCACCTTTCGAATGGGTTCGTAATAATACGGAGCGTTGTCCTGTTCATAAGGCTCACGCTTTTTGGCAGGGGCAAAGGCTTTGATTTTGGCCTGCTGCTTGACCTCAATGGACCAAAGCACGTGACCCATACGAATCCAGTTCATCGCATTCTTGCGATACAGAGCCTGCACCCGTGGCGTCTGGCTCGACAACAGCGGATTGCCTTCAACAGAATCAGGCATCTGACATAAAAACCCACCCATGAGCAATACGATCCAAATCGACATGGCTATTCCTTGCTTATTCGTTGTTGAAAGAGGCATCAAAGGTCAGTGATTCCGGGGGAACTTCCGGGGGGGCTTCCGGGGGGGCTTCCGGGGGGGCTTCCGGGGGCAAGGCGTTTTGAGCGTCGGCAAGTAATTCTTGTATGCCTTGAGGCATCTGATCGCCCCACCGTGCTTGGAGTCTTTGCCTGTGCTTGTGAATTAAAATTTCCGCACGATCCATTCCCAGCTCTTTTTCGTCCGTTGACAGATCATCCAAATGTTGCAGTGAAAACCAGACGGCTTGGAGCATGATCAGGTCCACCACCGATTCTCGCATCCGCTGGCCTTCGTCATCATTGGGCAAAGCCACCGCACTTCGGGCAAACTGGACCCATTTGCCCAGCAAGGCTGCCCATGTCAATGCTTGTGTATCAAGATGTTCAGTCATGCGAATAAGAACTCTTTTCAAAGATACGGCGATTCAAGGGGCATCGCTCGGCCGAGTCTGGCAGAGTCATGAACCGCTTGGACTTTTTGCATGTACTGCATGCCTTCAGCAAAATCAGGCGTGACCCGCCAAGTCGCACCTGTCATGGCTGCTCGAACAGCCTGAACAAAGTCCTGCTCAACGGTCCAGCCTCGCTGCAATTGTGCAGGCACGTCCACTGGCGCAAGAGCCTCACCCATCTTGGCAAAGCGAATGGTATCGCCAAAGCTGTATTGCATGGTTCCTGTGGTGCCATGGATCGTCAGTTGCATCACCGGCTCGGTTGCCAGGCCGGTGTGATGCTCCACGCAAAGTGCGCCACAGGCCAGCTGACCACTGATCACTGCAACTTGGGGAACTTGAACTTCCACGGCTGTGCCATCGGCGAGCGTCTTTGTTGGCAAGGGAATTCTTAAATTTGCTGAGAGCGTTTCATAAGGTCCAATCCATGCGTTCAGCGTTTCAGCGAAAATACCCATCAACAACATTTGAAGGCCGCTGTAACGAACATCCTCTCGCCAGCTCAACGTTGACATATCAAGATTTGAGCCATCCGCCACACGCAATTCCACCAAGGTTAATTCGCCAAGACGGCCCTCGCGAATCATCCGCTGCACCCAAGGTTCAAACGGCATCCGCATCGGAGGCGGGCAAATCATATTGACCAATTGGGGGTGAGATTGGGCCACTTCAAGCATCTCTCGGGCTTCTGGCAGGTCCATACACATCCGAGCCTGACAAAAACAATGCTTGCCTGACCGAAGCACCGCTTGAGCCATTTCGCTGTGCATGTAAGGCCACGTTCCAATGAACACCGCATCAAGGTCATCACGAGCCACTAACTCTTGCCAATTGTCATGGATATCAGCAATCCCAAACGTCTGGGCCACGCGTTGAGCGCTTTCGCGGCTACGGTTGCACACCGCAACCACCTCGACATGATCAATCTTCGCCAACCCCGGCAAATGTCGAGTCTGACAGATACTGCCCGCTCCAATGAAACCGATGCGAATGGTCTGATTTTTTTGCATGGTATTTAGTATAAACGATCAGCCTCAAACATCTGGCGTGCTTCTCTGACTGACTGCTGAGGGCTAATAGCTGATCGCTTTTAAAAAAGCTTGCCAAACAAGCCCTTGAACATCTCAATGCGTCCGATGTCATACCAGAGCGTCATCAAGAAGATCCCCGCGATCATAACCAAGCCAACCACCATCGCAGCTGACTGAATGCGTATACTGACGGGGGAGCCTTTGATTTTTTCTACGATCAAAAAGACCATCAATCCGCCATCGACAATTGGAATCGGCAAGAAGTTAATCACCACCAGGTTCACACTGATCAGTCCCAAGAAGAACATCAAGTAAGGCCACCCCTGTTTGGCGATACGTGTTCCTTCATGAACGATGCCGATGGGTCCTCTCAAATGTTCAGGCTTGACGGTTCCTTGGAACAAGCGAGCCAGTGTCACATACGTCTGCATCATGAACTGGTGGGTTTTGGTCAGTCCCAGTCCAATGGCTTCGCGGGGAGTTTGAGCCTGCACACGATGTTTGAGCATGCCAAAGACCGATGAACCACCGGGGCCAAGTTGGGCAGGCAACGTCCATTTCGCATTGACGAGTTGCTGGGCTTGTTCTGTATTAATGGTTACTTTTCGCACAAAGTGGGGGTTGTCCTTGACGTTCAATTCAAAGCCGACATGAATATCAATGGGGCCTTGCGCTTTTTCACAGATCAATGTCAACCATCGCTGCATATCGTCAAAGCTATTGACGGGATGTTCATTGATGCTCTTGATTGTTGAACCTGCGGTGAGGTTTAACGCGTCGGCGGGCGAACCGGAAAGCCCATAACTGACAATAGCGACATCGGTTGCCATGGCCATATAAATCCCCAGCTTTCCGTCACGGGGCTGCACGGAGCCAATGGACACAATTTTCCCCTGACGAAGCACTTCCATCGTTAGCGTGGGCGAGGTTTTGCTTTGCTCTTGAGGAGCGACAATGGTGGGAACATCATGAATCGAAGGCCAACGAGCAGACCCCAGGCTGGCAATGATATCGCCAGCTTGCAAGCCGATTTCCTCTGCAACGGAGCCTGGCACGAGTTTGGTAATTTGGGTCGCAGGAACCAAGCCCATCAGATGAATGGCCTTGTCGCCTTTGGAAAATGTCAGTTGCGGTTGCGCCTTCATCATCACGGACGCAGACGTACCTGCTTGAACATCTTCAAAACGCACTTGCACCGGGCCACCCCGCGCGCTGGTCAAACCCTCGTAAAATTGGTCAAAACGTGTGACAGGCTTGCTATCCACCGCCACCACTTTCATGCCAACAGCAACCTGAGCATCTGCTAGTAAACTAGGCAGCGTCCCTGATTGATTGCCAGTCTGGACAACCAATGACATCGGTGGTGCAATGCCAATCGCCAACAAGTACGGCGGACGCGTATCAATCTTCGGTTCAATATCAAACGTCAAAGGGACATCAACGCCTTCACGCTCGACCACTAAATGAAGCGACTGGCCCGGACTCGATAGCGCACTCTTAATCGCCACCTGCATCATGTCCGTCACCAGCTCATCGTCCACATGGGTAATGTGATCACCCGGACGCAACCCCTGCCAAGCGGGGATTTGAGGCTTATCATTGGCATAAGCCGTCGCAGCAGCACCACGTGGATCAAGCTGTCCAACCACCGAAGGAGGGAAATCCACCCCAGCCATAAAAGCTGCTACAAAAAAAACAATGGCAAAAATTAGATTCATCACCACGCCTGCGCTAATGACCGCAGCCCGCGCCCAGACGGGCTTGCAGTTAAAGGCTCGTGGATCTTCGCTCACCGCATTGGGATCCATATCCTCTTGCCCAAGCATTTTGACATAGCCTCCCAACGGCATCCAATTTAAACGGTATTCCGTTTCGCCAAGTGTCTGAGCATCTACGCCCTCTGCCAACATTTTTTTATATTCAGGCTCCGTCGTCCCCACCCGAAAGCCAATGCCCTTGCGGTAGGCCAACAAGCTATGGCCAAAGCCAATGGCAAATTGCGTACATTTAATCCCGACCGCTTTGGCGACGAGAAAATGGCCTAGTTCATGAATAAAAATGATAAAGCCGAATCCAAGAAGGATTGCGACATATGGGCCAACGCTTTGAAGCAATGAAATCATATTGTGTTGATACTCGTCATCAATGGAAAAATCAAGTTATTACGCAAAAATCGCAGCTACAAGCTATTTTAAGCCAAACGGCCTCTGTCTTCTTTTATCGTGCCTTTGGGTCTTTTTTGTGGCTATTTTCTTTTCACAGCCAAGGTCTTATACCTTGTCCGCCGTTTGGATCACTGCCTGTTGGACAAAGGACCGGGCTTGTCGATCTGCCTCCATCGCAGTCTCTAGGGAATCAACCGGACGCGGTTCAAGGGCAGCCATCGCCTGAGCCACCAACTGGGTAATCATCCCAAAACGAATTTGGCCCTCCAAAAACGCTGCCACGGCCGCTTCATTGGCAGCATTGAAAACCGCCCCTGCGGTCCCCCCCGCCTCGATCACCTCATAGGCAAGCTTCAGAGCAGGAAAGCGATCATGGTCCGGAGCCTCAAACGTCAGCGTGGACAAACTGGCCCAATCCATCGCACGACTCACACCCGTGGGCCTATCCGGATAGGTCAAAGCATACTGAATCGGCGTTCGCATGTCAGGTGGCCCAAGCTGAGCCAAAATCGAATTGTCCTCAAACTCCACAAAACTATGAACAATCGACTGAGGATGCACGATCACGTCAATCTTATCCCCAGGCAAATCAAACAACCAGTGAGCCTCGATGATTTCCAATGCTTTGTTCATCATCGTCGCTGAGTCAATGGTAATCTTCGGCCCCATGTCCCAAGTGGGATGATTCAAGGCATCAGCCACCGTGGCGTTTTCAATCTGCTCACGCGTGGCAGTCCGAAACGGCCCCCCCGAAGCCGTCAGAACAATACGTTTGACCGTCCCAGCTTGCTGGCCATCGAGACATTGAAAAATAGCCGAGTGTTCACTGTCCACAGGAATGAGCCGAGCGCCCGCACGTCGAACCGCAGGCGTAAACAAACTGCCCGCAGCGACAAGCGTTTCCTTGTTCGCCAAGCCAATGGTCATGCCCCGTTCCACTGCCGCCATCGTCGCAGGTAAACCAGCACTGCCCACCACCGCTGCAATCAACTCGTCCGCTTCAATGGCCTCAACCAATTCCAACGCAGCATTGGCCCCCACAAAAATACGCACGCCTGGCAAAGCCTCTTGCAATGCCTCAACGGAATCAACCTGAGCAATCGCCACCGCTGGCACGTTCAATTGCCTCGCCTGCTGAATCAACAGGTCCACATTGCAGCCAGCCGCCAGTCCCACCACATCCATCGCGTGCGGTGATTGCAACTGCCCAACCACATCGAGGGTATTGCCCCCGATGCTGCCGGTGGACCCTAGCACAATCAGGCGACGAGGTTTGTTTAATGGTTCACTCATGAGATGCTTCCGACGATTTTTCAGAGGCTGCTTTCTTAGATGCGTCGTTGTGGTATCCCTGACTGACTGATTCAGATTTCTTATCTAAGACCTTGACCTTCTCGCTGGCAGGTGACTTCTTACGGGTCACGGGTTTTTTCTTGGTGGTACGCGGCGTTCGTTTACGCACAGGACGTTTTTTCTTGGGCGGGGCGTCATCGGCCTCCGTAGCTTTCTCGGCTGTTTTCCCAGAAGCTTCGCTTAAAGTCTTTTCTGAAACCTTGGCGAACTCACTGTCATAATTATTGAACAAAGAGGCTTCGGACGACACAGACTTAGAAGCATTTTTTGCAGTTCGAGGCGTACGAGGCGTACGGGGTGTTCGAGGAGTTCGAGGGGTCCGGGGTTTCTTCGTGGGTTTAGAAGTCTCTGTCGCCTCAGATTTTTCAGATGTCTCTGAAGTATTCTGAACCTCTGGTTGTTTTGAAGAGGACTGGGGCTTGGGACTTTCAGATGTATCTGACGCATGTGTATTCCTTGATTCCTCTGCAACTTCCGAGCGACCACGAGAAGAATCTCCAGACGCTTCAGAAGGGTTGTCCCGATGGAATTTTTCGGAGGATTTTGGGGAAGATTCCGGGGGGGATTCCGGGGGGGATTCGGGGGAACGGTTTGAGGAAGAACGACGGCCAGAACGTCTGCGGCGGGATCGTTTCCTCGGCGGTGCTTTGTCGTCAGATTCAGAAGACTCTTGTCTTGAGGAGTCAGAAGGCTCTTGCCTTGAGGAATCAGAGGAAGCCTCCGAACCATGAGACTCTTGTGATGATTGGGATTGGGATTCTGGCTCGCCAGAATCGTGAGACTGCGAGCGGGATTCCCCCTCAACGCCCTCTGCACCTTCTGCGCCTTCATGAGAACGACGATGCTTGCGTCCACCACGACGCCGACGGCGACGACGGCGTCTGCCCCCCCCTTCGCCCTCGGCATTTTGAGTCTTCGTTTCTTCAGACGCAGATTCGCCTGATTCAGAAACAACCTCATTCACTTCAACCTCGATTATTTCCACCGATTCATCACCCACGGAAGTCGCACCTTTGCTCACGGGCTTCAAACGAACATCGCCCACAGGCTGACGGGTGGTATCGACGTTCACAACGCTGCCACGCTCGTCATAGGCCACAATTTCGACTTCATCAATCTGGGCCTTGTGATGGACCCGAACCAAGACCGGTGCGTTGTAGCGTTTTTCCAGTTCGACGAGTTGCTGGCGTTTGTTGTTGAGTAATTGGAATGCCACGTCTGGGCTAATGGCCATGTCCACCCGACAAACATTGGGACGATGAATCACCAAGGCCAAACGACGCATGATATGCAGCACGACCGATTCAGAACTTTTGATCCAGCCGTCGCCATCACAATGAACACAACGGCTATGCAACGCAGACGTCAAGGACGGCCGCATACGCTGACGGGTCAACTGCAAAATACCAAAAGGGTTGATCGGCAAGACTTTGGTTTTTGCGCGATCACGTTTAAGGTTGTCCCGAAATTGCTGTTCGATCTGACGACGCTTTGAGACATCACGCATGTCAATGAGGTCGTTGACAATCACGCCCCCCATGTCACGCAATCGCAACTGACGACAAATTTCATCCACCGCTTCTTGATTGGCTTTAAAGGCGTTGGTCTCGGCATCCTTGCTGTTCCGCATGCGACCACTGTTCACGTCAATGGCCACGAGCGCTTCGGTCTGCTCAATTTCCAATGACCCACCCGAAGGCAACGCCACCGTGCGACTGTTGATATGGTCAATCTGTTTTTCAATCCCAAAGCGATGAAACAGTGGGCTTGGCTCGTCGTAGACAAAGACCTTTGAGCCGGCGCGTGGGTTCACAATACACAGAAAATCTCGTGCCTGGGCCGCTGCTTGAGGATGGTCAATGATGACCTTTTCAATATCGGTGGAAAACAAATCCCGCAGCGTTCGGATGATCAGATCTGATTCGGTGTACAGCTCGCCGACCTTGACGGTTTTGCGACGTTTGTCGATGGTTTTCCAAAGACGTGTCAGGTACGCCAAGTCTCGTTTGAGGTCCATTTTGGTTCGACCGATACCTGCTGTCCGCACGATAAAACCGAAGCCTTCGGGCGTTTGCAGTTCATCAAGCACCTTACGGACTTCGCGGCGAACCTCGTCGTCTTCAATTTTCCGCGAGACGCCTAGCTTCTGCATATCAGGCATCATGACCAAGAAACGACCTGGGATTGAAAGATAACTTGTAAGCGTCGGACCTTTGGTGCCGATGCCTTCTTTGATGACTTGAACGAGAACTTCCTGGCCTCGTTTGAGACAGTTTTGAATCAGGGGCCGATGACGATGGGGTGTTTTTTTACCCACCCGTTCAAAGTCTTCACGAGCATCGCCTGGAAAAAACTTGGGATGCAGGTCTGTAATGTGCAAAAAGCCGTTGCGGTCACAGCCAAAATCCACGAAGGCTGCCTGAATAGCAGACTCGACATTGGTGACGCGGCCTTTGTAAATATTGCCAACGTGAGACTCGGCACTGGCTCGTTCGTGATAAAGTTCTTCAAGTTTGCCACCTTCTGTGATGGCGATACGACATTCCTCACCGGGAATGTAATTGATCAGCATTTGTCGTTTTGACATGGTTGAAATTTCTCATTTCTGTCGTCATGAAAGCGCACCGGTCCGTCGCGACATTGATGGCATCAACGCCTGTCTGCGATACAACCTGACGGGTCAAACTTTTCATGACATTCAGAGGGTTGGTTACGGCCTCATTTAACTGCTACCAGAAGCGCGGTCAGGCAAAACGCGACGCACTTCGGTTCGCAGGTAATTAAGAACCTGGTGTTCTGTTTCATACGAGGCGACCTTGTGGGCGACTCGACGACATTTTTCAATCGAGACAGACCGGATGATCTGTTTGACTTCGGGAATTGCTGGCGGGGTGATTGACAGATGACGCAATCCCAACCCCAATAGCAGCATGGTAAACTCGGGTTCGCCGCCCATTTCACCACACAAACTCACTTCTGTTTTGGTCCGGTTGGCCACACGAACCACATCCCGGATTAACTGGATCACCGCGGGATGTGCCGCGGAATAAAGATTGGCGATTCGCTCATTGCCACGATCAACCGCCACGGTGTACTGAATCAAATCATTGGTGCCGATACTGAAAAAATCCACCTCCTGAGCAAACACGGCAGACTGAATCGCCGCAGAAGGCACTTCGATCATAATACCCACTGGGATATCCGAAGAAAATTCTATCTCCTGATCCTCAAGATCTTCCATCACGTCAGCGAGAACCATCTTGGCCTGACGCAATTCCATGATATTGCTGATCAAAGGAAACATGATTCGGATCGGGCCATGCACACTGGCTCTGAGCAAGGCCCGCAACTGGGTCTTGAACACAGGCAGATTCTGCAAACACAAACGAATCGAACGACAACCTAAAAAAGGGTTGCGTTCGACATGATCCAAGTTGCCTTTGTTCCAAACTTTGTCTGCTCCCAGATCCAAGGTTCGGAAAGTCAACGGCCGCCCTTCAAGCAAACCAATGGCCTTGCTATAAGCTTCATACTGCTCTTCTTCACTGGGTTCTGTGTCCGAAGCCAAGTAAATAAACTCCGTGCGATACAAACCAATTCCCACCGCCCCCTTCGCCAGAGCAGGATCAATTTCATCGGGAAATTCAATGTTCGCCAAAAGTGCAATCTCCGTGCCATCAACGGTCGTCGCAGGCAAGGTTTGCAGTTCATCAAGCGTATGCTCAAAAGCATCCTGTTGACGTTTGAATTCCCGGTAATTCAACAGATGCTCAGCATTGGGTTCGATAATAGCTTGGCCTCGATTGCCGTCTAGGATCAGCATATCGCCGGTATTGACCGAAGAGGTCATATCTTCGAGGCCGACGACTGCGGGAATACCCAGAGCATGTGCGAGAATGGCTGTATGGCTGGTGCGTCCACCGAGGTCCGTGGCAATGCCCATGATTTTGGTTTTATCCAGCGACGCGGTCTGGCTGGGGGTTAAATTATGCGCAACAAGAATCGCCTGCGCATCGAGTTGATTAAGGCTTTCTTCAGAGTGGCCAATGAGGTGGCCGAGCAAACGGCGTTCAAGGTCATAAATATCAGTGGCCCGTTCTTGGAGGTAGCGGTTCTCTTGATCCTTGAACACTTTGGCAACCCGCCGCATCACTGAATAGGCAGCAAACTCAGCGGTCACATATTCATTTTCAATGGCTTGATGAATCTGCGTCATCATGCTCGGATCTGCGAGCATGGCTAGGTGGGCATCAAAAATTTTCGCAAGATCTGCCCCCACCGAGGCAATGGCCTGATCGCGAAGTTTTTCAATATCCTGTCGGCTATCAGCCAATGCCTGAGCCAGTCGTTCGAGTTCCGCTGGGACTGCCTTGGGTGAAATCGTGCGACGTGGGACAGCCACATCCTGAGCATCAAGCACCACGGCGCAGCAAATCACCACCCCCGGAGAAACCGCAATGCCCTTTTTAGTCAACATGATGAAGCAATCCGCATTCGGATCATATCCCACAAATCTGAGTTATTACGCGATCTCAAGTTCATTGCATGCTTAAAACAAACATGCCACAGACCCAAGCGACCGAAAAATCTCAATTTGTGTTCGATCTATTTCTTTCCGAGTGCTTTTTTCAATGCCGCCACTTTGTCCGTTTTTTCCCAGCTGAATCCGCCATCTTTCTCAGGCTTGCGCCCAAAATGGCCATGACGAGCGGTACGTTTGAACAAGGGACGACGCAGTTTCAGATGATTAATAATGCCCTGAGGTGTTAATTCAAACACTTCACGGACAATCCGTTCGAGTTCTGATTCGGAAATATCCGAAGTGCCCTGACAGTCCACGCGAATGGACATTGGGTCAGCCACGCCGATGGCGTAAGCCAATTGCACTTCGCAACATTCAGCCAATTTGGCAGCAACGATATTCTTCGCGATATATCGAGCCATGTAAGCGGCCGACCGGTCCACCTTGGTGGGGTCTTTGCCGGAGAAAGCGCCGCCGCCGTGACAACCACGTCCGCCGTAGGTATCGACGATAATCTTGCGGCCGGTGAGGCCGGTATCGCCGTGAGGTCCACCGATTTCAAACTGGCCGGTTGGGTTGACGTGGATGATAATGTCTTTGGCGTTGTATAGTTTGCTTGGCATCATCGGTTCAATGATGTGCTTGATGACTTGTTTTTTGAGCAGAGCTTGCTTTTTAGCACCGTTCCACGCAGCGGTGTGTTGGGTCGAAACCACGACGGTATGAATCCGCTTGAGTTTCTTGCCATCGTATTCCACGGTGACTTGGCTTTTGGCATCGGGACGCAAGCCTTTGATGATATTTTTTTCGCGAACGACCGCATGTCGTTCCATCAGGCGATGTGCCAAGTCAATCGGCAACGGCATCAACTGTGGTGTTTCTCGACAAGCGTAGCCGAACATCATGCCTTGATCGCCAGCACCATCGCTGTCGACGCCCATGGCGATATCAGCCGACTGGCCGTGAATCGTACGAATGACCGCACAGCTTTCAGCGTCAAACTTCATGGCAGGGTCGGTGTAGCCGATTTCTGCGAGTGTTTCACGGACCGTGTTTTCGATCTGTTCCATGGCAGCAACAGCTTTGGCGTTATGCACGGTCACTTCGCCTGCCACCACGACCAAGCCGGTGGTGCAGAGTGTTTCACAAGCACAGCGAACTTTGGGGTCTACTGCGATTAAGCTATCAAGGATTGCATCTGAAACTTGATCTGAGACTTTGTCCGGATGTCCCATGGAGACTGATTCGGAGGTAAAAAGATGGGTGCCGTTCGCGTAACTGATTGCCATAATAAAAGACGTCCGTTTTAGTTAGAGTTCTGGAACTAATTATGTATTTGTACCGCGCCGACACAAAATCGGCAAATAGCTTACAGGCCTCATCTCCCTACCTCAATGGCGAATACGGGGTTGCCCAAAAGAGGCTCTGCAAGTTTTGCCTGTACAATTTGAGAAGCCCAATGGCAATTCACAAAGAACCCCTGACATGGGATCATGCCAGGGGTTCTTATAATTGTCACGGTTCTGAATTGTTGTCTTAAAAACTAAGACGGGAAAAGCCCTCTACTATTACGAGGGCTGCTGAATATTTACAGCATATCCTTCAGAGCCTTGAGAGGTCGAATTTTGACCGTCTTGCTGGCTGGTTTGGCTTTGAATGTGGTAGGTTCGCCGGTGAATGGGTTGATTCCCTTGCGGGCTTTGGTGGCTGGCTTCTTCTTAACAACCAGTTTGCACAGGCCAGGCAGTGTGAACTGCTGAGGACCACGTGCGCCGAGATTTTTTTTAACAATGCCGTTGAGTGATTCAAAAACTTCAGCGACCTGTTTCTTGGTCAGGCCTGTATCTTCTGAGATTGTTGAAAAAATTTCACTTTTGGTCGGTGCCTTTTTGACTGCCGGGGCAGCTTTCTTTTTTGTTGCCATGGTCATGCTCTCCTTGCATCTGAAAATTGAGTTTTGTAAATCGTTCCGTGACAAGCCGGATTCTACGACAAAAACGGCCCTTTGTGCTAGCCAATATCGCATTTTGGGTCTATATTTCTGCAATTTTTCGTTTTTTTTTACAATTTCAGGGAAAATCCACCCAAAATGCCTGAATTTCCGTGATTTTTAGAGCGTGTGATCTATCAACAATGACGTGAACGGTCCTGTGCTGCGAGTTATCAACTGACATCAAATTCATTAAGGCCACCTGGGATTATGGGGTATTGCTTGCCTCAGACGCAGAAACCTTGGCCCACGCGTCGTGAGATTGCAGAGCAAGATCTTTTGGCGGGGAATGAACTGATTTGGCTTTCGGACAGAGTGTGGTCCCCAAATCTTGGACAGTCGGTCGACCTACTTAAGGTGGATTTGATGTTTCATATTTATGCTGCTGTAGGCTGAGCAACCTGAATCTCTAAGCCATTATACACTTCATCGGGGGTCCGTCCATCAAACGTTGAATG
>JAJRRC010000076.1 GCA_024279865.1 Planctomycetota bacterium | reverse complement strand
TGGACGATTGGGGTCAAGTTTTCCACATGGCCAAATCTGCCACCGAAAAACAACGACTTAGGCGTATTCTTGGGGTAAAAAAGTTTGGACAGGGTCGCAGACGCTGGGATACAAGGGTTATATGAAAACGCAAAAGGCTCATAACAAATCAAAAACACGAGTGCCAAAATAAAGAACCCATCTCGTGTTCCACTGCTCAAAATCCATACAGCCAAGACCCCTCTCGCATTTTGAATCGTTTCTGCGACAATGCCCCCCCTGTTACGATCCTTTTTTTGCCTCTAGAAAGTTTTACGATGCCATTAGTTGATATGCCACTAGAACAGTTAAAGAATTACCAAGGCATCAATCCTCGGCCTGCCGATCATGATGCCTACTGGGAACGTGGCTTGGCTCAAATGCATGCGATGGATGCCAAAGTAGAACTCATCGCATCAGATTTCAAAACGCCTTTTGCAGAGTGCTTTGACTTGTACTTTACCGGCGTTGGCGGTGCACGGGTTTATGCCAAGTATGTCCGACCCACAAATGTAACTGAACCTCACCCTGGCATTGTCCAGTTTCATGGCTACTCCGGCGCAAACTGGCAATGGGCCTCATTGCTCTCTTATGCTGCGATGGGGTATTCCATTGTGGCGATGGATTGCCGAGGCCAAGGCGGACGCAGTGAAGATGTGGGGGGCGTGAAGGGGACCACTCTGCGGGGGCACTTTATTCGGGGCCTTGAGGGCGACCCGGACAATCTGTTAATGCGTCACATCTTTTTGGACACCGCTCAATTGGCGGGCATTCTCATGGATATGCCTGAAGTGGATGCTGGCCGTGTGGGGGCTCATGGCGGCTCACAGGGTGGAGGCTTAACGCTGGCGTGTGCAGCATTGGAGCCGCGAATTAAACTGGCAGCTGCCACCTTCCCATTTCTATCTGACTACCGACGCGTATGGAATATGGATTTGGCCAAAGGGGCTTATGACGAATTGAAATATTTCTTCCGCTGCTTTGATCCGACCCATGCGCGTGAAGACCATTGGTTTACACAACTGGGCTATATTGACATCCAGCACTTGGCCTCACGAATCAAAGCTCAAGTCCTCATGGGTGTGGGCTTGATGGATACGATTTGCCCGCCTTCTACACAATTTGCAGCCTACAACAAAATTCAATCCCAAAAAGACCTTGTGATCTATCCTGATTTTGGACATGAAGAATTACTTGGCTTTGCAGACAATGTTTTTCAATTGATGACAGGCTTGTAAAACAGACGATCAGCGGGATGAACAAGCAGCACGTGTAAGGTGATTTTCTGCGCGGGGGAAGAGAATCCGACCCTCCACTTTGTTCAGGGTTCGGCGTTATGATGACCGCTTGTGTGATGACGCTTTGGGGGAGACCCGAAGGCATTTTGGGGGAGATTCCGTGGGGGGGGGCTTTAAATTGCTTTTTCAATCCAACCGCCGCCGAGACATTGGGAGCCTTGATAGCAGACGGCTGCTTGGCCGGGGGTAATAGCAGACAAGGGTTCATCAAAGGTCACTTTAAATTGGTCTTCTGAGAGGGCAGAGACCGTCGCCGGGACGGCTGGGCTGTTATAACGAATTTTAACTTCACAGCGTGCGGGAACTTTGTCCCAATCGACGAGCCAATTGGCTTTGTGCGCGATTAAGCCGTTGGACAAGAGGTCTTCTTTTTGGCCAACGGTGACGGTGTTGTTTTGAGGGTTGCGATCAACGACATAGATGGGATAGCCCAGTGCCAGGCCGACACCCCGCCGCTGGCCGATGGTAAAATGTTGATGTCCTTGGTGTTCGCCGACTTCTTTGCCTTCACGGTCGAGGATTTTTCCTGGGGTAACTTGGTCGGGTGATCGTTGAGCGACCAGCCGGGCGTAGTCGTTGTCTGGGACGAAGCAGATTTCTTGGCTGTCGGGTTTGTTAAAAACGGGGAGGCCTTGGTCTTGGGCTAATTGTCGAACTTCTGATTTTTGCATTTCGCCGATGGGAAGCAGCATTTTACGCAAGCGGTCGTGGTTGGTTCCGAAGAGGACGTAGCTTTGATCTTTACCTGGGTCGAGTCCTTTAAGGAGTTTGGGTTTTTGCTTGTCAGCATGGTCGACCCGTGCGTAATGGCCGGTGGCAACGTAGTCTGCGTCGATGGAGTCGGCATAGGCAAGGAGCTTGCCGAACTTGAGCCAATCATTGCAACGGACGCAGGGATTGGGGGTGCGGCCGGCATTGTATTCATCGACAAAGTAATCAATGATGCGCCCGAAGTCTTCCTTGAAGTTTAAAACATAAAAGGGAATTTCGAGCATGGCTGCGACAAGTCTGGCATCTTGTGCGTCATTGACCGAGCAGCAGCCCTGGTGGCCGGGCTTGGTGGCACAGACCTCGGCTTGCTCGACGGAGTCTTCACTTCCGAGGCGCATAAAACAGCCTACGACTTCGTGGCCAGCCTTTTTAAGCAAGGCCGCCGCCACGGAGCTATCTACCCCGCCGCTCATGGCGACGAGAATTTTACTGGGTCGGTCCAGTTGCATGGGGGTATTCTAAGCAGTCTTTGGCAACAGAGCGATTAATGCTCTGCGGACACGTCAATCTGCACGGCTGGGCCTGCATTTTCAGACTCACGGATCGACTCGACCATATCAATAATCGCAGCACTAGGCGGCGCGGTAAAGGGAGTTAACACAAGCGTCACTCCGAAGTTTACGAGCATCCCCACGGTTCCGATGCCTGAAGCGGTAATCCCAAAACACCAGTTGTCCCAGCCGCCATAGACGGTTCCGATCATATAGGTTCCGGTGAATCCGATGCCTGAAATCATGCCCGCCACTGCAGGAACCGTTCCCACCCGCTTGGAGAAAATACCCAAAACGATGATGGGGAAAAAGCTCGACGCTGCTAATCCATTGCATGAACGAACGGGGAAAAAAACTAAACAGGTCAAGAAGAATACAACTGCGTTTGTGTCAAAACCTGGTAGGCATGACAGCGACCGAGCAGCTCTTGGTGGGTGCCTTGGTCGAGAATGTGGCCGTTGTCCATCACCACGATCAGGTCCGCATCAATCACCGTACTAAGCCGATGCGCGATGACCAAAACGGTGCGTCCACTTCGAATTTCGTGGAGCGCTTCATTGATTTTTGCTTCGGAGTCTGCGTCGATTTGGCTGGTCGCTTCATCAAGGACCAAAATAGCTGGGTTTCGCAAGATCGCTCGAGCGATACAGAGTCGTTGGCGTTGACCGCCTGAGAGGCCATGCCCGCTTTCGGCAAGTTGATAGTCATAGCCTCCGGGCAATTCTTGGATAAATTCATCGGCATAGGCGAGCTTGGCGGCTTCGACAATTTGTTCGGGCGACAGGTGGCGGTAGTTGTAAGCAATATTTTCAGCCACGGTTCCTTCGAACAAAACAGACTGCTGGGTCACCACGGCAATTTGTTTGCGTAAACTACGTAAGTTGACCGAAGCGATGTCTTGTCCATCGATGCAAACTCGACCGCTGCTGGGCGTAAACAATCGGGACACTAGATTTAAGAGTGTGGATTTACCAGACCCGTTACCGCCGACGATGGCAACTTCCATCCCATGCTTAATGGACAGGCTGATGTTCTCAATGGCCGGTCGATCCTGGGTGGGATAGGTATAGGACACTTTTTCAAAAGTGACCGATTGGCGATGGCGTTTTAAGAGAGGATATTGGCGTGCGTCTTCATGGCTACTGGGTTCTTGATCTGCTTCGAGCATTTCGCTAATGCGGTCAGCGGCAGCACTGCTTTCATAAAGCTGATTGTTCACATTGGAGAGTGGTTTTACCGCGGTGGCCGAAGCGGCAAGACACACCAGCACGCCGATAAATTCCTCAGCCGGTTCACCTTGACGGAAGATCAGCCATGCTGCCACCGAGCCGATCAAGACCACACCCGTCATGGCAAACATATCCACCATTGGCGAGGACATCACTCGGGCGGTTCGCATGCGTTGTTCTTCTTGAAACAGTCCCCGGTTCAGATTCGAAAAACGCCTGCGTTCGTAGCCCTCTGCTCCGAAAACCTTGACCACGGACATACCATCAAGAACTTCTAAAATGGAGGCTGTGAGTTTGGCTCGCTGAACCAGCGCGAGTTTGGTGGCTTTGCGAATGATCTTGCCGAATTTACGAAGCAAGACACCGATGATTGGAGCTCCCACCATGGCCAGCAAGGTCAATTTCCAGTTAATCATAAAAGCGGTCGTCAAACCGGCACAAGCTTTGAGTAGTTCGCCGGCAGCGCGGCCGAAGATAATGCGTAATGCCGCAGCGAGCACGTTGGTATCATTCAAAATCCGAACCAAATTTTCTGAACGCCCATTGCCCAACAATTGATCAAACGGCGAATGCAAAAGTTTTCGCATCAGTTTGCCACGCCAAAACATGGCGGTCCGCATCACCACCGTCAACGTCAACCATTCATGAACAAACCTCGCCACGTTACCAATCCCGGTTAAAACAAGGATCACGCCCAGCACACTACAAAATGCAATGAACGGGTCCGTGGGTAAATAAGGCATCAGCTCGCCGAGCCATGCGGCCAGACCTTCATGAACCGAGGCCACCCTCTCCAACATAGGCTCAAACAAATGCGCCAAAGTTTCACTGCTATTTCGAGAAAATTTGGTCAGCAACGCAATTGCCGCCTGCATCATCCCCAACCCTGCACCAAAACAAAGGGCATTGATCATTGCAGCAACCAGCGCCAAGATCAACGATTTTTTAAACCGCAGGAGATCGCTAGCCATATGCCGAAACGCAGGATTGATTTTTTTACGTGCCAAGCTGTTGAAGATACTCGAAAAAGTCAGGAAATGTTTTATTTACACAAGCTGGGTCATAAATGATTAACCCAGATTTGACCAAACCAACCAATGCAAACCCCATGGCCATGCGGTGATCATCGTATGTTTGAATCACCGTCCCAGCAGGAATCGTCCAATCGGGATCTGTTGGCGGGGTAATGGATAGATCGTCACCCTCAATTTTTACCGTTGCGCCCAGGCGGGTGAGTTCGGTTTCCAGGGCTGCCATGCGGTCGGTTTCTTTGACCCGAAGGTTGCCGATGTTTCGCATGGTGGTGGTTCCCTTCGCGAACAACGCCACCGTGGCCAGCGTCAAGGCCATATCCGGGATGTGGTTCATGTCCAGATCAATGCCCTCAAGCGGTTGATCTGCTGGAGGGCCAATGACTGTAATCGAATCAGGCTCGCACACCACCCCCGCGCCCATCTGGCCGAGGACCTCAGCAAAGCTGCTATCGCCTTGAAGACTGCGAAAGCCGAGCCCTTTGATCGTGCATTTACTTTGAGGAACAATTGCCGCGGCTGCTAGAAAATAACTGGCTGAAGAGGCGTCCGGCTCGACGTTGTATGTCGCAGCTTTGTAACGTCCCTGGGGCACATGAATCCGGGTAAAACTGGGGTCGACCTCTGCCTCAATGCCGAACATGGCCATGAGATTCAACGTCATCGCCACATAAGGCACACTGGTCACCGGACCCTCAAAACAAAGCGTGAGGCCACCGTCAAGATAAGGAGCAATTTGTAACAGAGCGCTGATGTACTGGCTCGACAGCGTGGGCTGCATGGTCAGTTCACCGCCGCCAATGGTTCCACCGGTGATGCGTAATGGGGGGTAGCCGTCTTGGCCTAGATATTCGATTTTCGCACCGAGTTGGCGTAAGGGATCGACCAGTTGGGCGATGGGTCGTTTTCTCATTCGGGCGATGCCGTCGAGTTCGAACGTTCCTTTGCCCAAGCAACAGGCGGCCGTCAGAAAACGGTAAGCTGTCCCCGCGTTGCCCAGATGAACACCCCCCCCCCCGGCACCCCCGGAAGTTTTCCCTTGGGATAGCTCGAAGCTCTGATGACTTTTCTCAGACACATGACCCGCACGCTCAGAGCCAGTGAGAAGCCCGCCTTGAACTTTGAGATCGTTGGGGGAACCGGGGGAACCGGGGGCACGTTCATCAATTTTGATACCCAGCTCGACGAGCGCTTCACGCATCCGTGCTGGATCATCTGCATCCAGCACGCCATTGAGTTCACTGGTTCCGTCAGCCAACGCAGCCAATAGCAACACCCGGTTCGTCAGGCTCTTCGAACCCGGCGGACGCAAGCTGGCCTCAAACGGCCCAGTCAATGGTTCAATGCGGTAAGTCTCAGTCATGATGATTATTCTGCTTTGCGAAACACGGCCACCACATGCTCCACAGGCACGACAAACAGACGGTTGTCGCCTTCAAAATCCACCGGAATCGCACCCTTGGGATTGAACAGCACACGATCATATTGACGAATGGGATAGTCCAGATCATTGTCGATCTGGGTCGAAATACAAACAATCCGACCCGTCAAAGTGGGAATTTCAACCTTGTCAGGTAAATGGATGCCCGATTTGGTCTTCTTTTTGTCCTGATCCTTACGAATCAGAATACGCTTGCCAATCGGCTCGACAATTTCAAAATCTTGATATTTATCTTGGGTTTCAGTCATAGACAGACCATTTTACGCCCAGTCACCTCAGGTGTCACGTTCAACGGCCGCAAACGGACCTCAAACGCCATTGCTGACCCAGAAAGATTATCGCAACGGCTGGCCAGGCAACAACGGCGGGACCGGGCAGTCCAGTGAATCGACCAAGGCCCGGAACAACTCCGCCTCCTGCACCGTCACTTCACCATCAGCACTCACTGCCGCAGCACAAGCATGTACCACTCGCTTTTTCAACGGCGGCAACAAGCCCACCAACTGATCCAACGCATCACCCACCGCGCCCAAACCACAAGCCTCCGTAGGTAACAAGGTCACCCCACGCACCTGACCCAATGCAGTCATGGCCTGGGTAAATGCTGCCTCTGCATTGCCAGCTTTCTTTTGACCCACATACGCAAGCGTCGACAAGACCACCGAAATAGCCCCCGTCACCGACGACAATGATCGCACACGGGCTCTGGGCGTCTGCCTCTGATGAAACACAGGCTCAAGGTGATGCAGTAAAATTCGTTGCAGGGTCCATTCAAACAAACTCACCCGCTGATCTGCCTCGATCAGATGAATCAAATTGGTCTTAAATGCCACATACTGACTGGCTGAAAGCTCACGCAAAGGCGCCATCGCCATGTCCAGCAAGGCCAACGGGGCTGCGGGGTCTAACATCTGAACCATCGGCTCAAGTCGCAACGTATCACGGTAGACCTGTTCGTCTGCGTGCTGTTGGAGTTGATGCAACTGGGCTTGACGAACCTTGGCATCATTATCAAGCAACAACGCATACACCAACGCCCGAGCGCCAAACACTTCGTGCGAAGCCTCCACCACCGGTTTGGGCATCGCTTCAACAAGGCTCGCCGCGTAAGCAAGATGCAACTGGCTGATCATGCCGATCTGCTCAACCCCCCCGCCCATAGCCCCAGCACCCGCAGCAAGGCCACTGATGCCAAGCTGGCTTTGACGGGATAATTTGGATTTTGTTTTGGCCTTGGATTTTGATTTTGACTTTGATTTTGGAACATCCGCCAGTTTGCCATCAAACGAAGGATCAATTCGTGCAATGCGCATCGCCAACGGTGGATGGGTTGCCATCGCTCCGCCAAACCAGTGCTGAACGCCTTCGCCAAAAAACATGTGGCTCGCTTCGTCTGCCTGGGGATGCGACAAGTTTGAAGCGCAGGACTTACTGCTTCGAGACCCTTCTGACATCGTGGCGATACGGTGTAACGCTCCAGCAATGCCCGCAGGATTACGGGTAAACTGAACAGCAGACGCATCTGCTAAAAACTCCCGCTGACGGGACAGAGCAGCCTTGATCATGTTCCCAAAAAAGACGCCCACGTAACCAATCACCAACAAAGCCAAACCCAATGCGATCAATGGAATGGGATTGCTGTCTTTGCCACGACGACGTGAATGCCCGCCAGTGAACAGGGACATTCGGAAAATGACCAAGCCCAGCATCCCGATGACAAGAATGCCATGCAGCACCCCCATGAGTCGAATGTTCAATCGCATATCGCCGTTGAGAATATGGCTGAATTCGTGAGCGATCACGCCTTGAAGCTCATCACGAGTGAGATTTTCCACGCAGCCTCGCGTCACGCCAATCACCGCATCACTTAAGGAAAAACCGGCGGCAAAAGCGTTGATCCCTTTTTCATTGTCCATCATATACACCGGCGGAACAGGTGAGCCTGACGCAATCGCCATCTCTTGAACCACATTAAGAATTTTACGTTCCACCGGATCGCTGCTAGCTCCATCAAGCAGCCGTCCGCCAAGGGATTCCGCCACCACCCGTCCCCCGCCGCGAAGCGAGGCAAGTTTGTAAAGCGACCCAAACGTCACCACCGCCAAGACACCTAGCCCCACCCCACCCAGCAAAGTCGGGTCCCAGAGCATCCCCCATGTAAATTCCGTCACTTCAGGATCTTTAAGTTGAATCCCAACCACAAACGCGCTCACCACCAAATAGGTCAACGCAACAATGAACGCCACCGCCAACACAAACAGCCAAACCAGTCGGCCTGTCTTGCGGCGAGCGATGTCCTGATGCTCAAAAAAATCCATTGCCATCACAGAACTCCGCGATCAATTTTTAAAGGATCATGCAATTCAAAAACAAACCTTGCCGCTTTAGAAGGAAACTTTCACAACTTCACGTTCTTCAGACTCGGTCACTTCAAACAACTGAGCTTGTGTAAAGTTACACGGCCCAGCAATCAAAGCATTGGGAAAGGTTTGGCAATTGGTGTTGTACAGCGTCACCGAATCGTTGTAAGCCTGACGGGCAAAGGAAATTTTATTTTCGGTGCTGGTCAGTTCTTCCATCACGGCCATCATCTGGGTATCGGCCTTGAGGTCTGGATACGCTTCCATCACCATCATGAGCCGTCCCATCGCGCCACTCAAAGCGCCTTCAGCCCCCATCAAGTTCTGCATCGCACCGGCATTACCCGGATCTGCCGCGGCAAGACCTTCGAGTTTGGCCGCTTGGTTACGAGAAGCAATCACCGCTTCAAGCGTTTCACGTTCATGCTTGAGATAGCCCTTGGCCGTCTCGACGAGATTGGGAATCAAGTCATACCGTCGCTTGAGCTGGACATCGATCTGAGCAAACGCGTTTTTAAAACGATTGCGAAGCATGACAAGCCGGTTGTAAATCTTGACCAGCCAGACCACCAGAACCAAAGCCACAAAAAACAGAACGCCAAGTGTAATAAAAATTTCCGTCATAATGAACTCCCCTATAACAAGTAAAAGAAAACGCGATTCTTGTAAATATTGCGAGCCAAATCAGTATAGTCGATATCGCAAAAGAATGACTCCAAGCCCACCTCTCACACCAAAACCATCACGGAACAGAAATAAAACCGAAGTTTCACCACAAAGATCAAAAAGAAGGATTGTTGCTTGGTGTTTAATGGCTCAATTTGCACGTTGCTTCAAAATTCCCCCAACCCATGGATTGCCTATTTTCTTTCTTTGCGATCTCTGCGTTCTCTGTGGTTCAATGTTTTTTTCAATCACCACGATAAATGCTATTAAAAAGACGAGACATCGACTCTTTTGTGACTTACCCCCCTCTTTTGTGCTTGCAATGACCTGCTGGTTTGTGGTCCAATATTCATCATGCAACCAACCCACCTTGGCCCCTATCGCATTGAACGTAAACTTGGTGAAGGTGGCATGGATGAAGTTTACCTCGGCACCGATGAAAACCAACACCGCCAAGTCGCCATCAAACTACTGCCCCGTGAGATGGCCAGCCGACCGGGCTTTCGCTTACGCTTTGAAGGCGAAATTGAAAGCCTACGCAAACTTGAACACCCGCACATCGTCAAACTTTTTGGCTTTGGAGAACAGCAAGGCCAACTGTTCTATGCCATGGAATATGTCCCGGGCAATAGCCTTCAGGATGAACTGACAAACAAACGAAAATTTAGCTGGTCTGAAATGATCGAACTGGGCATCCCGCTTTGCGAAGCCCTCCGCCATGCACATCTGCATGGCATTATTCATCGAGACATCAAACCCGCCAACATCATGCTCGGCCCCAACGGCAAGCCCAAGCTCACCGACTTCGGCATCGCCCGTCTCTATGGGTTCGAAGGCTTTACCATGGCCGGTGGACCCATCGGAACCGCCAGCTACATGGCACCTGAACAAGCTCGTGGCGACGTTAAAATCACCGAACATGCAGATCTCTACGCTTTGGGTGGCACGTTTTATGCCCTGCTCGCAGGACATCCGCCGTTTGTCGCAGACAGCTTGCTTCAATTGATCGACATGCACAAAAACAAGACCGCCCAGCCGGTGGACTTGCTGGTCCCTGATGTGCCTCAAGAATTGTCCATTGTAATCTCGACCCTGCTTCGCAAAAATCCCCACGACCGCGTTGCTAACGCAGGCATGCTCGCCAAAAGTCTCAAAGGCGTCCGCGATGCCGTGGCCTTCCGCCAAGGACAATCCCCCACCCCCCCTGCCGCCAGCACCGCCAAACCAACAGTCGACCCAGCCCTCATCAGTCCCACCCAAGCAGCCATCGCGGCCGCAACCCCCGAGACACCCGAACCCACCCCCGGAGTTACCCCCGGATTAACCCCCGGATTTATCCCCAAAAAACCTTTGGGAAATATCCGTTCCAATCAACCCAGTCGGCCTTATGATGTCACCACCGTACAGCTTGCTTCAGAGGACCCTGATGTCACCTTGGCCTCGACCCCGGGGGGCGACCCTGACCAGACGATGATCTCCACTGCCGCACGGGCCGCCACCTTGCCAAGCATGCCTGCGACGGACCAGCCCCCCAACAGTCCCGCAGAAACATCCCACGCCACCTCCGACCACACCGTCTTCATTACCGCTGAAGAAGCCCACGAGCAAGATCGCCAGCGGGCTCAAGATGAAGCCCGACGACGGCCACGGATTATCTCAACGCCCACCGTCATCTTTTTGCTGCTGTTAATCGCCACGGCTGGGGGCCTCTTGCTCTGGCATCAACCACTGGACCCCAACAAGCAATTCAAGCGTATTGTTTACCTGTCTCAGAAAACTGACGACAACTCAATGGAACAAGCTCAATTGGCCATCCTGCGTTTTGAAGAACTGGTCCGTTCTGACGATCCAAGGCTCAACGAGATCACCCAGATCAAAGAAGATTTACAGGTTCGTGATCTGGAAAAAAAACTCCGCCGTCGCTCAAAACTTCGCATGGCCAATGCCCAGTCACTGAGCCCCATTGAACGAATCTGTCTCGAAGCCATCACCCAAATGCAATCCCAACCCGAACGCGCCTTGGCACAACTCCAAGCCTTGCAAGTTTTATATGCAGACCCACAAGCTGAACTCTCTAGGCGGGAGCAACGGCTCCTTGATGTCGCCAAACGACTCACCACCCGATTACAAGAAACCCTCGAAAGTTATAAAACCACCCACCTTGCCCCCCTTCGACAACAACTGGTTCGAGCCAGGCATTTTTTAAAGATCAACCCCACCCGCACCTTGGCGGTCTGCCAATCCATCCTCACCCTCTATGGTGACAAAGCTTGGGCTCAACAAATCGTAACCGAGGCCAAGCAGCTTCAACAACAGACAATAAACGCTATGAAACCACCCCCAGCACCTTAAAAGCAACGATAGCCCAAGCATGCTCTGGATCACACCCTTGGGGAGCATGCCAAACAGCTCAAAATTCTGTATACTCTCCCACCATGAATGAAAATCAGACCAAACCACTCGTCGGCATCGTGATGGGAAGTGCCTCAGATGCCCCTACCATGCACAAAGCAGCCCAAGTGCTCGAAGAATTCGGCATTGGCTATGAAATGAAAGTTTGCTCAGCACACCGAACCCCACAACGGGCGCACGAATTTGGTGCCGGGGCTCAAGAGCGTGGCCTCAAGGTCATCATCGCTGCTGCAGGCATGGCTGCTCACCTTGCTGGGGTCATGGCTTCACTGACCACCATTCCGATCCTCGGCGTTCCGATGGACGGCAAAGTCATGGGTGGCCTTGACGCACTGCTTTCAACCGTTCAAATGCCCAAGGGGATTCCCGTGGCAACCTTTGCCGTCGGCAACCATGGTGCGGTGAACGCAGCTCTCTTTGCCGTGAGCATCTTGGCTTCATCCGATCCCCAATTGGCTCAAAAGCTTGTGGATTACCGCAAAGCGCAAACCGCCATGATCGATGAAAATCCACCCGCAGCCTAAACAGCTAGAATACCTCGTACTGAGGTATCGCGGCTTTGGCGATCAATAGCGACAAACGCTCTAAAAGCCTTCCACACCCCCCAACAACAAACGTGCAAGCCATCGTGCTTGGATGTCAGGGGATACACGTTCCCAAAAGAGTATCTTTGATTGGGAAAGTAATCAGCTTCCTGATTTAAAGGCTTGATTCACCCGAGCGACAATCACTGCAAAATGGCTGTCGTCCAGTGCTGCCACTGCGCCCGCTTCGTCCACCGCATCCGTATCGTGCAATGGAACCCAACTGCGACAACCGGAGTACTCAGGCAAGTTCTCAACCTCTTTGGTTTGTGCGAGCTTATAAGCCCGCACTGCCATCAAATACAGTGGTTTTTCAGGCTTATAGTTAAACCGCATGTTGATCTGAGGCTCTGTCCAGCAATGCAAATCCTCAAGCTGATCAAAGGCTTCACGCGAGGGGACCTGCCAAATATGATCCACTTGGCCATACCCGCAAAGCGTCACTTCGCCCGGCTCATCTAGGACTTGGACTTGATCGCGGAACGGCTCTTTAATGCGTTGGGGAATCTGATGCGCCCAGCTAGGCCACATCGCAAATCGAGGATGCTCTAATTCAAACACCCCAGCTCCCCCCTTCTCAGCAATCCCTCCTTTGCGGAGCAGCAAAGCCAACTTGCCTTCTAAAAGCAGATCACAAACCACAGCCCATTCTTTAAGTGCAACATCCAACATCAATCTTGACCCATTCATTTTAAAGTTAAAAAAATCTACAAACAAACCCCAGACGCTACCTCTTTATCTTAATCTTCATCTTACTGACAACTGATCGCTGATCACTGATAACTAAAAAAAAATCACATTCGTGAGACGACATCAATGCCCAGTAGATTCAGGCCTTGCTGTAAGGTGCGGGCGGTGACATGACTCAAAGCGAGGCGACTTTGACGGGTGGCCTCGTCGGCAGCAGTGAGAACCGGGCATTTTTCATAAAAGCCATGATACGCCGAGGCCAATTCATAAAGATACGTACACAACCGGTGCGGATGAAGGCTCAACGCCACCGCATCCACCACGCCAGCAAATTGAAGCAGTTTCAGAGCCAAGGTTTTTTCCGCTGGCTCAACGACTTGCACATCCACGCCATCCAGTGAAGCAACGTCTACTTCACCTTTGCGGAAAATAGACTGAATCCGCACATACGCATTTTGTAAATAAGGTGCTGTGTTGCCTTCAAGAGCAAGCATTCGATCCCAGTCAAACACATAATCTTTGATCCGGTCGCTGGAAAGATCCGCGTATTTCAACGCACCAATCCCCACCACACTGGCAATGTTCTTCTGTTCATCGTCTGACAGGTCGGGGTTCTTCTCACGAATCACCGCACCGGCTCGCTCTTGAGCTTCATGAATCAGGTCAATGAGCTTGACCGTTCCGCCCGTGCGTGTTTTGAAAGGTTTTCGGTTCGGGCCAAGCACCATGCCAAAGGGAACATAATCCAACTCAACTGTTGGCGGAGCCCAGCCTGCATCCCGCAAGGTTTGGAACACCATCCCAAAATGCTGGGCTTGACGTGCATCGGTGACATAGACCACCCGGTCTGCCTTTAATTGCTCAATACGATAGCGGGCTGCTGCCAAGTCCGTCGTGGCATAAAGGTATCCACCATCGGATTTCTGCACGATCATGGCCTGTGGCTCGTCTTCGTGATTCTTAAACCCATCAGGAAAAACCACTTGGGCGCCCTGACTTTCCACAAGCAAGCCCGCTTGTTTGAGGTCTTCCACCACGCTAGGTAAAAATTCATTGTAAAAACTTTCAGCCCGTACATCGTCGTCCGTTAAAATTACGCCTAGCGTTTCATAAGCTTGATTAAAATGACGCTTGGATTCGGCAATGAGTAAACGCCACTGTTCCAACGTCGGCTCATCGCCGCCCTGCAACGCCACCACACGCTTGCGAGCCCGGTCGGCAAAGCCTTCTTCAGCATCAAAACGCTGTTTGGCGTTGCGGTAAAAATCTTCTAAATCTGAAATTTGAGCTGAGGCATCCACCCCTGCATCCAGCAAATTTTCGATCAACATGCCGAACTGGGTTCCCCAATCGCCCAGATGGTTCTGGCGAATCACGCGATGACCCGCAAAGGCCAAAACGCGTGAAAGCGTATCGCCGATGATGGTGGATCGCAGATGTCCCACGTGCATTTCCTTGGCAACGTTTGGGCCGGAGTAGTCGACGACCACGGTCTTGGCCTTGTCAGCCTCAATGGCCACACCTAGGCGTTCATCGCTGGCAAGGGCTTGTACCTGTTGGGCCAAGTAAGTTGTTTTGAGATGAACATTGATAAAGCCCGGTCCTGCAATGTCCACTTTCTCTGCGAGTTCGTCTACGTCTAAATGGTCGAGGATTTTTTGAGCCACTTGACGAGGGTTTTCGCCGAGTTTTTTCGCGAGTCCCATAGCTGCATTGGCCTGATAGTCGCCAAATTTAGGGTTGGCTGATAATTTGATCAGAGGGTCAGCTTGGGCATAGTCTGGACCAAAGGCTGCCGCCATGGCCTGACCGAAAGCTGCCGTCAAACGATTTTGAGGGTCATGTATCACGCCGAAGATTCTAACAACAATTGAAATTCTGTGGCGACACAAAACCGCCACTCACAAGAATGATCGGTATGCTACACTGTGGGTTACCAACCAGCCCCGAGCGCCCGTAGCTCAGTTGGATAGAGCAGCGGACTTCTAATCCGCAGGTCGCAGGTTCGAGCCCTGCCGGGCGTACTTTATTTTCCACTCAAAAACTGCGGTATCCCACGAACAGTGGATTCCAAACAGAACCTAGATAATGCCCGGTTCTGTTTGGAATCCATTACGACCAAATCAGCTTCCAATTCATCCCAAGCCTCCAGCAACTTGTCGCCTCCTGAGGCTCTACGTCGCCGCCGATTTACCGACGACTTCAAACGCGACGCGGTGGGCTTGGTGATCCATGAAAAATACAGCTTTAAAGCGGCTGCCCGAGCCGTTGGCGTATGCGAAAAGAGCTTGCGAGATTGGCATTAAAAGTTCTCGCCGGTTCTAGGGCCTTGTGATGAAAATGCGACAAATCAGCAACGACAAGACGAAAATAAACGCTTACGCAAACAACTTCGGCAAGCAGAACTCGAACGCGATATTTCAAAAAAAGCCACGGTGTTGCGATTCGGAATTGAATCCGCCCACCACCAATTCCGTGCCTATTTTACGCCTCCCCCCAAACTAAAATGAAATAAATCGGCGCAATATTACGTTTTTCCCTCAAGTCTGATAAAAGAAAAAACCCCGCAACTGCTTAAGTTGAAGGGCTTTAAGAAGAGCCACCGGCCGGACTCGAACCGGCGACCTGCGGTTTACAAAACCGATAAGGCTGTTTTTTAACCTACTCAAAAATAAGGCCTTACGTCATACGCCAAAAGAGATTACGTCTTTCATTCCCTGCTGGTTCCCAGTTGATTATACGCTGGTTTCAAGGTCAATCGGTGAGACATCGGTGAGGCATTTTAGTTTTCACCTCGCTTGGCCTGATGGTCTTCGATCTTCTTCAAAAACCATTCGAGTTCATCGGCTGACATCTCGTCAATCCTTGCCTTGATCTTGTCCGCGATTCCTGGCGGTCGATACAGGTGCTCAGGCACAGTCAAGTAATGCTCCCGGCTGACCTGGGCGCTATGGGCAAGCCACGCATCGACGACGTACTCCGGATGCTTCAGTTTCCATGTCGAATCACGCCAACGACGCAACGCATGGAAGCTGTCTTTCCATGGCTGCATGCCCGCACGCTTTATGATCTCTTTCATGTTTTTTGTCAGGTTGTGTGAACTTATAGCTGCTGGCTTCTGGTCGCCTGCTTCAAAGCCTGCGAGCAAGACCTGCTCTAGCTCTGGCTCCATCATCACAGTTCTTTGCTTGGGCTTGTTGCCGGTGAGCTTTTGGGACGTTGCTATAAATCGCCCCTCGCCCCACTGTACGTCGTCCCATGCCAAAGAGAGAGCCTCGCCTAGCCGAACGCCTGAGAGCAAGCACAAGGCGACGAGGGACCGCCACGCTGTATTGGGGCAAGCGTTAAACAAGTCCTCGATCTGCTCCGGGGTGAAGTCCGGGTGCCCTTTGGTCTCGGTCTTGACGCTCTTTTTTTCACGGTCGAATGGATTGTACGGAATCAAGTCAAGCTTTAAGGCGCCTTCCCTGCTCCCAAAAACAGTCGAGAGTGTGCTTATGTGCTTGGCCACAGTTGTTTGTTGGATCGCCCGTTTTTTGACCGTCTGCTCTGACAACCACAACCTGAAGCGTGCGACGTCTGAACGGGTCAACTGGTCAAGACGGGTCTGCTTGCCACGCTTACACTTCACCAGCCAAGCCGACAAGTAATCACACGCTTGATTGACTAGGCGGACGGAGCCAACAGACAGATCCGCACGCAGCTCCAAGTACTGATCGACCCATGAACCCCACGTCGGTGACTGCCCAGCACCAATACGACCTGGCTGCAAGGCCAGCTCCTTCTCCTTCGCTAGCCTTGCCCTGTTGATCGTGGCCTTCGTCAAGCCAGAACGACGGCCAAGGCTGCACGTGCTCCGCTTGCTGCCAATGCCGATATACCACCACAAATGTACGTAAATCTCGCCTCTGGTTTTTTGTTCCTGCACCTTCACGCCATCGTATTCAGCCATTACCTTGCTCCTTTTCTTTTTGATGCCCGAATAGTCAAACCCAACGCGCTAAACATCTTGCTGGCCATCTCGCTGTTGAGGTGACGACGGCCGTCTAATAGCGGATAAATGTGCTGGGGAATGATGCCGACCTGCTTGGCTAGCCAATACCGAGTCTTGTCTTGTCGATCCATGGCCGCCTTGATCGAGACAAGGATCTTGTCTGTATCCTTATTCATAACAAACAATGCTACACAATAAGTATTATAAGTCAATAGGCAAATGAAAAAAGCCAAAGGTGCTGGGTGATGGGGTGATGGATGGGCGTGGGCGGGCGTGGGCGGGCGTGGGCGGGCTTACGTCCACGCGGTTTTTTTCCAATGCCTGGTGTGATTTGCCGGGCTTCGGGTCCATGTTGCGCCGGAATCGGTGAGACATTTCGGTGATTCGCCGACTGGTGGTGTCGTAAGTCTAGTATTGATAGTAGTTTGTGAATAATGACCTGCGGCTACCATAGCCGCAGGTCGTGTTCTGGGGGCGATTTCGAGGGGTATAGGGGGGGGGAGTGCCCGCGAAAATATATATCTACCCCCGCTTTCAAACTACCGCAATAAAAATTTCGGCAAAATTTGGGTGATGAGACTGTTTTGGGGTGAGTTGCGCTTCAAGGTCAATTTAGTAGCGCAACTTTTTTTTGATGTAACCAACAATAAACACAAAGGTTTATAAATAAAAAACAATGCTTTGTAGCGCTGCAGCGCAAGGCTCCCCTATGTACTACCCCTGTAACAATTATTACTACTTCTCTTTTTATTACTAACCTCTATAAGATAGAGAAAAGATAAGATACAAGCGCTACAGAGCCCCTAACCCCTTGTGGAATAAGAACTGGAGTGCAGCGCAACTCCTAAAAACGTGCGCTGCTGTAGCGCAAAGTTGCGCTACACACTTTTCACCTGTGTTGAAACCACACCCGATCCGTCGCTGGCTTCCCGACGTATTTCTCAATTAACTTCTTCATGTGTTCATCTCGCCGTCGCTTTTCGGCATCGGCACTTGTTCGGGTAAGTTTGTCCTCCCAGAGTTGCACGGCGTTGGCGATTGCGTCGAGCATGTCTTCGTGTTCAAGGCAGTTGCGTTGTTCACAGAGGCGTGTCCATTGCCGTTGGAACTCTGAGTCGCGTGCAATGTCTTCGTCGATTACTAGGCGGTGTGTCGTGGCGACTGGTTCGAGTGCTTGGATCATCCGCGTTTCTTTCATGGCCGATGGATTTTTGGGCTTTGTCATTTCGCATTTGCACCGCCAGCCGTTTGTGTCGAACGGGTTGGCGGGGTCGTTTGGTTCGATGAAGTGTTCGCGGATGATTGGTTCGAGGACTTGTTTGAACATTGACTGGAGTGCGAAATCTTCGATGTGTATTTTTGTGACGCGGTATTGCTTTGCGGTTTTGGCGAAGAACTCCATAGCATCTGAGCTGTGTCCACGTTGGTCTGTGCCTGCTGCTCGCAGGTAGACCATGCCATTGAGCATTGAGGTGATAGCCCAGCCTGAGCCGTCTGCTCCGGCTCCGGACGGGTCGATCCACATTTTGGTAACGGGGAACGGCAGCCATTGTTTATCGAACATAATTGGGCGGTAGAACCCGTCAGCAACGTCTATGGCATCGGTGGGCACGTCGTATGCCGTTGACTGGCCTTGGCCATTGTTTGTACCCCATGCGACCGAGAACGGGGCGGTACGTCCCTTGCAGGGAAAGACGATCAGGTCACGGAGTCGTAGCGGGTAGCGGTTTGTTTCACCAAGGTTAATTGTGAGCATGCACTGCATGGCGAAGGTTCTGTAGCCTTCTGCCTTTGCGTTTGCGACGAACTCGTCTGTGATTCTGTATGGGGCAGCGATGTCACCGGGTTTGGCGTTGTTGTCTTTGGCTAGCTGTTGGTAGACGGGTGCGAGGTTGATTGTTTTTTCTGTGGTCTTTGGGTGTAGTAGCGGGTAGCTTCGGAATTGGAAACCGTCTTTTGCTTTTTTTGGGTAGAGGGAATCTGTTTCGTGATGGAGGGTTCCAATGTAGTTGATTCGCTTTTCGCCGTAGGTGCAAATGAAAGTAAGCTCGGAAGTTTTTCCGTACAAGTCGTTGCGTGCGCCAAGGGTCTTGGTGTTTTCGGGTGATTCAATATCATCTGCGATCACGCGGGACGCGCGTTTGCCGGTGATGCTTCCGTCGATTCCTTGAGAGGCAACGGATGGCGTCCTCGATGGCTCTGCGGGTCCGACATCGAACGCTTGCTCGTTGTCTTCCCATTTACGTTCTCGGGTGTTTGGCTTGGGTGCGAGGAACCGTAGGAAGTCTACGCGGGAAATGATTTGTCTCATCAGCCGCAATGTTTTTTCTGCATCTGGTCCGGTTTTTGAGAGGATGAGGATTTTATTTTCGGGGTCACGGTATAGGTCCCATAGTGGGATTGGTGTGGTGATGAGGTAGGTTTTTCCGAACCCGCGCCAGCCGAGGACTCCGGATCGTTTTGGGCCAAGTGCGACGTAGCGAATCATGTCAGCTTCGAGTGGCCCGATCTTGGTGTATTTGAGCCAGTCCATTTGTTTGAAGACTTCGCTGGTGAAATAGACTGGGTCTCTCATGAGTCGGGCGGCTTCTTTTGTTGTGATACTCATTCGTCGAATGGCTCCTCAAGTGTTGGTTTATCTTTTTGTATCATTTCGCGTGCACGTGCAGCGGCTTCGAGGAACTCGTCAGCGTCTCCGCCTCCACCTTTGCGATCTACTCGCTCGAGCCATTTCATAGCGATGTTAAGGTGTGCGGCTGAGGGTGGGACGTAGTCTTCTTTTGGAACTTCGAGTATTTTTGCGATGTGTTCGCCCATGCGGACAAGCACCTGGTCGCGGACCAGGTCGAGTTGGGATTTTTCGTTTGTCATATTGTTTACGGCCGAGGTTCGTATGTCCGTCGTTCTCGGAGTAGGTCTTCGGTGCGGTATGGATCGATCCCGCCAAAGCGAGCGAACATACGGAACAGGATTAGGTTTTGCATGGGCGCCATTTTTCTGAACTTGTGCAAATTTCCGACCGATATTCCATTTTGCGAGATGCCTTGAACACCTTGAGAAGCCAGTTCAACCCAATCAAGCGCTGGCGCCAAACTCCCCAGCGTGGTTTCTGGATACCGAATGGGTTGCCCGGCGGCCTCTGCGATTTTTGTTCCAGGTCCGAATCCCATTTGGTCTGACAAAGCAAGGAGTCTTCCCATTGGTCCAAAAGCCCCCGCCGTATGTGCGATGGAATAAGTCATTCCCCAGGGGTTTTCCTGCCAAAGCTTAATTGTTTCGTCGATTGTCCGTCGTTGTGATAGATCGTTGCGGATGGCATCGACGAATGCACCGGTAGCGAAGTAAGAGAGAACGGTTGCCATCTGTTTGCCTGCGGGTCGCTGCGCCATTGGCTTGACGACCTGGTTAACCCAAGCGAAGCCAAAGGACTGGAATTGGTTGAACATTCGCCCCCACCAGTGGTCATTCATGAGTGGTCGATCTAGTTGGCCTGGTGTCAAGATCATTGCCCGTTCAACTTCGGTATTGATGGCAGTCACATAGGTGTCGTAGATTTTCCGTGCGGAGTCACCTTCGTTCTTGAGCCAACGGCCAGCGTCGGGAAGCATCAGGCCTTTGTAGTCCAGCATTTCGTCGGGGGAGAGGTGTGTAAAAGTCTTTCCATTTTCGTCTGATCCGTAGCGTCGGACCAAGTCTAAAATTTCCCGGGCTTGCGGGGCATTGATTCCATACTCTTTCATGCGTCCGTAGTCGAAGCGGGACATGCCAGCCTTTTTGATTGCGGCATTGATTTCCATGCCGCTGTTTTCAACGAGCGCCTGCACCTTGAGTAATCGCTTGGAGTTTGTCATCAGGCGGTCCATCGAGATCATTGCGGATGCTCGCTTGATGTAACGGTTCCATGAATTGATAAGTGTCAATTCATTAAAGGTGTTGCCAAACTGCTCCACGCCAACACCGATAGCTGCGGTTACTTTCCGGGTTTTCCCAAACCCCACCCCTTGGGCTGGGTCATTGAAGTCAATGTCGTTGATGCTCACGGCTCGTGCGTGTTCTGCTTCAAAGGCAAGCCGCATCAGTTGTAAGTCCCGTTTCTCTGCTTGTTTCAAGGGGAGAAGTGCTTTGGCTAGATATTTAACATTTTTGGGTACACTGCTGACCTCCGTAAAGAGTGTCATGCTGGCCACATCGTTCATTGCACTGAGGCTTTGTGATCCAAGCCTAGCGAGGTAGTTGAGGTTGAGGACAAGGTTTCCTCCCCATGCCAACATTGAGTTGGCACCATCTGAATTGTCACTGAACGGCACACCTTCAAGGCTATCGATTCGTCGCTTGAGTCGGAGCATCGCTTTTTCACGGTGATGGTCAAAACTATCAATTGTTTTTGACCCGGTTATTGTATCTATTTCCGTTGTCAATTCTCTCATGTCGTCGAACCGTTTGTCTAGGAATTGCAGCAGGTCTTCAGAACTTTTGATTTTGTCAACATCTGCGCCCATCGCTTTTAGATGCGGTTTCCATTGGTTGATAGCGGTCGTGGTTGCGATTTTGCCACCCACCACATTGTGGTATCCGGCAATAATTCGTTCTGCGTCGTTTTCAAGGAACAGTTCTGCGGCTTTATCTGACTCGTCAAGCTCAAGAGTTCTTCCCTCGAACGGCGATTCCACTCCGTGCGATTCTTTCGGCTGTGTTTGTTTCTCCCATACCTTTCCAGCTGCCTTTTCATAGTATGCGTCAACAGCCTGTTTGTATTCTTCGATGTTCAGTAAATCGCCTTCGGTGCGGATTTCTTCGCCGATCTTCAATTCGTTGCGGACGGCATCGATAAGAGGTCGGTCTTCTGGGTTGATCCGGATCCGCTTTCCTGTTTCTGGGTCGATACCAAATCCGCGTTTTTTATGCCAAGACCTTATGAGCCAATCGGTAAACGGTTTTCTGTTTTTCTTGATTGCGTTTTGTTTGTATCGTCTGGGGAAGTAGGATCCTGCGTTCTCGTTGAAATTTCTGTATTTTTGAAGTTTCGCACCGATTACATCTCTGTTGGCTTCGGCTTTGAGAAGTTTCTTTTCGATGGCCTCGCTGGCCTTTGCTCGCATCTGTGCCCGTGCATCGTCGATTGCTTTTTGTGGGGCGAGGTAGTGGTCTGTGTTCCAGTACTTACCTTTGCGGGATTTGACGGTCCACACTTCGCCGGTCATTTGTCGAAGGTGTCGAACGAGTCCGGGGTCTTCGCCTGGTTTTATGCGGGTGAGTTCTTGCAGCCAGAGTTTATTGAATGTCTTGGCGCGTCGTCCTTCGGCCTTGATGGCCTGATTTCCTTCAACGCGATAGCCTTTGGAACCCCAATCGAACAGCGTTTTGTTGTGCCATTCTTCTGGGATGCTGCTGTAGATTGTTTTGGTGATAGCAGGTCCATCGCCACCGGCATCAAACTTTGTTTGTGGATCTAGCCCCAAGTCTGATTGTTGTTTGAGCAATGCTTCAACTTCAAACCCTGCATCGTCAAAGAGTTGTTGTTGTGCGGCAAGTGTTCGCTTGCCAGGAAGCATGCCAACATCATCAGCACGGTCCAGCATCCCTGCAAAATAGGTGTCAAGGGATTTAACGGCACCTTGCAGGTCTTTGCTGATTTGCGAGGGGGCGGTATCAATGTCGCCCAGTTCGAATGCGGCTTGCTGTCGTCTAATGTTTACGACATGTTTTTCGAAATCCCCCAGGTGAAAGTAAGGCTTGATCTCATGTTTCACACCGTGTGCATCAACATAGGAGGCGGGTTCTTTATTGAGCACCGCGGCAATCTTCTTGCCGGTTTGAATCTCAATGCCATCGTCTGCGTCGCGTCCCAATATGAAGCCGAGTTTTTTTGATGGGCTATAGAATTCCCGCATCTCTCTCATGGCCGTGGTTTGGTAGACAGAGAACTTGTCAAGAGTCGCCTCCGCTGATATTGCACCTTTATAGCCTGCATCTTTTACCGCGTTTTTACTGATCGTTCCGTCGTAAAACAGGATTCGTCTGGAAAGTTGTAAGAAGTCAAACGGCGAACGGTCAAAGACATCAGAAGGCGTGAAGTATCCAAGCGCCTTGCTTAATATCGAGACTCCATCCATCACCACCACGTCGGCCTTGTTTTCTGCCAGTTCGATTGAAGTCGCTTTTTTTGATCCCTGGTCCCCTGACAGTTGATTGAATTCTCGATGTAATTCGTTGAGCTGTTTATCCATGGGCGTGAAGGCATCGAAGTCATCCTGTCCTGGGTGGCGTGTGACGTTCAACTCTTGCCCAGCATCTTTGTACTTCTGTTGAAGATCGGCGAGCAGTTTGCTGTTGGCGTCGGCCCCGTCGGTCAGAACCGAGACGGATGCCCTGGCATCTGGTTCTTCTGCGAGCATCTTTTGAAGCGTCTCGGTTGACTCCTCGAAGCCTGACAGAGCGGCTTTTTGTTTGACGTTATCTGGCTCAAAGGGGTTGAGCATTTCATTTATCTTTTTGATAACGCGGTTGGTGTCTTGTGTGGGAATTCCTTTGGCTGCTTTTTCCGCGCCGTTCTTGATTCCCCCAAAATCAGCAAACCCTCCATTGCGAGGTTTGTGGTTCTTGAATTCAGGCCCCATCTTCAACGTTAATTTAGAGGTTGGCGATGTCAGGAATCCAATCACGCCACCAAACAAGGCACCGGTAGCTGCGGCCATCGCCAGTGATTCAAGGTGGTCGCCGGGTCGCCCGGGTTGAGTTCGGTACAGTAGTTCTTCTTGGGCGGTATTTGTGGCAGCAAAGATTGCTGCTCGTTGGGCAATGTTTGCTGAAAGTTTTAGCTTGCTGGCACCTTTAAGAACAAGTCCTGTTTGAGGAATTAAGTTGATTGGGTCGGTCATGCCAGCTAAAAGTGAAATAGCAAAGTTCGTGGCAGTTCCGAACTGGGCTAGGGTCCGAGCATCTTCGTGTGATTGCCTTATTGTCTCCAGCGTACCGATGAATTCTTCATTTGAATTTGTGTTGTTCAGTTGATGTAGTGCCGATTCGCTTGCAGCATACGGGTAACGTTGCAGGAACCCATCTTTTGTGATGGCGTTGTAGGCGTTCCACTTTTTTCCCCCCGGCAGTGTTTTTGGGGCCAGTCCAAAAGCTTGCCGAGCTTCAACGATTGCAAAAGGCAGTTTGTTTGCGATGAGAGAAGCCCAAAGCACTTGCGTTCGTCCGGCTGCGGCAATTGCATCGAGGTATCCGGGTTCATCTTTTTCGGGGGTCTTTTGTGTTTCGTCTACAAGTGACCCGCGCCCGATAGCCTTGAACATTTTATACTCGGCGGTACTTGCATCAATTCCCCGGAGCTTCTCAGCCATTGGAGAAATGTAGAGTCTATGTTCACTCATCGGCGGGGGCTCCTTGGATCAATAAATTCGACAAACTCCATAGCTCTAACCCATTTATCTTTGTTGACGTTTGGTATCTCTGGTTTGGTTCCTTTAGGGATTTCAATATCGTGAAACTGTCGAAGCATGACCTGTACCAAATCAGGCCTTTTTTCATCGACGTATTTATTCAACAACTCTTTTCGATACCACGCATAGTTAGCTGGCGTGAGTTGGTCTTCGATCATTTTGAATGACATGTCATACCTCAGGCCGGAATCTCGCCGTCGTTTCTGGTCCATAGCCCACTGCATTTGTTCCATCAAATCAGCTTTGTTTTGCCGGAGAAACCCATCATTGATATCTTGATTTTCTTTTAGGCGTTGTTTCTGTGCGTACAGTGAGTCTTCCTGTTTGCTTGGTGGAAGATAGGTGGCAGGAGTTCCATCTTTAAAGGTAAGCAGTATCCCCGTTTCCTTGTGCCTGAATTGGTATAACTGGCTGTCTGGCGAAGTGAATGGCTCGTAATCTTCAATGTAAAGGCCGCGGGAAGTGTCGGGTAAATCTTCAATCTCTGGGTCAACCAAAGTATTTACAAATTTATTGAAAGATGAATGGCCATCCCTTGATTCAAGATTGACGTCAAACCTAAACCATTCTTTGAGGTTGGCGGCTGTTTCTTTGTTCGCTGGATTGTCTCGTGAAGCCCCGCCCCATTCAAGAACATATCGGATGCCGTTCATGACAAAATTGGTGTAATCTGAGTCAAGTTCACCAATGGCCATTTTGAATGATTCTTCGATTGGGTTGCCTTGTCCGCCAGATTGGTTCGTCAATATGGTGTAGTATTTTGCCGCCAGTTTTTCAATTTTTTGCCTGTACTTGAATGGGTATTGAACCTCGATATCTGCGCCAAACCAAAAAGATCTTGGTCGTTCTCGTAAGTACACAGGCACTACTTTTTTGATTAATTCGGAAAAAACAGTTGTCGCGTCTGAATAGTTTGTTGCGCCCGTCATCCTCATCAAGACATCAGTTACCACGACACCCTCCATCGGGTCGCCTGTGATTTTCATGGCTTCGTCTACAGCCTTGTTTGTGACTTCAAGATAAAGCGGATTGGCTTCGCCGTTTTTGAATTCGGGGGAAACGCCAGACTGGTTTATCTTTGAGATGACGAATTCCATTCTGGTTAATGCCAACCCAGACAGGTTTTTTGATTTTGCGAGAGCGGTATCTGCTCTAAACTTAAATTCTCGATAAGTCAATGCTGCGTCCAGAACGTCATCTCGATTATTTGACGTTGCGTCGGTGGCTATTTGGTCAATGCTCTTATTTGGGATGATGCCAATTTTTTCAAAGTATGCCGCAGCAAACTTTTTGTTTGCAAATCGTCCGGTTTTTGGATCATAGAGTGGTGTTGCCACGGGATTTCCGTCTTGGCCAGTTTGTATGTTGTATGCGAACGGCTTGGCCATATCTGCCAGAATTGCCGGAGCATCAGCCTGTGTCATTGATCTCACGGTCGGGTCGCCTGCTTTTCGTCTTTGAAGTTTTTCGTTGGAGATGCTTTTTTCAACCTTTACACCCAGATCTCTTTGCGTTTTTTTCGCCTGCTCGTGCGTGAGGTGTCTTGGATCGGATTCAGGCAAGTTGCGAGATTCTGCAATTTGCATTTGAATCGAAGTCAAGGGCCGTGGTTGTTCGTCGTATCCAGAATTTCGATTGTCGATTTCCAGTTGCAGGTTTTTAAAATTCGCTTCTTGTTGGTTTTGTAATCTCTCTTGTTGGCGTTTTGAGAGCATGGCATTCCAAACACCGGGCACGTCGTCAGGAACATCACTTTTGAATTCCTCTATTTTTTCTTTGACAAGATCGTCTTCACTCCCACCGTGGATCATGTTCGAGATTATCCGGTTCTTGTCGCTAATCCGTGCGTTTTTTCTTATCCTATTGGCCTGCGTTGCAGCTCGCTCCCAGTCTTTTTGTTGGGCGAGGAACCTGTCGCCTAAAACCTCTTGCAGTGTTGCCAGTTTTTCAATATCACCAGCTTTTGCAGCGTCTTGTCCAGCCCGTAAAAGCGTCGAGTAATGTTGGTTCTCGGTCCAATCTGGGAATAGTTTTCTGGATGAATCAATCAAGCTTTGCAAATCGTCAAGATCCCGAGTCCCAACCGCTGCATTCTGTGTGTGCTCGAACTGATTCTTGTCCTGTTGGTCTTTGGCAGTCGCTTGTTTTCGTTCGATCAACCCCATGAACTTGCCGAAGACTCGGCCCTCGAATCCGCGACGAAACGCAGGAGACATTTTTTGTGTTTCGGCATCCATGATTCTTTGGACAAATCCTTGAGTATCTTCATCAGGTCCAATTGCAATAGAACCATCTTCAAGTTTGCCTGAAATTCCTGGCACAAAAGCAATCCCCTCTTTGGTCCCGTGCCCAAACTCCAGGACCTCGACTTCTTGTCGGTGTTCCTTGGCCACTTGGCCGATGCCCTGTGCCAAGTTCGCAACGCCTCCAAGCATCTGTTGAAACTCACGCGCGATGCGAACCCCTTTGACGCTTGGGATTTGGGGAGTTACGCCCGGCGCATTGGGTCGAGTGACGATTCCCTGTCGGGGAATGGGGATGGGGCGATTGATTTGTGTCATTATTCTATTGCCTTGGGTTTCATAATGTTATTGATTCCTTGGCCGAGGGACAGGCCGGTCGATGCCCCGCCGATGGCACCGGTAATGCCTTGTAAGAGGACGTTTTGCGTCTTGCTTTCAAGGCTCGCTAGATTGGCGTCGGCACCCGTCTTTACGGCCGCGAGGTTGTTGCTTAGATTGTTGTCGAGGATCTGAAGGTTAAACGCTTCGTCGAAGTCGGCTTGTTGCATCAGCGCCCCGAACGTGCCGCCTCCTGTACCAAAACCTGATTCGGCATTGGCGACACGGATACGTCCACGGATTGCATCGGCTTCGCGTTCTCGCTGGGTTTGTTCGACGGCCGCTTGCTGTGTGAGTTGTTGCTGCTGGATGCCTGCGGCCTTTGCCTGTGCGTCCATTTGTTGCTCAATGGCTTTGTTCTGGCTACGAGCAGCCATCACGCTGGTGCCCGCTCCTGCGGCGGCCAGCCCGACAGCAAGAACGCCAAGAGTTACAGGATCCATAAAACAAATCTCCTATCGACGGTTAAATTCACACTCAAGATCAATGCCGGTGATGATGACGGGGAAGTGCGAACTGTTGGTTTGGGATGCCAGCTTTAACGTCACCAAATCCGCATGGCCATTGATCGCCTGGCACAACACGTCGCCAATGGGTGACGGATAGTTTTTGCTGTCGCGGCCGCCCATGACGAGTTGTAGTTCGATTTTCCCGCCCGGTACTGGCCCGCCGCTCTTGGTCGTCGCGACAACCTTCCGAGTTTGAACCGTACCAAACAAGTCAGGCTGTCCGTTGGTATCTCGATGGATCGGTTCAGTTAGTTCCGCTTGCCAGTTGACTCGAACCCCACACGTCACAGGCTGGCCTGAGTAGTCGCCTGTAACGGCCAGTGTTTGTCCTGATGGCGTAACAGCCAAAGCGGTTCCGTCGGCTAAGACGGACGCGTCTGCCCCGGTGTATGGCAAAGTGAATACGGTGTCAGCCCCGCCGAACACGCCGGTCACTTGCACCTTGCGATCAAGGAGCCAGTCTTCGTCGGGTTGAATGGGGGAGACTTCCAACGCCCACCCCTGGTCATCTTGTATGAGCAGGTATAACTTGTTGCCGATGGTGGCAATGTCTTCGATTATGACATTGCTTGGCAACTGATACTTGGTCCATGCGGACTGCTGTTTCTTTTCGCCGTCCCAGTAAAAGGTGTAGACCAATAGCTCTTTGGTTCCCCGCGTCGCTTCGTCAAGCTGGATCGGCGTACCGCTTTCGTCGTCAAAGTCCAACACGCCAGCGGGTGTGCTTGACTGGGCGGCCCACAGGCGACGGTCGTTGACCGATCCGGTCAAACTTCGCCCCTGGTGTGGCAGCATGCCCGCAATATGAATCGACACGTCGGCGGCCTGATTGCTGACACGGCTGTCGTCGTAGAAATACTCATAGAGCGTTGCGTATTGCTCGCCCTTGCCAAAGAAATAGAGCGACGTGCCAAGGCCAACTGGCCTGACAGGCAAGGCTTGATAGTTCGTCGAAGGCGTGATCGTTGCATTGGCGTGGGTTAATGCCTCGGGCGCATTAAGTTCAAACTGCCTCCCCGACCCTGTGAAGATGGACAACGATTTATTGAAATCCACGACATGGTCAATCAAGGTCACTTGAGTGGTACCGAGTGCGGCATCGATGGGGTCGGAGTCCACAATGTTTTGAGCGTCTTCGATAAAGAAATTAAACAAGTCATTCACTTGGCTGAATGCCAAGTACTCGTCACCAGCAAGCACCAGTCGGCTGCGGTGATAGGCCATGTCGGTAATCGGGTATCCCTTTGAAACAATGGTGGGCGGCTTGTTGGTAAGCGTGTTTCCGCTGAGGCGTTTGTTCCACGCGATTGTGCTGATATGAAACGCAGCTGGCTGATTCGTTGTTTTGATTGCTGTCCGAACCATCTTTACCGGCATGGTCAAAGGGTCCGGGGCCGATCCGTCAAAGCGGGTGTTTGTCCTGGTATTACAAACCAGTGTGTAGTCTGCGATTGAGATCATGCTTTCGTGTGCGTCTGGATGGATGTCTTTTGACAGGTAGTCCGCTGCGTCTTGATCCATGGTGACCGTCGCTTCGGCACCCTCGATATCAAAGACTTTGATCTGGCCGCCGCCATGCACCACCAAGTAGCGTTCGTTGTTGTCGCGAAAGATCGTGTGCAGCCGGTAGCTGTAGTCTGGCGTTAAGCCATTCACGCGAGCGAGCCATTGCGTGCCGTTGCGGGTTCGCAGGCCATTGACGATGTCGAAGTCGACATTCAAAGCGTCTTCGACTTGGTTTGGGAATCGCACATGTGGGGGCTGTTTGCTAATCCCGCCATGCGGAAGTGAGGCGCGAATGTGAAAGACTTCGCCCATGATTAAATTCGGACCTCAATGGGCGTGTATGAGTGTGACGCGGTGGTATGTCCAACGCCAAGCATGCCATTGCTGTTGGACCCGGCGATCAGGACGCGGCCGGACGAGAGTAGAAACATAGCGCAGGCGTCTGCGTTCAACCCATACCACTTGACATCGATGACTGTACCAATAAGAGAAAGGATTGGTGCGAAGGTGTTCAGGTCTGCGGTCAAGTCGCCCGTGCCGGTTTGGCCTTTGCCGTTGTCACCAACTGCGTAGTAACGTCCACCCGCGAGTACGATGACGGATGGATTGACGTTTGCCCGGCATCCAATCACGTCGGTTACAGTGCCGCTGATCCCGGCTGTCACTTGAATAGGTGTGTTTCTTGATGTGGTATCTCCAAACCCAAGTTGTCCTTGGCTGTTTTCTCCCCACGCATAAACCAGCCCAGCCGTGGTGATCGCGTAAAAGCTGATGTTATAACCACCAGCGCCCTCGATCTTGGTGACGTCGGTTCCTAGGGCAGAAATCTGCGTAAAACTTGTCACTTGTGTCGTGTTGCCTTGCCCAAGCTGGCCGAAGGCGTTGTTGCCTGTTGCGTGGACTGTTCCGTTTCCCAGCCGAATAAGAGTGCTGCCCCTATTGATTGTCGCGCTCAATCCAGACAGTGCGATGACTTCCTTAACATCAGTGATGCTGGACACTTGAACCGGGCTTGTTTTTTGCACAATGTCACCAAGGCCCAGTTGGCCTTGTCCATTGTAACCCCAACTCCACAAGTCACCGGTTGCGTTTATGGCAAATGCAAAAGGAGCGTTTGAGCCACCCACATAGACATTGGAGATGCCCGTCAATGTGCCACATCTAACAGGGGTCTCTTTTTGCGTGGTAGACCCATCACCCAATTGCCCATTACTGTTGTGTCCCGCGGCATAAAGCTTGCCATCGGACGTGAGAAAGAAAGCATTGTATCTGGCTCCACCTGTATAAATAGGGCAAACAACATCAGTGATTGTCAATCCCTGATTTACAAAGAATTCAATCCGCTCGCCCACAAGACGGTTTGCCGCGTCGCCATGTCCGAGCTGTCCTTGACTATTGAGGCCCCACGAGTAGACATTGCCCACATCGTCCAAAGCATAAAAGCTTCGGTATGTGCCTGCAAAAACCTTGACGACATTTGGGTAGCTCCCGTCGGCTTTTTTGATAGGAACAAGGACGGTGCCGTCTGTATAGTCTGCGCTGACGCCTGAGCCGTTGGCATAGCTTGCACCATCACCTGTGGCCAATACCTGCCCTGCCTTGTTGACATAGACATTGGTCAAGGTGCCTGATCCTGATCGCTCGATCAAAGACGTAATGGTTTTCTCGTCGGTTCGGGTGACGGCTGGGATGGTCACCATGTCGAGGATCTGCTGAACAGTAATCTTTCGAGTTACACTCTGATTGACCACGGCCAATAGATCGTTCGCCACCAGTGCTGTTGCAGATACAAGATCGGATATCTTACTCATCGGTAGGGCCAGCCTTTCAATCGAAGGTGTTCGTCAGTTTGTAGGAGGTTGGTTTGTCGCAGGTCTTCGTCATCTCGGACGGCCTGCAATTTAGCCTGGGCAAGGTTGTCCCGTAGAACGGCATCATCCACTTGGTCAGTTCGCTTATACCGCTGATATGTGACGGCCGCATCGGTGATGATGTACTGCTGGAGCGACCAAGGCAGATCAAACCACGTCAGTTTGCGAACGGCCGATACAGTTGGCTCTGCGGTAAAGACAATGGTTTCGTTTTCAAGGTCGTAGAGTTTGCTATTGCGGATTGCCACGCGCCACGGATACTTGACTGCAATGATTCGCAGAATATCACCTGTTGCAATGTTTCCATTGCCGTCAAATGCCAGTGCCACATCGAAGAACATATTGAAGTGCCATCCACGCCGTTGAATCTTGTTGTCGGCCCGAAGCAGGAACCCATCAGCCTCAATTGAATCCGGATGCGTATCTTTTTCCGCATCAGAAACAGGTGGTTGGCCGATAGCTTCGAGCACCTGGTTGACTGCTTCGACGGGGTAAATGATTGCCATTATTTATTGGTTTTCCATTAGTTGGTCAATGCGATTGTTTGTGTGCAAGAAGTGAGCATCCATGCGTTTGAGAATCTCGTCCCGCATGGACGTCACATTGCTGGTCACGTTTTGAACTTGAATTTCAATAGATTGAATTCGCTGATCGTGACTGGTGACATCCGTTGATAGTCGGTCAATGCTTCGGCGATTGGCAGTGGCAGACCCTTGGGTATCAAGAGTGGTTTGTCTCTCTGCCCCGAACGTCGCAATGACCGTGAATATACACACAGCCGCCATCAACATTGAAGGCCAGTTTTGAGAAACATGTTTCATTTTTCACCCGTAAAAGCTGGAGTAATTAACTTATGCCCGCGACTGAACACGATGAAGAGCAGCGAGACCATCGGGGCCGAGCAATTGCCGTAGCGTCCGTTTGGAATCAGGGTTTTTCGTTTTGATATTGCCATCGCTATCTTTTACCGTCTCGGTTGCTATTGCGAACGTCTCCAAACCAGTACGCTTGCCCTTCTTATGGGCAAAGAATCCAGCGATTAAAGTTCCTGCCATGGATGCGACCATGCCATAGGGCGGGGGTAAGAACCCGCCCACGGCACTGATCGTGCCCCCTGCGGCTTCCCCCCAGTTCCCTGCGGATTGTGTACGACTTTCAATCTCCACCATCACTTGATTGGCTTTGGTTAAATAGACTTGTCCGTCGATGGCAAACTTAGATAGTTTCTCCGAAGCGTTGACCGCTTTTTCTTTGAGGCTGCCCTCTGGCAGGGAACGGATAAGCTGATCCAAAACATCACGCTTGGCTAGAGCATCTTCAACGCCACGCTCAACCTGTTGGCTGGTCTGGCGAATGCTTTGCAGTTGGGCCTTGGCTTGGTCCACGTCCTGCGGCAGCAAGCCACAGCCAGTGATAAACATGGCGACGGCCACCAACATTAGTACGAAAATTCGGTTCTTGTTACTCATAGCGTTGAGTCCTTTTTGGGTTTTATAGATTGGGTTGCGTTAAAATGATTCATTTCAATAATCAGGGAATAGCCTGCGGTTTATTCGGGAATTTGAGCCCCGTTATGTACTCGATCTTGGTTTGCCAGTCGGTCCACCGCATCTTTTAGCGTGGCCGGTGCAGCTCCGGCCCAAGCAGTTTGTGACATTGCATCAATCTCAAAATTGACCGCATAAATTTTGCTCGTGGTTGGCCCCCCACCTTGAATTGATATCGACGCCTGCATCGTGTCCAGATTTGCTTTGCTGATCGGAAATAATGTGGGGTCTGTCGTCGCGTTGAATGTGATCGTTTGCCAGCCGATTGGCATCGCCGCATTGGGGTTTTGAACGACCGTCACCACGCCGCCAATCGTTAAGGAGAACCGGAAGTAACCTTGGTAGCCGGACGTGACCGGTTTTTCTGCATAGATTCGCATCCTCACTTCTGTGACGGTTGCTGCATTTGCCAGCGGCAAAGTACCTAAATCAACCGTCGATTCTTTTCGGTTGTTTTCGGCGTAACTTCCACTGTAATTATTGTGGACATAGTTCGTCAGAACCGGGGCGCCAGGGTCGCGTGCCGGGTCCGTCATTGTTTCGTGTGTCGTTGCAAAAGCACCGACCAGAGACAACCCCTCAACTGCCGTCAAACTGGCCTCGATCACGCCGCCCTCGTTGGCCTGACTGCCATCAACATAAACAGCGTCGGCCTTGCTTGGGATCGCGTCAGTTAAAACCTTGACCTCGTCAATCGCGGCCTGCGTGTCTGTCGCAGTCAATCCAGAAACGACATTGGTAAACGATACTTCGCCCGCGTTTTGCAGATTCAGGCCATCCATGAACGTCCAAGCGTTGGTCCCGGCGTTGTCGTAGACGTGATAGAGTCCGTTGCCGTTTGGTGCACCCGTATCTTGTTGGACAACATAAAGAATGCCCAGTGCCAGCGTGGTTGGGTCTGGCAAGCTCGAGTACAGTGCGACCGACCCCTGAATACCTGTAGCTGCAGCCGTCACTTCCGAGAGTTTTGCGAGCACATTATTGTCTGGGTCTGTTACGCGATCACCCGCCTGCCAACTCCGTTGGAAGTGATTGATTACATTATTCACCACATCGCCGAGTAAGGTTTTGAAATTTGCCATAATTTGTTTTTCTTTCTTTTATTCTGGAACAGGTTGTCCGTCGTGTAATTTGATCCATGCCGCGACACGATTATTAAAATCTTGTTGTGACGTTGGTGCAGCACCAGCCCAATTGCCAGTATTCGTGGGTGTATAGGTTGTTTGTGGAGCAGTGGGAGTTCCTCCACCTCCGCTTTGATGTGTGCCTGGCATAATTATCCTCTCTGTGAAAGTATGCCTTTGATCTCGACGGTTGCCGTTCCAGCCGCCACACTTGCCTGAAACTTAATGGCATGGGCCGCGTTAATTCGCGCGTGAACGTGAGCAATCGCACCGTCACCAATCTCATGCGGCCCCACCGTTGTGGCCCATCGCATATTGGAATTGCCCGCCGCGTCAAAGTCCGTGCCAGACAAGTAGTCCACGAACTCACCTTGCGGGTGATCTTGCACCATGATCGAAAACGCATTGAGCGCGGCACCGACCGGCTTGACTTGCAGATTAAGCAAGTCCGAAATACCGCCGACGGACAAGATCGGGCCAATGTCTGTCAGGCCTGTCCCGACGCTGCCGGACCGTTCAAATTTGGTTGCGTTCATAGCGTTTATTCACCTGTAATTAACATGTAAAAGGTGGCCGGGATTATTCATCCCGACCACCCGAAAGGAGCCAACACTTCGTTGTCTTAGGCAGACCATTCAATGGTGCCAGCGGTTTCGTATTGGTTTGAACCGATGCCCTTCATCATGGCGGCACCGATCATGTAGACACGTTGCTGAGGAATCCAATCCATCGCAGGCGTAATGGACTCGGACACCAAAGCCTTCAGCGTGGTCGATGTGCAGGTGGCAGCCGCAACTTTGCTGAAATCGCCGCGGTAGGAGAGCACGCCTTGAACATAAGGGATGTCCGTGCCGTTAGCAGCAGACATGTCCGTCAAAGGCATTTGGCCTGCGGGCGTTTCGATGATCCAGAAATCTTCAACCCGCATCACCTTGCGCTTGATGAGGCTGTTGAATTCAGCACCGTCATAGTCACGGCTTAGCAATGTTGGGTCTTGAGCCAGCACGCCCATGAGGTATGACGGCAAGAAACAGAACTTGTCCATTTCAGGCGGGATTTCCTTGTCGGTGTACTGCTGTTGCAGGTCACCGAGGGCATTCTGCAACGCCTGAGATCCAGACAGTGACTTGGGAAAGACGTCTGACAGTTGCGTCGCGCCACCAGAGGTCACAGTCACGGAATTGCCGCCGGGAAATTCACCGCTCACGCGAGCAGCAACACGAGCGGTATTGATCAACTGCATAAACGAATGCTTATTGCACAATCGGCGCAAAGCCTGTGAAGATTTTGCTGCGTACTGAGGCGTTGATTGAATGTGCTCGATGATGTCATCGACCTTTGATTTGTGGGTAAACGCAATGGTTTCTTCATCTTCGATGAAGATCACACGTTCTTCTTTTTTGACATTTTGGCCGTCAATGACAGCACCCGGCGTGTGTCGGCCTGCGGTCATATCGGCGAACGCCGGGGTCTTCTCGGCGACTGATCCCGTAAAGGGAGTTTGTTGAACCATATCCCAGAGCGAGAACGGTCCTTCAAATTTGCTGATGATTTGCTGGTTGAATTGCAACATCGCCATATTCCACGGAGTGGGGGTAGCGGCTGCATTGTTTTTTAAAACGCGGTCGAGAACAAAAGCCATGATAGAGGCCTCCTGTGTGAGGTTGGGGTGAACTGAACAAGTGCTTAAGCGCAAGTTGTCCAAGGTCACGCCGGGCCTCATAGGAGGTTGTCCGCTGTGCCAAATGGGCTTGGGTGCTAAATAGCGAAAACGTAAGAAAAAGTAACGGGGGTTGGATTTGAACCAACGGCCTTCGGGTTATGGGCCCGACGAACTACCAGACTGTTCTACCCCGTTGGTGTTTTATTGGGTTGGTGTGGGAGCGGTGGGTTGTACGGCAGGTGACTCCATCACAACTGGTGGAGCTGCAATGGCGGCACCCGATGGCTCTTGGTGAGCGTTCTTGATGATGGGCCGAATGTTTGGGTCCATCGACGGCTTGTACTTGTTAAGCGTCGGGCAATCCAGCGATCCAGTAAGTTTGAGCTTTTTGGCAGTGACCCATTCTTTGATGTTGCCGATCACTTTTTTCCAGTCAGAGCCAAAGAATTGACCTTTGAGCTTGCCGTCACCGATGTCAGTGATGTGCACAGAGTGGTTGATCTTTTCCCTTTTGTGTTCATGCCGAGATGAAACAGTAATGTGATAGCCTTGAATTTTCATTGGGTTGGTTCTTTCTATTGACTTGTGTCAATTGTTTTGATGTTTACACTTTTCCAGCACGAAGTGTTCGGGCTATTTTTTCGCGGATCGCTTGGGCTTGAACGGGGTTTCCTTGTGCCGCGGTCAATGCAGTTAAACCTTCGGCGGTGCTTGCAAATGTCCCTGCTTCTGATGCAGGCATACCGTTATTGATTGTCTGGCCTGATCCGGTGGCTCCGGTGGCTTGAGCCTTGCGTTGTTGCAGCTCCATCAAGGCACCTTCAAACCGCGAGGGATCATTCAAACGCGTGTTGATGTCGTCTCTGGTCGCATCAGGCAAGACTCTTGCCCAAGCTAATAGATTGGTGAGTTGTTCTTGCGAGCCAACCATCTTCACCGCTTGCTTTGCGGCCTGCTCCTTCAATGCTCCGGCCGCTTGTTGCATGGCCATAGCTTCGTTTCTTTGGGAAGTTAACACTTCGTCGATCAGGTCTTTTCCCAACGACATTTCCTGCCCGTTCGCAAGCGTGATCTTTGCACCGTCAAACGCCTTGTATTGCTCGTCCGTGAGCTTGCCGTGTTCGAGGAACTGTTTGCCCATGTCCTCTTGCGACAGCCCCACGCCTTCCATCAGGTTGGCCATGCTTGCCGACTGAGGCTCGTCAGAGATTTGTAGGTCCACGTTCTGCTCGCTAGGTTCAGAACCTTCGGGCGTTGCTTCGGCGTTTGGATCTGCATCGGCAACTGAGCCGCCAGCCTTGGATAGCTGGGTTTGCATCAGGCCATACAAGTAAGTTTTATCATCGAGGGCACCTGTTTTTGCTTCTGCGATCCATCCCATGTTGACCTTTGGGTGCTTGGCAAGCTCTGCAATTGCCACATCGAGGGCAGCTTCGTCGGTGAACTTGCCGAGAATCAGGTCACCTCCAGCCGCCGCTGCGTCTTGTGGTGTAGGGGGTGTTGCCTTGGGATCGCCCGCCGGTGCGGTACCCCCGGTGCCTGCGGGGATCTGCGGTGTTGGCGTTGCTGGATCGGTGTTGGCGTCCGGCGTTGGTGTTGGTGCGTTGAGGGTCATGCTGGTGCATCTCCTTGTTGTGTGTTGGCTGCCAGTTCTGTTTGTGCTGCATTACCCAAAACGTCCACGGTTTTGCTTTGAACCTGCTGGGCAAGTGCCTGCTGTTGGGCAGCCTGCTGTTCTTCTGCAAGCTGCTGGTTTGATTTGATAAGGCCCGGTTCGTAGAACGCTTTGTGCCTTGCGATCACGTCGATCAATACACCGCCGTCGATCTTGGCCATGGCCTGTGGTCCGAGTTGTGAGGCGATCTGGGCAAGCTCCAAGGCTTCACGCATCACGGCCCCTTGTTCGAGGGCGGCCATGCCGGTCGAGGCAACGATGTTTGCAGCGCCGTCTGGTATGGGTTGCAAAAGATTGTCGCGTTCTGCTTGGAATTCTGCACGCGCCAAAAGCGGCATCTGCATGTTGTCCATCACGGTAGCTGCGGCCCCTCCGGTAGCTGCATCCAACTCTTGGGCAATCCGCTGGATCTGCAATGCAGTGACGCGGTCTTTTTGCGGTTGCGAGGCTTGCTCCATCAGCATGGCTTTACCCAGTTGCTGAGTTTTGCGAACAATGGCCGATGTTAAAATATTAAATTCGGTCGGCATAGCAAAGCTTAAAATGCCTACGTCTTGGACTTTGCCGCCTTTGACATCAGCCCGGATCGTCGAGCCACTTGGCTTTTGCAGGTCTTCATCACGAACATTGCTTGATTCATCTTTAGCGAACAGCATTTTGCTAGCCGCCGCAATAATGTCCAGCAGTTTTTCTTCTTGCTGGTCAAGTCCTGACAGGTCGCCAAGGTTCTGCTCGATCAATCCACGTCCGTAGTTTTCACCGGGGACAAGCTCGAACGGGGTTGACCAGTACGGCGATACTTCTTCTTCGGATTCAGAAATAATTCGCCCGTTCAACTCCTGCTCAATCACCCATGTTTGTGTGTCTTGCTGCCACTGAACCCGCGTATACAAGTCTTCCATGCGGTCTTTGGGAGTCTTTGTTTCCCACACGGATTGAGACAATTCAGCTTTGGCACGCTTCTCTTCGCTGAGTGAAAGCGGGTCGATTCGCTCTTTGACCATGTACTTCAGCACGTCGCCGGTGCTATCCCGCAAGCATGTCCATTGGTCACGCCGATAGACTTTGCACCTGTAATCGTCGCCCATGGACATCAGTACGTCGCCGGTGCCGACTGTTTGCGACAATGCCTGAAATGCCGTCGTCCTGAATGTGGCTTTGCGACGCTGCTTCTTGCTCTGCTTTGTATTTTCAATCAAAGACATCAAGGTCATTTGATTGAGCAGCAGTACCCGGTCAGCTTGTTGCTTAAATTCGTCTGGTATTTCAGGGTTATGCAGTAATTCAGGTGCCAATTCATAGCGGAACCATGGAAACGGGGGGAAGATAACCGAAAGCATCTTGCCGACAAAGATGGTCAGGCCATCCGAGCCCACCGATTGGTAGTTGTCAGCGAGTCGATCATTCTTTGTGTGGCCAAGAGGCGGCAATAGCCACGGCTTGCTTAGCTTTGCACACAACCTTGCTCGGTCGAGGACTTCGCTTGCATCGGCAAAGTCTTGATCGAACTCGTTTCGCAAGGCCGCTTGTTTTATTTCCATGTTTTTTTAAGAGTGGTTAAGAATTAAGTCCCGCCTCGGTCGGAATCACAAGGCCTGTGCCAAGGTCTTTACGCATCTTGCCGCGGCCCCTTCGCTTTGATTCACGGATAGAGGCTTTGTTTGCGGTCACATTGAGTTCTTCTTCGGTCACCACCGGATCAGGTGGCGGTGGTGGTGCGATATCAGGAGCCTTTGGCCCGCCAAAACTACCCATGCCTCGCCTCCTCTTTTTGTCTTTTAAGTTGTGATTTAAGTTTGTCGATCAGGTGGCGTTGGCCAATGATCTCGGCGAATTGCAATCGTTTTGCTTCATCTGCTAAGTCAGGTCCGTGATTGATCTTTAATCTGATCTGCTGGTCAAGCTGCTCAATCAGTTGCTCGCTCATCATCGGGATCGTCAAATGGTTCGAAGCAGTATTTTTTTGCATGAAGCCACCTGTAGAGTTTGATTGGGGTTGTTACGGATCGTGGGCAATGAATATAGAGTTGAGCCAGCACGTCTTTGGTGGTGCAGACACAATCAGTTGTGCTTATCAGCCCTCGCGTCGCCCACTTGGCGAATGTTCGCCACACTGGTTTGACCGGTCGATCTTCGTAGCGTGTCAGGTCGATGGGGTGCGGGGCCGGGATGATAAAACATCCTTTGATTCGCGGATACTTGCGAACGTAAGCCTGAAAAGGCCAGAACCGGTCACCGCTATGCACTGGATCGAGGACCACCCCATCATGCCCAATTGAGCAATGGGCGATAGACGACCGGGATAGCTTGACGATCATCCATTCAAGGAACAGATTGACCGCGGTCCGAGGTCGGCGGGTCAGGAGCCGGTAGGAAGTGTGCAAAGAAAAAACCCGCGTATGCGTTTCGGTAAAGAAAACATACACGGGTCGTAGGGAGAACTTTTGGTTTTGGTTTGGCATCACATGTCATACGCTTCAAGGGTATTGAATGAAAGCGTTTATCTCTCATTGACGGTGGGATCGGGGAATCTTGGCAACCCTTTCTTCAGATCAGCTCTGTAGTTTTTCTCAAGGTTAAGGATGAGACTTGCGGGTATTAGTAGTGAGAATCCCATTGCTTTCGCCATATAATCCGTGATTGGCGTTGACCCACTCAAAACACCCTCTACGTCTTCTATCGCCATGAATGACTCTCGTGCAAGGTCTTGTACTGTCATCCCGTAATGCTCCATCGTCTCTTTAATGGTTTCCCCTGGCGGGACGGTGTAATTGGGTTCGTATGGGTAGTTCATCCCGCCACCTCATTCACGATCAAGAGTTCCGGGGCCGTACCCCGTGTGGACCCCCGACGGTTTTGCACATGTAGGTTTTTTGTTTGGTGGCATGGTATATGCGACCACTTGTCAGCCGGGTACAAACCCGCAAGCTCAGGATGCTCGTAATAGCTCACCACCACCCGCGTTTTTTCAAAGCGGCAAAGCTCACGAGCCAGCTTGCGGTGGTCAATGCCATCAAAGTCGTGGCGATACTTACTTGCACCGCCTCGGCTCTCCTTGATATATGGCGGGTCGCAGTAAACAACCACGCCGTCTTGGTCGGGGATTTTTGGGATCACTTCCCATGCCGATCGGTTGAGAATGACAACATTCCGCAGACGTTCGTGCCAAGCGGGGATGGACTCGGTCGCTGATCGAAATCTTAAAGTCGGCGTTCCTCCGGTGGGTGTCCATCGAACAGCCAACCCAAACGAATCTCTCAGCGTGCCAGATACGCCGTTACGACAACACCACGATGAGACGAAGTAATGGTAAGCTCGCTCGACTGGAGAAAAATCTTCTATGTTGTTTTTAAGAATATCCCTACTTTTAATAACCAAAGACTCATCAAATAACGTCCTGCCAAGCCGGTCATACAACTCCACGGCGGTGTCCAATATCGACAGGACTGTAGCAAGATTTGTTAAATCCTTGTGCAGGTCGCACACGGTTTCATGATAAGATTTCGGCTTGACTAGTAGCACCGCCATAGACCCACAAAAAGGCTCATAGTACATTTTATGCTCGCCAAGTAGCTCAATAATATTTGGGGCCATTGTCCGCTTGCCGCCATACCACGGGGCGATTGATTTAATTTTTCCGCGTTTCATGCTCTCACCCCACCGCTGTAGGTGCTTTTTGTTTGTTTGTCATTCGTCATTTTTATGTGCATCCTTTATTTTTTTGAAAACAATGCGGTAACGCTATCTCGTTTATACAATCCAAACATAGCCTTTTTGAGTCAAACCCATTAAAACTGCCCAGAAGGTCTGACGGGAAAACTTCCCTGCAATTGTGGCACTTGTCCGTTGTTACTGGTACTTTGAAATTAAAATAATAAGTCTCGAAGTTGGGGTATATAGTTATTTGGATAATTTTCATATCCAATTCACTGGCAATCCTCATTTCCTCTTGAAGACCTTTGCTTTTGCCCCATCCAGGCATCGCCAACACCCACATCTCGGTGCACCGTCTCAGTATGTGTGTGTCAAACTTTCGCCAAAAGTCCCAATTGACAGGAAGCCCTTTTCCTGCCAAGTGATGTGTCTGAACAATAGGCGAGTAAACCACGTCGCCTGCTTTAACCGCCTGGGCCATAAAATCTAATCCGGCTTCATACCTAGCCTGCATAACCGCAGGGTCTGCGTGTGTGTAGGGTTGTGCTAAGTAGATCATTCCGCACCTACTTTTGGGTGGATCATGAAGGACATGATGTCAAATTTTGACCCGCTATGTGACCAATTCAAATCCCCTGCCATTTCAAGGAAAACAAAACCGTCCATTCTCCATATTGTTAGAATCGTACTCGCCCCCACTGGCATCTGCCCACCGAAATACGGCTGGCGGATATTCGGCCCTTGGATGGTTGAGCAGTATTTGTAACGCAAAATAGAAGTAGATGTTTCGAAATTACCTCTTGGATTTGCGGAATACCCGATTAAAAACAAACTTTCATTACGATCATCCGCTTCTTTTTGCGAATGACTAGAGACGCTAACTCTCCACCCCTCCTTCCTCACCCGCTCCCACTTTGCGGCTTCGGATTTGGCGGGGGCTGACTGATCTTCTTCTTTGAATTTTTGGGCGAGTTGTTCGGAGAGACTTTTGCCTTGCTCGCGTAGTTTTTCGATTTCTGCAAGCAGGGCTTCTCTAATTGAATCACTGCGTAGCGTCACTTCGGCACCGACATAAATGACGGATGAACCGTATATCACGTGAGTCCTAAGAAATGACTTGATTGCTTCTTGCAATTCAATTCCACAGCTATGCTCCTCGATCATTGAAGGTAGAACTTGTTGTTTGAAAGTATCTACCGAAAGAGTTATTTGTTTTTTTGCCATTGTCTTAATCCTTTCTAAGATCGTTTGGTTATCCGTTGAAAAAGTATTCACTGTCTATGACTTGGGTCAGGTTAAAGTCACCTTGCTCTGGTGGCTTGGGTAGTTGGATGTCAGGGTGCTGGCGTTGCAGTTGTGTATGCAGGTCCAGCAATAAGTCCGGCGTGTGAAGCTCGACGAACGTTGACCGGATGATCTGATGCAGCCGGGGCACGTCGTTGGCATGTGTCCACACGGAATCATGCACGGTCAGGACAGATAGGCCCTCGTCAGCACACTTTTTGATGATCATGGCCAAGTGTGTGGCATCGATGCAGTGATTAAAATTCGGAGCCATGCCGCTGGCTTGCTTGCCTGGTGCTGCGGGTACTTTGTCGTCGTCGATCTGCACAGTCAGATTGCCCAGCACCGTGGCCACCTGCTTTTTGCTTTGCTTGCGATAGTGCTGGATCACTGGGAAGTTCAACGGCGTGCACCACTGCACCACCTCCCCGGTTTTTGCGATCAATCTTGCCACGTTTTGCAGCCAAGCCATGATCTGGGTTGCGGCGGGGACGACCTCGGCCAACGCCTGCTTGATCATCTTGCCGACGTACATGCTGATGCGATACCTCTCACTGCCCTCAACGTCATGCTCATCCAAACAGGCATAGACCGCCTGACGAGCACCGACCATAGTCATGCCGTACACGTCTGGCATCACCACGTCCTTGGCCATGGATCGGCTGATGCCATCAGGCAAGCATTCGACGACGCGCCGAGCAAGGATGTCATCTGATGCAGCCTGTTTGATCATCGCCCATGCGTAGCTGCCCACGGCTGAATAAACATCGGTAGGCTTGTCGCCGGGAATCAAGTTGACCATGCCCGCCGACATAGGATCACGGCCCATGGCTGCGTAATGCTGGAGGCCGTTACAGGTACCGTCGAGTTGGACAGGCAGGCGACTACCAATCTCGTCGTCGAACAAGGCCTTTGCCGCAGCAAGCACTTGGAACATTTTCTTGGTGTTGGGCTTTCCCTCAAGGTCACGCTGCCAGCCTGTGTGCCTGATCGGATCGTTCGCCCAAAGATTGAGTTGGTCGGTGATGTCGTCGATCTTTTGCAACCGGTCGGCGTTACTGGTCTTGTCGTAGCCCAGCAGGCCCGCGATATAGATCATCAGGCTTTGACGGCCGACGCTATCCAATGGTTTGCGGTCGGCGAAAAGAAATAACGACCTCGCCGAGTCAGCACCGTGGTGGTTGAACACGGCGGGGAGAGGATACATACGGCCGCGAAAGCACGCATTGTGTGGCAGGTAGATGTAGTCGTACTTGCCTGCATCTCTTGCACCGGACAGGACCAGTTCATAGGTCACACGCAAGCCACGTCGGTTGCGATTCTCTCGATAGATTCTGGACCGCTCCTTCTTTAGCTCGCTTTTATGCTCTTCGTTTCGAGCCTCGACAATCGGTGGCATCGGGATATTGTCCCGATGCGGGATGGTCCCAATCGCACCACCTGATTCGTAGAGTTGCTCCTGTACGTCCAAAACCGCCGTGTTGACCGCAAGGGGCGTGCGGCCAAGGATGTCCAGAGCAGACGTATAGTCTGGCATGTGCGTCGTGCGATACGCCTCTTGCTGCTGGCGTGTGGACTTGGATACGATCTTTGCTCGTGTCTTGTAATACCCGCCCATGCCCGCATCCCATGTCACAGGCGGCACTACCATGGCACGGTATAAGGGATGACAGTATTGCAGCACGTCGTGCCCATGCTCGATCATTGACCAAGCGTCGTCGGTCAATTGGATATGCCGGACGGATCGCGGACGGTGGCCGCCTGGCATCCATATCAATTGCTGACGCACAGCTTGGACAAAATTGTCTTCGTAGTCGCCAGCCGTTGCCGTGCCAATTAAGAGCCACAGCAAGGCGGTGCCGGTATGGACACAGGCTTTGCGGGACCAAACAACATCATCTGCAAAGTATTTCTTTGCGTACCAATTCAAATTCTTGTCGGTTATCTTGCGGACAGTCCTGGCGAACTGCTTGTAAGTAGATACGTGGTTCCGCTTGGCCTCGTAAGCGTCATTGCCATCGAGGTCTTGGATCAACTCCCGCAACTCTTTGTCTTCTTCTCTACCTTTGGCTTGCAGGATCTTCATATTGATCGTCGAAAGCACAACCGACCCGATGTGATGGGCAAGCGTTGAATGCTTCACGCCATCAGGCTGCATCATCAGCTTGCTGAGCGTCGCTTGCAGCGTGATCGCGGCCATCTTCTCAGCAGGCACCAACATCATGACCGGGCCGTAATGTTTGATGCCTGCTGCACCATCGAGAATAGATTGGTTGGCCGCAAAATTTCGCTTGACTTCACGGATCGCTTGAAGCAAAGGGCGATACCAGTATCTTGCCACGCGCTGAGACGCTGACAGTTCGCTGCCCTCGCCTCGCTCGATCGTGTCTCTGACAAGGCTGTTGTACCGCTTGATGCCACCGGTGATGTATGATTCCTCACGCCTGATCTGTTCTTCATGCAGGCTCCCCTCGAGGATGTGCTGTTCAAGGTGTTTGATTGGTCTGCTCATGCTGGGTTCGACTCCATTCTTTCGGTAACGTATTTGTCCAAGTCCACACGACGGAACTTGACTCCTTTGCCTTGCATGTATCCTTGTAATTGCCCGCTGTTCCGGACCCGGTCGATTGCGTTCCGCGGGTTGCCAACCTCGTCGAATCGCAGGTAACGGATCGCTTCATCCATCGTCAGGATGTTGGGGCATGGCGTGGGTGGTTCTCGGTCAGTGATGTTTTGGTTCTCGTCGCGAATCAACTGCCCAGGCAACCAATGCTCAACGTGGTAAATTGGTTGATTCATTTTTCTGCAACTCCTTCCATGTCAGAGCTACACCTGCCGCCTGCCAGATGTCTGCCTTGAATCCGTAAAGCGGGCCGGGTTGTTTCTTGGTGCCAACCTGCGGGGTCTTACCCCCACCGGTCTGTGGATAGCGGTCGATGATCGCTTGGCGGACGTTACTGTCTTTGGCTCGTGGTGAGCCGCATAGTGTGAGCTTGACTTCTCTGCGGTAGATATATCTAAGCCCCCCACCGTATTTTTTCCAATTAGAGATAAATACTTGAGAGAAATGCCCGATCCAGACGCATGTGTTAAATACCTCTGCGCCAACCGGCATCCCATAAGAGGCAATCATTTCAATTGCAACACTTTCACTTTTTAAGCGATTTGTGGCTATGAGTTCCAGCATGGCTTGGTTTACAATTTTGCCATGGTCAATGAACCTGTCCTGCTCCACGTCATAAACCACGTATCCGCTTTCTGTACTTCCGGGGTCAATCGCTAATAATCTAGGCATGAGTCGTTCTCCATTTCTCCAAGGGTTGGTAGGTTGTCAATTGAAATATCAAGTTTGTTTTTGTCGCCGTGCCAGACAAAGACGCGGGTGTTGCGCCCGTCGACGCGGGCTTGGCGATAGGACAGTCGCCCCTTCAAAGGTGGCACGTCTAGGTAATGCTTGATCCATGCCGTGGTCGACCGCTGGCGATCATTCTTTTGTCGCATGCCGTCGTCAACCATGGCTTGGTGGATCGCTTTGGGGTCAATTTTTAGGCAGTCCATCCCCGGCATGTGTCCCTTCGAACGAATCAGGTCTTCGACCACCCGCTCGATGTCACCGGCCATGGCGATATCGCTATCCATTTCTTCGCGGGAATCTTTTGCATAGACAGCCAGCTCGTTGGCATGGGGGATGCAGGCGAGGACTTGGGTCTGCCACGTCCGCCATCGGTCGGCATGTTTGCTGTCAATATTTGATTGGGCACCTTTTTTGAGCATGTCCAATAAGTCAGCTAGGACATGAGCTCGCTTCTCTTTGATAAACTTTTCGGCCCATGCTCGGAAGTCTATGCTGTGTTGCTGGTCGCCAACACGAATGAGGATTGACCGTTCGGCAAGGTCGCGTGAGAGGTCGGGACTATTCGCTGTGATGTACCATGTCAGATAATTGGGTCGGGATGCCTGGCCGATATACATACGCTTGCCGTCGATCACGCGAGCTGAAATCATGGCTTCAAGGTTGGCGTTGCTGAGCCTGCCTTTTAGGTTGTCGATCAACACAATTCTTGTGGCCATACTACTTTCGTCGAGAAGGCGGGATCGGACAATTTCCGATTGCTCACCTTCCTGTACCGTCATGCAGCCGCCCCAGATCCGCGCAAACAACTCTGCGGTCGTTGTCTTGCCGGTCCCTCGTCCGTGTGCAGAGGTAAATACAAACGCTGGCCTTGCTCCGGCTGGCCCACCCCAGCCCGGAGTCAAGAGCGCAGCTAACATCAGACGACGATCCGGCTCGCTATCAGCATTAAGATTCATGAGCAGTTCGCTTAAGGCACTGCCATCTGAAGCGGGCAGATTTGTGGGAATGTAATACGAGCTGTCACGCATAGGTTCATGCGGCAATAACTCGATACCGTCGTATTTCTTTGCCGTTGACTGGACAGTCTGGAAAAACTCTGAACGATTCACCGGGTTGACGGACCGCGTGCCGTCGGAAACAGTTTTCTTTTGCGTAAAACTCAGGGCCACAAGAGTGTGGCACCATGCGTAAAAAGCATCTTGTGATTTCAGATGAATGATGTCTTCTTGCTTTGCGATTCGAGACGGATCGTGCTTGTGGGACAACGCGAACAACGTTCCCCCTACAGATTTGGGCCATCCAAGACAGCCGTCAATCAACATTTTCGCTATGTCTTTGGGCGGCAGGTAACGGGTGCGATCCTGATCGTCTTTGTCTTTATCTTGTATGACATTTGTGACGACTGTCCGGACGTTTTCTTTTGGTTTTTCCTTGGGCTTGGGCTTGGGTTCTGCCTCTCCCTTTCCATTTAAACGGTCAAGGCAAGACGCAATTTCGTCATCTCGCATGTTGGGGTCGTAGTGCCGGTCGCATTTTCGGATTGCGTCGGCAATGGTGTCGGCTCCGTAAGTACTATCATTACGAGCTTCGTCCCATTTTGTCCGCATCAAAGCTGACTCACGAAATAATGCGTCCATTCGGCTGGCGTTGGAACCAGTCCAGAAAGCGAGATGAGAACAAAGTCCTGAGTCTGCCCTGCTCCAATCGTCACCGTGCCCTGACAGGTCACCGTGCCACAAGGCGTTGAACTTGCTCCCGTTGCCCGCCCGTTGTGCCTTGGCAATCAACTCGAAGTCAGCACCTTCATATCCGGGGCTTGGCAAAACTGGCTGAATTTTCTCTTGCTTCTCGAACGTCGCTTTGAACCAAGTCATGAACGCATCGCCCGGATCGTTGACCGTGGACGGTGTGCCGTCGAGATGGTTGCCAGTGAAGGTGAAGTATCGTCCGGTGGCATAGACTTCAACCGATCCAACCCGGCGACCCCTGTAGCCCGGCAACTCTGCTCGGACGATGATATGTAGGCCCTTACCGCTGGGCGTGATCTCGGTGTAGCTATTAAAATCAGAGCCCAGTTCTTTGGCCCACTGTTCAAGATCGCCATGCTCATCAAAACAGTTATCGAGGTCCACACCGACGACGCCATCGCCGTCGAAGACATAGCCCACGCCGTCGAGCTTGTCCGATTCCATCCGCTGCATGGCTTTGTAAAGCGGACCCCATTCGTCTGGGTTGGTGGTTGATCCTCGCCGTCCGCGTGATGGTACCGACATGGGGACTTTGGTCGGTTTCTTGCCTGTCTCTTTTTGTTCAAACCGCCATGCCACCCATTTCGGGGACTCAACTAACTCGGTTGGGATGTTGCTGATCTGTACTTTCAACGACCGCCTCCTTGCGTAATGCTTCTAAGTGCATCGATGACGCCGTTGGAATCCTTTTTCTTCGCCCGCAACGAAAGCAAAATGTCCTGGTCAACGGTCCCTTCGGCAATGATGTAGGTGTGGATGACCTTTTGGGTTTGGCCCTTGCGATAGTTCCTTGCTCGTGCTTGGTGGTGATATTCGTAAGAAAAACCGTAGCTATAAAAGATTGAATAAGCTGCCTTGGTCAAAGTCACGCCATGCCCCACGCTCTGTGGATGGCAAACCAATGTGTCAATCTCTGTGTTGGTCTGGAACTGGGCGCAACGCTGACCGTTGTTTTTTGTCTTGCCGTTCATGACCCAGACCTTGCGACCCATGTCGGTCATTCTCTTTTCAATCGAATTGATCTCGGCGGTGTACTCCGCCCAAATGATCACAGGCTTTGAGCCGATGGACTCTACGATCTCAGCCAGTGCGTCGAGCTTGGCGGTTCCAATACTGAGTTGCTCGCCGTCGTTATAAAGATGCCCGCCGGTGACTTGGCGTAGCTTGGTCAACAAGGCAGTCGCAGTGGTGTTGACAGTTCCATTTTCAAGCTCTGTTTGCAACATGCCCACAAGATTTGCGTAATGCTTCGCTTCTCCCGCACCAAGCTGAATGCGAATAGCACGCGCCGAGACGGGTGGCAGGTCAAAGGCATCTTCCATTTTCAAAGTCTGCGACCTGGTTGCGAGGGCGTGTTGAAAATCATCTTCGAGCATCGGCTTCATCCGCCAGCCTGTAACAACCTTCCGCTTGCCCATCCATCGTTCTTCGGGGAATAACCAATGCCCTGCCCATCTGTAAAAATTTGGCGGGACGTGCGAGTCAGGATGATCGGCCAAGCCTCCGGGGGTTTTGTCCAAGCACCGAAGCTGCGCCCAGTATTCGTGCGGTCCGTTCGGAGCGGGGGTTCCGCTAAGTAGATAGACCTCGTCCATTTTGTCAGCGAAGGCAATCGTTGCCTTTGTTACAAGGCTCTTTGGGTTTTTGATTTTGCTTGACTCGTCTACGATCAGGCGACGGATGCTAAGCTCTTGAATTAAAGTTTGCCGAACTTCTTTTTTTCTGAAAGTCTCAAAGTTTGTAACGATCAACGGCACCGGGCCCACGTTATCGGTCATCTCATAGGTGACGTCGTCGTCGGTCAGGTTGAACTCGGACATCACCTTGCTCACAATGCGTGACCGTTGGCTTGGCGTTCCGTGCATGACGGTTACCGGCTGGCCCATCAGCTTGCAATCCATTTCCCATGCTGCGTACATGATGGCCTTGGGGCAGACCACGAGCGTGGGCATGGGCTTGTTTTGGTGATGGGCCAGCATGGCAATCGTCTTGCCCAATCCGCAGTCCCATAGCAAGGCAAACCGGGGGTACTGTCCGCACAGGGTCACTGCTTCTTGCTGATGTTTCATCAGCTTGATTTGTTTTTGTCCATCCATGGGTGCGTACCTTTGGCGCCCGGCTCCATTTGCCGGTTTTTTTGTTCAAGATTTAAGGGGGATTACGACGCGGGGACGTGGTTAGTCGGTCGGGTCCAGTGGATCGGAAGAATCAGCTTCGCCAGCTTCATCGGTGTTAGTTTGGGTTTCGTTGGTGATGAATTCTTGCACTGCTGTGCGAATCCTTGCCTCGTCGTCATCAGAAAAGCAAAGGTATTCTGACGCTAATTTGTTTTCTGCCAGGAAATCAGCGATCTCGCCAAGGGTGCCAAAGTCATCTGATTCAAGGTCGTTCAATTTATCAATCTCATACTCGGTCAGGTCCAGCATTTCGATTGGCTGATATCGCCAAGGGAGATTGCTGATGCCGTCATCCTCTTGCGGTAGCTCGTCGTCGGGGACTGCATGCTCTTCTGCATCGTCAGCGGCCTGTTCTTCGAACAACGGGCCGAAGGTTGGACGGTTCAAGCATTCGTCTTGCAACTCCTCGAGGCAAGCTTCGTATGCTTTTTTCCTGCTTGAGGCTGTTTCCTTTGCCGACAGCCAATCGTTTCGAAGCTTTGACGCCCTGGCTGCAATGCTTCGAACATGCTCATCGTGTTCCCGGAGCATATTGATTTCACGCTTTTGCTCGCCGACAATTTCTTCAAAGCGTTCGTCGTCTTGCCTTGCTTCGACATCTTCCTCGTTGCCTGCATCTTCATGCTCAATCGCTTCAGGTTCTTCAATCGCTTCCGTATCGTTGATTGTTGCGTTTTCCACTGTGGTTTCTTCTGACATGTCTATGTTCCTGTTCTAATAGTTTTGAAGTAAATGCTGGCCTGGCACCAGCCCGGAGCCGCGCGAAGTTTACGCTTTTATTTAGGCCGGTCGATCGCTGGCTCTCTCTCACGACCCCTACCTAGTGTCATTAAGATCAGATTGGAATGTCGTCGTCGGCCATTTCTTCAACGTCATGGACGGTCACGTTGCCGCCGGTGATCATGTTGTAGGCTGCAATAGCTGCTTCTTGGTCCGCTTGGCTAGCGTCACCATTCGGCGTGATCATCGGCACATACCACTTGCCCTTGTCGTTCGAACGAAGCGTGACGCCAAGCTTGTATTGGCCAAGGCATTTCTGCTTGGCTGCGCGGATCCGCTCCAACGTGTTGAGCTGACGGGCCACCTTCAAGGCGGTTGACTTGAAGCGTATGACTGCGGGCAATTGTTCGCCTGAAACCAGAACGTAAAACGTCACGGTTTCTGAGATGATGTAATTGGCTTGATCTTCCTGGTACTCAGACGGTACCTCGGCCCGTGTGTCGTATTTATTGACGAGTCCCTTGCCGAGGGTGCTGTCCCGGTCGTACCAAACAACGAACTCTTTCTTGCCTGATACGGGAATGATGATCGGGTCTTTGATCGCTTCGAGCGTCAACGAATCAATCCAATCCCCTTTGTCATGTTCGCCGTACTGATCGGATTCCTTGCCGATGTCCTGGAACAGGTGCAATACCGGAAGCTCCAAATCCTCCCCTGTCGTGTTCTCGATCATGCCCGGCCGAGCCGGGGGCTGCGGCATGGCTGCGACCGGTAGGTTTTGTTGAGTGGTTGCGATTTCATTTGTCTCTGACATAGTGTTGTCTCCTTGTGCGATTTTGCACGGTTAGTTTGTTTGTTTACTTGCGACGGGATGAAACGGTTGGAAGTACTTCAAGCGTCAGGCCATCTGGCAACGGTACGCCGTCTACCGCCAAGCTCTCCACTTTGGCGTTGCTGAATCGGCGTTGAATGATCTGCTGATTGTTTGTTTTGACGGCCCAAGCCAGAATGTCGTCGAACATGGGTGGGCTGTACTTGGCGACCACCTTGTCTTTGATAGTCACACTTAAAGTTGGGGTGCTGAAGGACTGGACGCCTGCTTCTTCTGCTCGCTGTAAAAGCAGGCGTTCGAGCATTCCCTTTGCTTCGTTCGCTACCTTGACGCGGGCGGTCAATTGGTTCTTGTTCTCAATCACGTTGGCAAGCTTGTCCAAAAGCTCGCCGGTCGTGTTGTCTTTGACCTGCTTGAAAAAGTCGTTGATATCTTGGGGGTGTAGTTTTTCCATGTGTGTTGGCTCCTTTGTTGCCGGTTTAATAGAGATCGCTGGGTAGTTGAAAACTCAAGCTACCGCCGAGTGTGACGGACTGGGGTGTTGGTTTTTCCCGCGGTATCGGGTCGCAGTCCTCGCAAAAGTTCATCACACAGAGAGGCTGTCTCTCTACTTTTTTGGCGGCTGTTGAGTAGACTCGAATCGGCGTGCCGCAATTGGTGCAGTAGTCGCGGACGAACTTGCTGCCTGGGATTGGCTCGCCGATGTAAAGGCCATGCGGGCAGTTGTGGTACTGCGGTGGATTCTTGCGGTGTCTCATGCCGTCACCCCCTGACCTAGCAAGATGCCTGCGACGAACAGGATTGCAGCGAAGCAGATCACCGCCAGCGTGATTATCATGTACGACACCATGTCGTGGTCGCTGCGACCTTGGCCGCCCTTCACGAGGGGTGGTGTGGGGAATGGGATTCTGTGTCGCCTGCCGCAATGCGGGCATTCGTTGGGTACGCTTTTCGGGGGTGTGTTTGCCATGGGGACCAGCATGGCAGATGGAAGTGGGCTTGACTACGACATTACTACGACATTTGTACGACATGAAAATGGCGTAATGGAAGTGAGTACTCACAACTATTTATGAAGATAGTAGCCGTCGGGCTTTTTGTTTCGCACGCCATTACGACATAAATCACCAGTTGGTGATAGAAGTCTCTGGACTTGTCGCGACGAGATGTCACCCAGTTCGTCAGCAATATCCTCAGCGGTAATCGGTCCGTCGTCCTTGATCTTCTCGTAGATAGCCTGCTCGTTCTCAGTCAGGTTCTCCGGCGTACAGTGCATGTCGTCGCCGCAACTCCAGCAGTGGTACTTGCGGCCCTTGCGACTGGTGAAACCCCAGTCGTCGGCGAAGAACGAAACGCGGGCGCCACAATGCGGACAAGTCTGCTTTGCTACGTCGATGGCAATGACGCCAGTGCCAAGTGGCATATCGGATGTGGTGATGTTATACTGGGCCTCAGCCATGCTTGATCCTCTCAGTGGTCAAGGGTGGTTAGAGCCACGGTTTTAGTTTTCGCTAAAGTCGTGGCTTGCTTTATGTCGATACTTGTACCCGTTCGGGGATACTTAGTCAAAGCTTGAGGTAAAACATGAGCGAATTTTTTAGACAATTGGTTATCGACCATCTTAAACAGTCTGGCATGTCCCAGTCGGAACTCTCGCGTAGGTCTGGTATGGCTCAGCCAAAACTGAACGCCTACCTCCGTGGCCACAAAGTTATTACAGACACAACGCTGGAGAACCTGCTCCGCGCTCTGGACGTGGACCTCGACTCGCTTTAACAACCCCATCCCAGACCCCTTAATCCCCGGCTATTAGGTATCTGTTCGGCATATTGGACAGACAAGTTTAACGCAGCGGAAACAAAATCCTTGCGTTATACACAGTTTGTGCTATTTTGACGGGTGGTTTTTTTGAAGGGGAAATAAATGTGGATTGTATTGTGGGGTACCCTTGGCTTTGGAGTTGTTGGGTTAATTTTAACACTCATCTATTCAGATGAGTCAAATTTGTTTGCTCGTTTTACAGAATCTTTAATCGCTGGCATTAGTGCCTCGTTCCATGCTTTTGGCTGTTTATTCCAGATCTTTATAGTTGTTTTGATTGTTGTTTTCATAACCAAAATGATATCTGGGTAGTATCTCGATTTTTTGCTGATAGGGGATTTTGGTATGGGGTACTTGGTTGTTTTTGGGATTATCGCTGCAATCTTACTTTTTGCACTTCTTGCCCGTGCTGGCGGCAATTACCATGCGCGATACATGTGCTGGGTTAATCATGACTTTGCAATGATGTCCAGCTCATATAGGTTGTGCGTTATCGTGATTGCAAGATTGATTGAGTACCACGATGATCGCGCTGAAAAACTACAAAAACCATGGAACAACCCACAGATTAGAGAAATTGAACGCGCTATAATGGAAGGGATTGATTGGATGCGACGAGTATCTGTTTCAAAAAATCCAGAACTGGCCCCATCTGGAAGGCATTTTCTCGTTTGGATTCAAGTGTTACAACCTGAAATTGAGCAGCAAGATGATTCCGATGATCCCCCCGACGAAGATTAAGTGGGCCGGGCCAGCGGACGGGTAAGGATGATTAACACACCTTGTTAAGTTTTTTCGACTTCGGATTTGCCTTCGTCGTCCGATGGCGAGCCAGACTTGCGCCCAGTGATGAACCTCCCAATCACCGGTGCCAGGCCAGTCGTTGCAATACTGGCTCCAGCCCACGCCTGCCAAACACTATTTGAATGAGACACACACCAGCCTGCTACAAGTATGCCAGTCATGGCTACCCCGAACGCCATCAGTTGTCCTGAAAAGATTTCGCGTGCGTCGGATTTGTTTTTCCAGACCTCTGTTTCAAGAACCTTGCGTTCCATCTCTTGTCGATAGCTGGATTGATCTGTGAATTGCTGAACAATGGTTTGTGCTAAACCAGGAAATGCTTCTTCGTATGCCTTCAGTGTCCCCGGGTCCGGAAGCGGACCACTACGCTGAATCATGATCTCTTGCGTATGGGTTTCCGTGTGATGTATGGTTTGTTTAGCGGGCGGTGTCTGAAGTCTCTTTGGGACACTGCCGTTCTTTTTTCGCTTACTTCTGCTTGACATTGGCTTCGGCTTCCTTGACCACATGTTCGACAGCAGAGCAGAAGTCATTGGCGACGACCTGCCAGTCACGGCCCAAAGCCTCAGCGTCCGTCAAATGCAGGTTCAGCCCGCGGCCAACATGTGACGGCCTTCTCTGTGGAAACAAATCTATTGATCCCATGCCCCGAAGAATGTTGCGTGTTGTGCGTGTCATCAATCAGTCCTTTTCTTAATCGACATAATATCATACGAGCAGAATCATGTTCAGTCCAGACAAACCTACCACTTCTATCGGAAGATCACAGGTTGGGACTAAACCTCGATTCCAAATTCTCCTCCCAATCTCAACCCAAATCACACCGATCAACAACACCTGTTTGTTAGGGTGTTTTTTCGTGCGCATTAGGGTGTCGGTGGGCCGGGGGGATGAGTTGGGGTAAAAAAAAGTGGTGCAAAAGTGTATGCAATTGGAACGCGTATGTAATTCCATACACTTTTGAATGTTTACGCTTGACCTTTTGAACCAATAGTATAAAATATTGTATGCAATTAGAACGAATGGTTTTTTAGGAGGCTATTGAAATGAGAAGCCCAATTGAAGATGCTATCAAAAAAACTGCCAAAGAATATGGTATTTCAATAACTAAACTGGCTCTAAAGGCTGGATTGCCCCGTCCCAGTTTGTCGAAATTTTTAGCGGGCAAGGCAGATATTCGTCTGTCAAGCGTTGAAAAACTTGTCATTGCTCTCAACATCAAGGTCACCCCACCCAAAAACATCTACCAGGACGGAGACAAGCCCAAGAAAAAGCGAAAAGAAACCGAAGAAGAACGATATACACGTTATGCCAGAGAAGCTACAGAAGAAAAACAAGAAAAAGAAGAGGCACGGGCCAAGGCTGCTGGCTGTAATCTACCGCCAGAGATCGACGAATGGCTCGTGGATAAACTGGTTGATATCAATTGGAGATACAAAGAAACGCGGGATAAATACCCGGACTGGCGGTACACGCTGGGGTGTGAACAAAAAGAAAACTGGCACGATCTGCCACAAGAGGAATGGTTTCGGCGTAATAATATTGAAGATGCCTTCACCGACGCAAAAGAACGCGCCACGACCAATAAATAATTGCCCCCGTTTTATTACCAATTTATTGCAACTTCCACACACAAACAGGCACGGAACAAGCCCACGTTCCGTGCCTGTTTTACGTCTCCCCCAAAACCAAAACGAAACAAATCGGTGAGACATCGGTGAGACATCGCGTTTTTTCTCAATTCTGGAAAAAGAAAAAGCCTTGCAACTGTTTAAGTTACAAGGCTTTAACAAGAGCCACCGGCCGGACTCGAACCGGCGACCTGCGGTTTACAAAACCGCTGCTCTGCCAACTGAGCTACGGGGGCTTCGAGACTCAAAGAGACAAATCAAGTATCCACATCCCAGACATTCTCTTTGAACCAGTGAAACAGGAAAATCGCAAAACCTTTTCATACAGGCTTTTACATCTCTTACTGCATCATCTTATAACAAAAATTGTATCCTCGTTCCCTGCTTATTGCAAACGGGTTTCAATCACCACCTCCACTCTGCATCGGACACAATGAACGACGAACGGGTATTTTTTTTGACGGCAAAATCATATTGACTTTGCCGTCAAAAATGCGATAATATTGTAATGCATTCTAATACGACAGCGCGACATGTCTATGTCTCCTGCGGTATACATGTCTGAATTTTATTGAGATTGATACCCAAGGCTTCCAATTTCTTTAGGGTCGTTTTCCAACTTGACACACGCGAGTCTCGATTGCGATTTTGACGATAGGCGATCACATCGACTATCTTTTGAAAAAAGCGATATTGCACTGAAAGTTTGACTTGTTGAGC
>JAJRRC010000075.1 GCA_024279865.1 Planctomycetota bacterium | reverse complement strand
CTTGTCAAAGGATTTTATTAAACGTGAGGCCTCACACGTCAGGTCATGACCCTAATCTAACAAACAAGGCGTAAGGGCGCAATGCCTATCAAAACCCTACTATTCGGTATTCGAGCGAATTTTAGATGCGATGGCCCTGGGGGTGGGGCCGATGGCATAGTGCTGGTGGAGCATCTGCTGGGCAAAACGTGACGTGTCTGGCAATTGGATAAACCAGCGTCCCCGATACCAGCCATACTGGTCGCCTAGACCGAGTTTGGTGATTTCACCTTGAACGCAATGGATGCTTGTGGCCTCGAGCCCCAAGCGTGCGACCGCCACCGGCCCCATGCGTGGCGTTGAGGAGATCATACTTTGGCCTGGCCAGGCGGGCAGGGTTTCCCGTACGCGATAGCGATCTTCAATCATCATGTTCGGCGGCAGAATGCCTGAGGTACTAAAATGTGCCGCAGTGAGATGGTTGTCCTCAAAACATTGCCTGCAATCGAGCAATTCCATGTCTGAAGTGTAGTCGGCAAAAGTGTCCAACGCATCAAATTGATCTCGAAAGGAATAATACAAATTGCTCATCGTGGGATGCTCGCCCAACGCGCCACAAAGCAATAGTTCCGTGGCCAAAACCTCAATATCCGCTTCTTCAACCGCAAGGTAGCCATCACAAACCAAGGCTCCATAGGCGACATTGGGCATCACTCTTGAGGGCTTGGCCTGAAGAAAATCACGAATATCATGCACTGTAAAGCCGACTGCTTGTTCTTCTTCAAGCATCGCGCATTGGGCAAGGTATAGCCGCACGACCTGACGCATGTGCGATTCATCCATCTCAAGAGGTTCTTCAAACAGATGCTCATGCCAGTGTTGTAATTGCTCTGTGACTGCCTGTTCCTCACAAGCGTCCGCTTGTTGGTATAGCCCTTCAGTGGCTCGCACGACAACCTCAACGCCCAGTTGCTTGTGGCAGTTCTTGGCAAACTGGTGGATGCGTTCGGTTGCCAGGGCATTGGCTTTGCCATCGGCGACGACCAGCTTCATGGTGGTTATCGCACGACGACAGCGCACCGCAGCAATGGAAGATTCAATCGTCTCTGGGAATTCACTAGGCAGCAAAATGCCGCCATACTTTTCAATATCACGGTGAAAAGCTGCATGGTAAGGATGAAACCCGCGATGCTGTGTCAGAGCCAGCGTGGGCAAACCTCGTTGAGCAATCAAACGGGCCAACGGGGTGGGCCCACAAGGGTCCGCAACGATGAGTACGTCTAAATCTTCGACATGGCTTAGGTCTTGATGTTCGATAGAAATCAATTGGTCATGGTCATTGAGGAATGTTTTTGCCGTGTCCCGTTGTGAATCTCTCAGGGGCTTGTCTGCGGCATTGATAATGCCGACACGGAGCGGAACATTAAATTGCATCATCTGAGTCATCGTTCACTTTCAAGAGCAAGAACAAATAGGACTCGTCTATCAAGCCGATTCCTTGCATTGAAACATCTCTTGTGGAGTAGGGGTTGTCAAGTTTGTTCCCGTTGGCTGAGCTTGCTCGCAAAAAGCGATAAACAAGCAAGGTTGGGCTGAATCTTTCAAGCCCACCCTTGTCTGGTTTGTGTTGGATTGTCATGCAGTGGTGGTGATTGAAATGGACCTGAAAAAGGAAAATTAAGGTGCAGTGACGGCTTTGAGGGCCAGTGCTTTCATGCGGCTGACATGGCCACCTATGTGCAGCACGTTGGCGGAACCGGAAGGGTAAGAGGTTCCTGAGTACGTTGAAGTGACATATTGTGCGACATCCCCAGGCGGGTTATGCCAGTAGCCCACGCGTCGGAACATCATCCAGTTTTGGGTGGTGCCTCCAAGATGGTTGTAGTAGATCGACCATGACGCAGGTGATGGGAGATAACCGTGGTTTTCGGTAAACAGTGCTTTTTCGCCTTTGACTTCGGTGGCTCGTTTCCATCCCATGGCATTGTTCATGACATAATCAATGCTGTGGGCCGCGGAGGGATTGGTCGGACAGTCATAGACATGTCGATCTGACACCGCGTTCATAGAGGAATTGTTTCCATTGGAAAGAAGATAGCGTCCGAGGTGTTTGCCCTTCCACCATTGACTGATCGGGGTGGGGGGGAGGCCGTTGTTATAAAAAGGAGTGAATATTATATCGTTGTTATCATTCAGATACATGGTGACACCGATGGCCATCTGATGCAGTTTGTTGCCGCATTGGATGCCCCGGGCGGATTCACGGGCCTTGGCCAACGCGGGGAGTAAGATGGCAATCAGCAGGCTGATAATTGATATTACAACTAAAAGCTCGATTAAGGTGAAGCCTTGGGAGTGATGGCGGTGGGCATGGGGCTGTTTGGATGATAACAAAACAGTATTGAACATAGCAGTGCTCCTTTTCAGTGGGTTGTCGCATAGGGTTTGATCGTGATTTTCTGGATCAGGCCCGGGAAGTTAGACCATGTTTTGGCTTTGGCTTGATGGGGGCGAAATTCAACACCCAGTCCGATGGGAGCTTCATTGCGTTCTTTGATTGGGCGAGGCAGGCTAACAACGACCGGCTTGTGATTCTCAATTTGAAGGGTGACCACACGCAAGGTGTCATCTTTAGCAGGTGTGAGTGTGATGCGAATCGAAGCCCATTGATTCATAGGCAACTTAGTTGATGAGGTGATCCAAATGGGCTCGGTTCCGTTCTGTTTGGCGAATTGAAGGACCAGTGTGTTGGTTCGGTCCATCAGTAGGCGAAAGCCCGCGCTGTAGTATCCAAATGACATGACAGCACAATGGGATTTTTTCTCGAAGGAATGGGTGACTTTGACGGCCATGTCCAATTGCATGCCTTGGGTTACGATTTGATCCCACAGCGATTTGGGGTTGCTTCCCCAAGCCGTCGTCGCACGGCAATTCAGGGCATCGCTGATGGGTTCAGCTTTGATGACGGGTTTTTCAACTTGGAGAAGCATGGGGAGTTGGCCTGCGGTGTAGATTAGGCCGTGGCCTAAGGCATTGGCCGACAAGCCTGAGAAATCGGCTTTGAACCATGTGGACGCATCAGCCGTACCGGCTCGGGCTGGCGGGGTCGAGGTTACGCTAAAGTGAGCGGGTCGATAAATTTGATGCAGGTATCCGCTATCGCGTTCGGTCCATCGCAAGACGGTGCTGTAGGTATGCGGCCGTGGTCCTTTTCCAGGCGGCAACGAAAGCGAACCGGTCAACGTGTGTGACTTGGGATCAAACGTCAAATTCATTGCCAGCGGCGTCTCTTTGCGTTTTTGATCATGACTGATCTGTAAAACGGCTCCAGGGCTTGGCTGTTGACTAGGCGGTAATAGCACCCGATAGGCAAGCGACGGAGATGATCCTAAAAACACGCCTGCTTGTTGTTCGGTGGCCGGGGCAAAGACATCTTTTTCTTGCGGGGATGTTAAGTGATAGGTCAGATTGAACAGGGGTGGGTCAAAGTTTGGATTGCGAAAATAGGCTGCCGAGTTGGTCAGCAGAGGGGTAAATAAATGGCGAACCAAAGGAGAGATAGAGGTATGCCAAGCCGTGGCGATCATCCCGCCGCATTGGCGTTTGGCGGCATACCGGCTGAACAGGCGGATGCCATCGTCGTTGTACCATGTCGCCCCCCACACATCTTTGAATCCCATGGCCTGAAAGTAATCCACGCTGGGATAGTCCCCACTTTTTGAGGATCCATAATGCCAATCCGCCACGATGAGCTTGTCACGGTTTTTAAGATCGTTCATCGCGGTCAGGACACAGGGGGGATTTGCTTGTTGGCTGAGGTAGCTTGAATTTCCACCTTTGATTCGTGGGTCAGGCTTAAAGCCCTTGATGCCGTGGCCGGGCTTGCCGAGCTTGGCCGAGAGGAACATGTCTCCCCAGAACACGGGGGTGACACCTTGGTCGAGCAGTCGTTGGGTGCATCGGTTGAACAGGTTGGCAAAGAGTTTTTCGACTGTGGTGTTCAATGCCTTGGCACAGATTTCGAGGTCATCGACGAGCACTTCATCCACGCCTAGGAGCATATAGCGAGCTTTGGTTTTTCCATGCAACGCCATGAAGTAGTCGAGCATGGGTAATTCGATGGCATCGTAGGCATCTTGCCCATCGGGGAAGCGGTACGCAGGATTCAAGATGCCGTTGGCCCAGCGGCCATTTCCTTTGATGAGTAGGCCGGGATGTTTCTTGGCGAGTTCTTTGAGCAGTACTTTGTGCTTGGCGATGATTTTGACTTCAAAGATGGGTTCAAGTCCCGCTTTCCTGGCATAGTCAAATAGATCGGTTACTTGTTTGTCAGACCACTTGTGGAAACGAATTTTGCCTGGTGCGGGGATGGTGTAGGAGGCCATCGAGATGCCGCCGGTGTTTAAGATAAACGTGTTGTATCCCAGTTGGCTGGCTTGGTCGATGAGTCCACGATAGAACGCGGGGGTTTGGAGTTGGGGGCGAAAGGAAATGTGTATCGCTCGGGTGGTAAAGGGGGGATATTGTTTGGCGGACGCTTGGCTAGGAAGATTCAACAAAAAAAGATTGCCACGAACAGGCCCATGCCCAGACGGCAAACAGATTGCAACTGAAAAGGCTTTGCGAAAGATCGTTGGATGGAAAAAAACAAAAAGAATCTCCAATATGCGACTAACCTAATTGGCTGATACGTTGGGCCAGACAGATTTTTCTAGGCCAGAAGATGAATAACTTCTGGCTCTAATAAGGCCATTAAACACGTTGTACTAACTATATGCATGGTTTAAGGCAAAGTCAATGGACTTTGCAAAAAGCTTGAACAGAGGGACTGGTCAGGGCAAGGCTGGTGTGGGCGGGGGTGTTTGAAGCCAGTGTTGGAGAATTTTCATGGCTGGTTTACCTCGGATGCCGTAGCCGGTGTCTGAGGGACCGCCTTGATGGTAGGGGTCCCAGGCATAAAAGAAGACACCTGCCATGTCTGATGGAAGTGGCCTTGGCCATGCTCGACAAAAAGCGTCATAGCCCTTGGCCTGAGGCAGGGGGTCTGGTTTTTGGTCAGCATCATGGACATAGTTCCAAGGGCTTTTCAGTGCCCAGGAAAGGGTCGGGTATCCCAGCTCGGTAAGCAGAATGGGCTTTTGAAGATGCTTGGCGAAGGCCAGGATTTGGTCTTGAATTTCTCGCCAGCGTGCATCAAGTTGTTTATCGGTTGGCAGATGTTTTTCATTGTTTACAGGGATGACACCAGAGTCCCCCCCGGAAGTACTCCCGGGGGCGGGGGTGTGGGTGGTCATGTCCCAGTAGCCGCTGATGCCGATGTGGTCGAGTTGGTTCCAGAATTTGGGGACGTGGAAGTGGTCCCAGTTGGTGGAGTAGACCAATTGGCCGTGGAACTGTTGGCGGACTTGTGTGATAAGGTTTTGCCAGCGGCTGGTTTGTTGTTCGGTGCTGAGTAATTCAGATCCGATACAGAAGAGGTCGACATTTGCTTGCTGGGCGATTTTGGCAAAGTGGAGGATTGTTTTTTCATAGCTTTGCCACCAGGGGTTCCAGCGAGGGGGCGAAATTTTTCCTCGCCACTCATTGCCCCGTGGATGGGTGAATAACACCGTTGGCATCAGTGCGGTTCGCAGGCCTTTGCTTTTGGCATGGCGTAGGAGGGTGAGAATATCCGCTGCCGAGGGGCAGCGTCCGGGTCCGACTGGCAAGGTAATGATTTCCGAACCGCCATGTTTTTGAAAGGCTGGCGTGAGAATTTGAAGGCTGTTGATACCCAGCTTCGCCATTTGGTCGATGGCGGCAATGTACTTGGGGAGGTGTTCGGTGTGGTGAAGGTTTATCGAAAAGCCCACCAGTGGCGTGGTGGTTGAAGGCGTGTTGCTTTTGTTTTTTTGCAGGGAACCTAAAAAGCGGTTGTGATCAAACTGGCTTGGCATGGCCGTGGCGGCAATCGCGAGAGGGGAATTCCCCCCGCCCCCGGATTGCCCCCCGGAATGCCCCCCAAAACTTCCGGGGGTGGGGGCGAAGGTTGCGCCGATCAGGGAGAGTAAATAAAGACTCGCCGCTGCAATGCCAATGATCTTGCTTGCTCGCATGGATTTAGAATTGTCGAGGGGTTCGGCCGCGTCGGGGAGGCTGAGGCATGCCCATTTCGTCGGGGTTCATTGCTGGGTCACCAAAGCCGCCTAGGTCTTGCATTTCGTCGGGTCTGTTACGCTGGGCGGGTTGTTCGCCGTCGGTCTGGGGTCTTTCTTTTGGTTTCCATAGGTCGAATATATCCATGGCATCGCCATGCAAATAAGTTGCGGTTTTCATAGGCGTGAAAATTTTCATCGCCAAGTGGCCTTCCTGGAAATTGACAGATATGCCAATGGGGTTCAAGTCCTTGGGGAATACCGGGTCTAGTTCTTTCTTTTCCAGCATCATCAAAGCCATCGCATGGACCACACGCATGGCACTGACCGTGTTGATATAGCCTGTGGCTGAAGCGGTTTTGGGGAGTGATTGACGGGTTTGGGTGATGGCTGCAATTTTGCCGAGCCCTTGATTTGATCGCAGGGTGCTTAACACATTTTTTAACAGTTGGGCGTCGGTGGCAGTGGTGATGATTACGGTATTGTCGACCGCGGCAATGTAGCCTTCAAAATTATTCATTCCCAGAAGCATCATGCGGCGAGCCGTTTGGCTCATTCGCGTAATAACTTGCATCGGCACATTGTACTGAAGCTGATATTGAGCAATCTCAGCGCGGTCGTCCGCCAAGGCATTGGGGGCGAATTGAGAAATAATACTCATGCGTGGCCGTGGATCGTCTTCTTCAGTGGCATCCTTGGGCATGATACCCATGGGAATCATTTGGCCGTTGGCTTGTTTGAGGAAACTTTCAAATGTTTTGACAAACCGGTCACCATCGCGGGTCTGAATTAACAAAACAGCATTGAAGGCTTTGGAACTCAATCCCAAGGGCAATTGAGGCGTGTAAAGAACGCCGGCGATTGCTTGGACTTGCTCCGCGAGAGGCGTGGCTTGTTTCACCAGAGAAGCAGACCAGACGCCATGTTCTTCAAGTGATACACGGGCATCAGCAATCAGGGCTGGAAGATCGACGCCTGACAAGGCACTGGAGAAAGACAAGAGATAGTCTTTTCGTGGCAATTTGGATAAAAGTTTGTCGCCTGTGCCCGTGGCGGCAAGGCGTGTGGCACTGGATGATTCCAAATTGAACTCAAACGAGGTCGTTAGAACCAAACCCTGCTCACTAGGGGCAAAACCTACAACAATCGCTTGGCTATCATTGCCCAGGCCTTCGAGGCTACGGGTGTAAATGTCTGCCATGGCCTGAGGATTGTTTGCACCATAAGAATCTTCGTCAAAGTCTTGCTCAGAATTTTCATCATCGCCCGCCCACTTTAAGCCCGCGACCAAGCGTTTGATGATATCCTTGGAAACCCCTTCGGTGTGAAGGACCAAGCTCAAATCATTTTGCATTAACGCATGGGTTCCGCCGGGCCCTACCAAGTCAGAGAGTTTTTCTCGGTCGATGCCCGGTTCATATTGTTCGACTTGATCCTTGTCGGCACCCATGACTGCATAGCCACGAAACAATTTGCAAAAGCCCGTTTGCCCATCTGGCAAGACCAGTTGGGTGACAGCATCATCAGAATCTCCACCAAAGTTGGAGACAAATTCCGCATAATCGGTCACCGTGACCAAGAAAACAAATCGAGGCTTGGGGGCCTTGGGTGGTTGATCATCTGTATGACGGTCAGAAGCTTTTTTCGGAGGTGGGGGGAGAAGACTCTCCACATTTTCCACCGCCAATAGAAACGAGCCTTCAGAGCTGATTCCTTTGTTCATGCCGACGCTGCGTTTGAATTCGTTGAACAGATCGGTGAGCCCTGAAATCTGCAGGTCAAGCTGATCATTGGTCATGGCAGCCCGGTCATTGAGCCTGCCGAGATTGGGGACCGCAAACAATAATTGGAAATTGGCAGGAACCAGATCGAAAATCTCAGCCAATTCAAAGGCATCAGGTTCAGTCTGGTCTTGGGCATACGATGGCATGACCAGTGTGATGGCCAAGGTTAAACTGAGAAGTGTTCGTAAAATCCATTTTGAACGCATGTAAGTGACTCCTGCGTGTCGCGGTTTTTTTTTAGCTTCGCCGTCAATAATACCCTAAACCGGGGCCTTGGGTTTCAATATCCCAGTCACGGTCGAGTTTTCTCAATGGCTTGTGTCCATGGTTGTGTATTTTAAGCCATTTTGGCCCCAAAGATCGAGACTTAGCGTTTGCGTTCCCAGACTAGGTGACCCAACTCAGGCACGATCAACTTGGACATCGCCAAATCCACGGCATGGGTCGAGCCAGGCATGGCAAAGATCAACGTATCACCCGCCAAGCCTCCCACCGCACGGCTAAGCATGGCTGCCGGACCCACCTGATCCCAGCTAAGCATTCGAAATAATTCCCCAAAGCCATCCAACGGCTTATCTAACAAACGAGAAACCACCTCAATGGTCGTGTCCCGTGAGGCAATTCCCGTCCCGCCAGTCACGCAAATCAAATCAGGCTTCAACGTTGTGAGCCATTCATTTAAAACCTCGCCAATTTGCAACGGCTCATCCTTGACGATCCGATAGTCGCAAACCTGATGGCCCGCTTGCGTGAGATGTTGGGTAATACACTGGCCGCCGAGATCCGTTTGGGTGGTCCGGGTATCACTGACGGTCAAAACAGCGCAGTTGGCAGATTGACCGGACGCTTTGGCACGATGTTCAGAAGTAGACATGTCATCATGCTACCCCCGGAAGGTGTGGGGGGGAAACAACCGGGAGAAAACAGGGGAAACTTCCGGGGGCGGGGGAACTTCCGGGCGGGGGAACTTCCGGGGGGTGAAGAAGTTTGGGTTCTTCAAGATACAGGAGATCATCACAACGCCGAGCCTGAAGTCTTCTGAAGGGCCGGATTCCGTTCTCCTAAGCGTGGGCGTGTCGTGCATCGCACGCTCTAAGCTTGCGTGACAAAATCAATCGCTTGGCTCGCTCGCGAAGCAGGATCATTTTCAGTGGCATTAAGCCAGTGGATGCCCACAAAACGCCGTAGCCATGTGCGTTGTTGCTTGGCAAAGCGGCGGGTGAGGATTTTGGTTTGTTCCATCGCATCATTCAGGCTGCCGCGGCCGACAAGATGGTCCAGAACCTGCTTATAGCCCAATGCCTGTCGAGCCTGTTCGCCGAGCAGGTCCGCGTCTTCGAGGCGTTTGGTTTCGCTTGGCAGCGATTCAGTTTCATCAGCAGGTTGGAACATGATTTTAACGCGTGCGTTGATCCGTTGGTTAATCGCAGCGGTCTCCCATTGCAATCCAATGAGAATCGGATCGTGCCGATAGGGCAACGTGGGGCGCTGTTCCCATTGTTGTTGCCATTGAGAAATGGATTTGCCGGTGGCATGGTAAACCTCTAGCGCGCGGATTAGCCGTTTGCGGTCATTGGGATGAATTCGCTCAGCAGCGTCTGGGTCCAGCGTTTGGAGTTGTTTGTGAAGTTCTGCAGGGGTGAATTTTGCGAGTGATTGTCGAAAGTCCGGGTCTGCGGGCGGCCCTTCAAAAAAACCTTCTAAGAGGGTTTTAAGGTAGAGGTTCGTGCCTCCGACGATCACGGGGCGTTTGCCTTGATCTTGAAGTTTCTGAATCAACGGGTCTGCGAAACCCAGCCAATCACTGACGGAGAAGGCTTCCGTCGGTTCAACAATATTAATAAGGTGATGGGGAGCTCGATCTTGGAGATGTTTTTCTGGCTTGGCGGTTCCCGCATCAAGGTGTCGATAGACCTGCATGGAGTCCGCTCCGAGGATTTCTCCGTCGAAGTGTTCTGCGAGGGCGACCGCCAATTCACTTTTCCCTCCGGCCGTTGGGCCGAGGATAATAATCGGTTGAAGGGGATGGCTTGGCGTTTGCATGGCAGGTGTTTTAACGTGAATGGCTGTGACGATCAGCGATCTGCTAAGAGAAGATAAATAACAACAAATTTGTTTCATGCGCAAAAAAAAGACGCAAGGCTTATGATACAGCATGTCCTTGACTCCCACATTTGCCATGCAATGCCCGCACTGCCAGACAGTGTTGGAGATTGACAAAGGTTTTGCGGGCAGTGTTTGTCGATGTTCTCACTGTCGGACCTTGATGTCGATTCCCGCCAGTGAAGAAAGTCTGTCTTGCACCATTGGTTCATCGCGGCCGGAGGACCCACACCATTTTACAACCGTCGGGGATATCCCCTCTCCTGTTCTTGCGGAACAACGGGCCACCGCAGGGCGTGCGGTGGTGGCTTATTCATCAACCACCTCGCAAAAAAAACGACCCCGGATCATTGTCAGCCTCCTCCTGCTTTTTGTATTGGTTGGGGGGCTTGGTGTCTGGCTGTTCTATATAGATCAGCCTCAGGCCCGTGTGTCATCAACCGAAATAGAATCACCCCCAGCTGCCAAATTTGTTGCATTGGCATCAACACCAAAGATTGCTGCCGATGGCCAAGTGAAGCAGGTTCGTTTTTTAGAGGTTCCTGTAGATTCCAATTGCCTGGTGATGATTCAGGCCACCAAAGGTTCTCCTTTGTGGCCTGCGCAGTTCTATGATTCTGTCCGTGAGGTCGTAGGGCAGGTCCCCGGCGTGGCCTTTTTTGTTTGGTCTGGCAAGGGGGTTTTGCCGTGGCAACCAGGCCAGAAAATAATTGCCACGGGCCAACTTCAGCCCGCGGATGCATTGGGACGAGTTGTGGCCCATCAGCCCAAACAGGTGATTTTAGTCGGGGGTGGTTCCCTCGCATCGGACCAAATTCAGGCCATTGATCATGTTTTAGATCCCCAAACGCGCCTCGATGTTGTTTGGGTGGATGCTGATTTGAGTCACCTTGCCAAGCTCGTCAAGGCTCGGGGTGGCATCTATAGATATCAAGATTCGGCGCATTTTGAAGACCTCCGTCGTTTTGTGTATTGATTTTTTTCAAATTGATTTTTAATTGTTAAGTATTTGTTCCTAAGATAGTTACGTAAGAATTTTAATTGGCATGAAAGCCGGCGTTTTTCTGATTTGGACCGATTTTGGAAACGTTTGGTTTGGGTTGAGAGTTGTGCGTATTGGAGTCATTTTGAAAGCTTTGTACCGTCTCCGTGGACAGAAGAAAAAAGCAATCGAGAACGACTTTGAAAACCGCGTGGAAAAATTAGATTAAATAATCCTAAAAAAAACCAAATTATTTGCCATACGAGTAGCGTTTTTGCTATAATGCCGCTTTAGTGTAGGTATGGCTCTCCCCTGTGCTAAAAATTGGATTGACATTGAAGCGATGTGCTTCGTGTCTTGTTACGAGAATTGAGAGCCAGAAATTGTATCGCGATGGATTGGTGGCCTTGTCGGACTCCAAGAGATCGTTGGACATCTACTTGGAGTTAGTGTTATGAAACTTTATGTTGGCAATCTGTCTTATTCGACCACAGAGGACACTCTGCGTGCTGAATTCGGCGTCTTCGGTAATGTCGAAGATGTGGCTTTGATTACCGATCGTGAAACAGGCCGACCTCGCGGTTTTGCTTTTGTCACAATCGCTGATGATTCCGCTGGCCGCGAAGCCATTGAAAAGCTCAATGGTACAGACCTTGACGGTCGCAACGTTGTCGTCAACGAAGCTCGTCCCAAGACCGGCGGTGCTGGTGGCGGTGGCGGTAGTCGTGGTGGTGGCGGTGGTGGCGGTGGTGGCGGTGGCGGTGGCGGCGGTCGTCGCGATCGCTGGTAAACCAGCCCATTCGAATGAAAAATCATTCACGAGCGAGCTGTCTGCTATTAAGTGGACAGCTCGTTTTTTTTTGCCTTCAATGTAGTCTCTCTGTTAAACTACACTTTCTGTCCCTTGTTTTTTAAATTCGTGTGTTTGATGGTGCTTGGCAAGCAAGGCTCTCAATCGTGGAGAGTTTCAACGGTCCCCCTCAAGCAGACATGATGTGTGTCATTCATAATTATGGTTTCATTGAGCAAGCAAATCTTGAGCAATCCAACGCCCGGTCTGTCTGGACCCGACGGCAAGCCTCCTCGCAAGCCCAAGTGGCTGAAGATGAAGCTCCCCGGCGGTGATGGTTATCAAGAACTACGCCAAATTGTCGACCATCATGAACTGCATACCGTCTGTGAGTCAGCCAAGTGCCCGAACATGGGCGAATGCTGGAGTCGCGGGACTGCCACCTTGATGATCCTTGGCGATGTATGCACGCGGTCGTGTGGCTTTTGTCATATTGAAACCGGACGTCCGCCGATTCTGGACCTCGAAGAACCCCGACGCGTCGGCGAAGCAGTCGCGTTGATGAAGCTCAAACACCTGGTGATTACCAGCGTCAATCGTGATGAATTACCCGATGGCGGCGCGTCGATCTGGGCGCAGACCATGCAAGCAATTCGTCAGCGTTCGGCTCAAACAAGCATTGAAGTTTTGATCCCCGATTTTTGTGGCGATGAAAAAGCTTTACAGTTGGTACTTGATGAGAAGCCTGAAATTTTAAATCACAATATGGAAACAGTGCCTCGGCTTTATTCAGTGGTGAGGCCGCAGGCGAAATACGAACAAAGTCTTGAACTACTCCGTCGTTCCAAAGCTCAAAACCTGACCACCAAAACTGGCATCATGGTCGGTATCGGGGAAACCGATGACGAAATTGATGCCTTGATGCAAGACTTGGTGGCCAAGACAACAACGGAATTTGGATCGTGTGATATTCTGACCATTGGTCAGTATCTTCAGCCCACCCGCGAGCATTTGCCGGTGGCACGCTGGGTCACCCCTGAACAGTTTGTGCAATACAAGCGTCAAGGCGAAGCATTGGGTATCAAGCACGTCGAGTCAGGCCCACTGGTCCGCTCAAGCTATCATGCAGAGGATCAGGTGCTGCGTTTAAACGCCACCTCTACTGCATAAATGGGACGACAACGCTGGCATTCTGATTATTGTGGTCTCCTTGTGGTGGACAAGCCGTTGCACTGGAGTTCGATGACGGTGGTTCGCTATGTCCGCCGGGCTGCGGGGAACTGCAAGACCGGCCACGCCGGGACGCTTGATCCCTTGGCGACAGGCGTGGTCATTTGCTGTCTGGGCAAGGCCACCAAGACCGTCGAACAGCTCATGGGCTTGACCAAGGTATACGAGACCGAGGTGGATCTTTCTGCTTTTACCACGACGGATGACCTTGAAGGTGAGCGGGAAGAAATCGTTCCTTTGCAGCAGCCTGACGCGGATCAAATTCACGCTGCCTGCGAACCGTTTGTGGGGACCATTCAACAAACGCCGCCGATTTTCAGTGCGATTCATATCCAAGGCCAGCGGGCTTACAAACTCGCCCGTCAGGGAAAAAAAGTAGAGATGCCCGTGAAGACCGTTCGCATTGATGAGATTGAATTATTGGGTTATCAATGGCCACTGGCCCGCTTGCGTATTACTTGCGGGCGTGGAACCTACATCCGTAGTTTGGCCCGTGATCTGGGGGTTGTGTTGGGAACCGGGGGTCATTTAGCCTCGTTGCGTCGGCTATCGGTGGGGCCTTACGATTTGACACAGGCGGTGGATGAACCGCGGTTGTCCGAACCCATCACGCAGGCTGATTTGCTCGACTGTCCAGCCCAGCTACCATAAACAACAGCATGGCCCCAAACACCCCGTTATCTTTTAAAGCACAAAGCTACCGCGTGGCCGGGGCGATGGCCATGGTTCTTGCCCTGAGTCTCGGTGCTGCGGGTTGGTTGAGTCATCATCATCACCAACGCTATCAACAGCCTCGCTATGAACCATCTGCATCGTTGGATTCGGTGGCGTTGGAACTGAGAACCCATCAGTTTGGCCCGTTGACTTTTCAATTGCCCACGCAATGGGAACCCGCACCACAGGTTTTGGGAGAGATGGAGAAACTTCCGGGGGGTCCGGGGGGTCCGGGGGAGCCGGGGGTTTTTGTGGACCCTGCTCAGCGGCAATCGCGTTTACTGGTTCGGCAAATTAAGTTGGATTCACCAGCAACCTTGGACGTGGCCCTAGAGGCTGCGGTCCAGTTGGAAATTCCCGATGAAGATTTACCAACCTTTAGCACGGTGCATTTGTGGGTCAAAGAGTTTGGTCCCAAGTCTGCCACCCGCTTGTTGGCCATTAGCAAAGCACCTCGTGGGTTAACGCTGCACCATTTGTTGGTTTGGACGGTTGACCATCAGACGCATTGGCTATTCTATACAAGGCTCGTTGAGCCGACGGGCCGCCTTGATACGGATCAAACGGTGGCGTTGGACAGGTTTTATGCAAGCTTGGCCTTGATGGCCCAAGAGAAATAGGTTTTTCAAGTAATCAGTTGTCAGTGTTCAGTAGTCAGTAAGATAGACAAGATGTGAGGCATTTGAAAAATGTCTGTAAGTTCGAACAAGTCGGCGGATTTATACCCATCGGGTATGAATTTTCCCGCGATGAAAGTCGTTTGAACGCTTAAAACAAGCTGTCGCGTGCACAAGAAAACGGGAAAATTCAATTGCGATTGGTATAGATAGGATTGATATGACGATGAAACAAGTCTTTGCGTTTTTACTGGTTGGCATCATGGTTGTGAGTTTGCCTCTTGCGTCCTTTGGGGAGGGCATTGCCGGGGGCGTTAAGGAATTACCGGAGGAAACTTCCGGGGGGCGTTGGCAGGAGTATTCTCGTGGCATTTCAATTTTGCCGCCGTTGAATTCTCAGATTATTCAGCGTACCGCAGACTCTGCTTTGGCTCGGATTCTCGTGGCAGAGGGCTATCAGATTAATTTGTTCGTTAAAGAAGCTCGCGTTGAATTAACCTTGCCGATGGTGCGACGTGAAGCCCTTGAACAAATGGGGAAAATTTATCCCGGGGCTCGTCTATTGTCCGACCGCACAGGCACGGTCGGGCCACACAAAATGATTTCGCTCCATTTTTTGATTCCCAAAAACAAGCAGACCCGTTGGGTCACTGCTCAAACTTTTATCGAACTGGATGAGCAAACCTATTTGTTGTTTCAGTTGGAAACTTCTGAAGGACAGTATGATTTGGCCAAGCTGACCTATGAAGCAGTGATTCAAAGTCTGCTCGTCAAAGATCCTGATCAATTGGCCCAGCAGCGGCAAAAACTTATCGAAGCAGGCCACACCTTACAGAGTGAGATTCCATACGAAGCCATTCGATCCCAGCTAATCGGCGAGCAGTGGCTTCGCTTTATTGAAGGGGATCGTGACATCGGCTATCTGCGAATCCGTCAATGGCATGGCGACTTGGATCAACGACTCAAAAACTTGCCTCGCCATCTCGCCCAGCCTGGCTTTACCGTTGAAGTGCTCGCACGCATGGAAATCAATGACGCCCTCTACGATACAATCAGCATTTGCTTCTTGGCAGACGATCAACAAGAAGAAATCTGGTCCATTCGAACTACCGAACGTCCCGTGCGAACACGCACCGCCAAACAACTGTACGCTCGCCAAGGAAAAAAAATTCGATTTGATATCCGCGAAGTACCCATCGAACACCAAAAAACATGGGTCGAAACAGGCATTCGAACCCGAGGCCAAATCGAACTCACCCGACGGCAGGTTTCCAGTGACAAGCAATATCAATGGCAAGTGCCACCCAAGAGCTATCTGTCCCAGGCAGAACTTTACTTATTGCCTTTGATTCTGAAGGATCGTCCTGATGGCCAATGGGGTTTTTATGCTTACCACGCCAACGATGGCAAGATCGCTTTTCGAACCGAACGCATCGAGCATCAAAGCAACGGCCGTTTTAAAATCTACTCAAGACTCAAACCTCAAGATATCAATGAACAGGTGACCGAATATGATGCCAAGGGCGGGATTATCCAACGCATTCTCCCCGGCGGCCGCAAGCTCATCCGTGCCACCCAACGACAAATCGTAGCCCGTTGGCCTCAGTTTGTCCGTTGATGGCGGAAGGTTTGATATTTTCTTTGATATAAAGTCGACGGGTTACGCTAGTTCTGCCAAAGCTTCTTTGTAAGTTGGCAGAATGCGTAGCACCTTGTCCAGTCGGGTAATGTGAAAGACACGCTCGGTGATCGGGTTCATGCCACAGATACGCAGGCAGCCTTCACGATTGCAGATGTTGAGGTGAATCCCCATGATGACGCCTAGGATGATTGAAGACATATAGGACACATGGGCAAAGTCGATTACGAAATTGGGCGGTTCGGTCTGGGTGACCACTTGGCGTAACGCTTCACGCAGGTCTTGAATTTCGACCCGGTCAAAGGTGTTATGGTTGAAGCGGATCAGTGTGGTCTGGCCGATTTTTTCAGTCAGAAAAGCAGGTTCATTGCAGTCTGCAGCATCATTCATGCGTGGGTGGCCATTCGTAAAAGGACTTGATAGGTTGTTTCTATTTTATGCAAGTCCTTCATTTGAGCAAGCCTTTTGGGATATTGGGGGTGATTTTGTGAAAAAATTGCGACAAAATTTTTTGGGCAGGTCAAAGAAAGGTCATTCTGAATTGCAACACAGGGGAGTTTGTAGGCCGTTGTTTGAGGTGTTTGAGGTGTTTGGAGTTGATCTGTTTTGTGTGATTGATAAGCGGAATTGTTTTACAATAATTTGCCTTGCACCACGGTGATAGCTTGGCCGCTAAGCTTGGCCTGGTCTTGTTCTAGGGTGACTTTAACCACGCCGCCACGTTTGGAGGCTTGATAGCCGGCCAACGTTTGTTTGCCGAGTTTGGCCGCCCAATAGGGGGCCAAGCAGCAGTGGGCTGATCCGGTGACCGGGTCTTCATCAATGCCTGCGACGGGTACAAAAACGCGTGATACGAAATCATAGTCTGGGGTGCTGGCCTGACTGGTCACGATGACGCCGCCATGCTTGACTTGGGCTAGTTTTTGAAAGTTGGGTTTTACCTCGCGGACGGCAGCTTCACTTTCAAGCTCTGCAAGCCAAACGGGAATGCCCATTTTCGTCTCGCTGATCGCGATCAATTTAGCGTCCAAAGCTTCAGCCAATCCTGCGGGTTCATCATGTGGCTCACTCTCGGCAGCAGGGAAAATCATCTCAATCCAATCGCCCTGACGCGAGGCTGTTAAGAGTCCACTTTGAGTATGAAAGCGGACTCGAACATTCAACGCCAGATCACCCGATTTCCACAACGCGTGCGCTGCTGCCAGCGTGGCGTGGCCACAGAGCGGAACTTCCACCGTCGGGGTAAACCAGCGAAGCTGCCAGTTTTCATCATCTTCACGCACGACAAAGGCGGTCTCTGAGAGGTTCATTTCCGCGGCAACCTGTTGCATCCAACTGGTCGAAGCGGGTTCGTTTAAGAGACAGACCGCTGCGGGGTTTCCCGTGAACGGTCGGTCTGCAAAAGCATCAATTTGATAAAAACGTGTGGCCATCGGTTACGGTTCCTTGTCTGCGTGGGAATGGAAACAGAATTCAAGTGGCCTGCGAGGATATTAAACCAAGACCGGGACATGGCTCAGTGGGTCTTCGTATTTTTTGAGCCATTGCGTCAGCTCATGGGCCAAGGTTTCTTTGATGGCCTCATGATTCGCTTCATTGGCAAGGTCGTGGCATTCAAGTGGGTCATTGGCAAGGTCAAAAAGCTGAACACGCGGTTCAATGGGTTTGTCATCGCTGGGATAGTAACGAATGAGTTTCCATTGGCCATCGGTGATAGCGCGTTGGTTGTGTCGGTACAGTGAGCCTTGATAGGTTCGATGCTGTTGGGTTTGATCGTTTAACAGGGGGGTGAGGCTCTGAGCGTCTTGGATGCTTGTGGGGGCGGGGATGTCTGCGAGTTGGCAGAGCGTTGGGTAGACATCAAATGTATGGGTAAGAGCTTGGGTGGACCAGTTGGCTGGCACGCCTGGGCCGCGGATGATCAGTGGCGCGCGGAGGCTGTGGTCGTATAGATTTTGTTTGCCCATGAGGCCGTGTTGGCCGATGGAGAGGCCGTGGTCAGCGGTGTAGACGATGAGGGTATTTTCGAAGAGGCCCTGATCTTTTAGGGTTTGGATGATTTGTCCGATTTTGGCGTCATGATGTGTGATCATGCCGTAGTAGTCTGCGATATGTTTTTTGATTTCATTTTCGGTGCGAGGCATGGCCGCGAGCTGTTCGTCTCGAATCTCAAGTTCACCATTATCAAAGGGATGTTCTGCTGCAAAATTTTCAGGCAACGGCATGTTTTTGGGGTCGTACATCGAAGCGTAAGGCTCAGGGCTATCGCGTGGGTCATGGGGGGAGGTAAAAGCCAGGTACATGAAGAATGGTTTTTCTTCATCATGTTGTTTGATGAAGTCGATGGCTGCGTCGCCGAATAATTCGGTGGAATGTTTTTTGGGGGTGTAGGTTAATTCTTCGGGGAATTCGCCAGTCGGGTCAAAATCGTTGACGGGGACGCTGAATTGACCGGACATGCCGCCGAAGAAAATTTTTGAACCTGAATCAAAGCTTCGATGGGCTGAGGCTTTGTCATTGTGCCATTTGCCGACGAGGTGACAGTGGTAATTTGCATTTCGAAATGCTTGTGGCAGGGTGGTGAGATGTTCTTGAATACATTGGGCCTGTTGATAGTCCCAGTCTGCTTGGGTGCCGCTGGTGGTGTATGGGTGACAGCCACTGAGGATGGCTCCACGGGTGGGGACACAGACCGCCGGCAGCAGGCCGCCGAGGATTCGATTTTGCGTAAAGCTCGCGCCTTGGTTGATGAGTGAATCAAGGTTGGGGGTTTGGACAGCCCGGTCGCCAAAACCGCTGATGGCCTGATGGCGGTGGTCGTCGGTAATGATAAATAAGATATTGGGGCGTGGATTCATAGAACGATTGATGATAGCAAAAATGATGGAGGGGGATGCCTAGTTACCGTTTGAAGAAGCTAATGCTTTTGGGATGCAACGGTTGCCAGCGTCATTGAAAACGGCTTGAGGGTGACGGTTTGAGCCTGTTTTTCCTCAAGCACGACAGGCAATGGATTCACTGTGGGGATCATGGTCCAATGCTTTTTAGCCTTCATGAAACCGGGTAATGGGTTCGGCCCGCCATAGGTCCAGTAGCGGGCTAGCGTGCGTCCTGGCAGGGTGACTTCCCGGGGCTGATCGGTGCGATTGATAAGAACGACGGCTTCGAGCGTTTTGTTTTTGCCAAAGCCCCAAACGCCAATGTCTGGTAGCGAAACCACATCAGGCGTTAAGCCAAAGGTTCCAAACATATGCATGTCCAATTCCTGTAAAACCAGCTCCTGCTGACTGTGTTGTGTTCCTATTTGTAGTGGGAAATAGTCCGGCTGCTCTGCAAACAATTGACCCACTGCTTTGAAAACATGGTACAGAGGCAAACGGACGAGCCCCTGCTTGGGGGTGTTTTGAGCCAAGCCAAACCCCTGTGTATCAATCAAATTGTGGTGGGTGGTGATGGTGATTTGTTTGAGATCCAACATCCGCATCAGCCAGTCGATGGTTGCGACGGCGACACCTGGCGTTTTTAAAATCTGTTTTTTGGCTTTGAGAGCTTTGTCTTTTTCGCGGAACATCGTCTGATGGAGAATCCCCCATTCGGTGACCCATACTTGTTTCCCTTTGAGCTTGGTGAAGTATTCTTTGCAGGCTTGTTGTTCCAACTCGTTGAACGCAAAGAAATACCGCATCATCGAAGTGGGGGTTTGGTTGTCCATTGTTGCAATGGGGGTGTAGGTGTGAATGACCGTGGCATCAAAATTTTGAATGTTCTGAGTCACCGCTTTGGAAAAATTCAAAATGCGTCCTGCCGGTGAACCATCCCAGTCTGGTTCATCGCCTTGCCCGTGGTTTTTAAAGATCGTCGCACGTCGGTGTAGGGCAGGGCTCGGCCCATCAATCGCCACTTGAATGTTGGGGTCGATGGCCTTGATCTTTTTGGTCAATTCCCACATTTCCTGGGCATGATGATAGGGGTCTGCGGTGGCTTTGGCTCCCATGTAAGCTCCGTTGTATAGCTCACTGCCATATTCCAGAAAAATAGGTTGATCCGTTAATTCAGTGATCCGTTGGACCTCTTGCACTATCGTGGGGTGATCCTGAGAAATGACATTGAGCTGAAAGACATAAGGCAGATTGGTTGCCTGGGCGGTTTGATAAATGTCTTTGAGCATTAAAGGGGGGTAGCCTTCCTCCACCGAATGCTTACGTCGATAGCCATATCGATTGGTGCCATAGAATTTTGAAAACCGGGGGTCGGGGGGACTCAAAACTTCCCCTTCTTTCCAGAGATAGCAATTGCCCGGTCCGCCCGCGGGTCCACGAATCGACGAGAATTGAACTTCTTTGATGAGTAATGTGTTACGCGCAGCCATCGTAGACCACTCACGAACTTTGCCGATGGAGAACGGCATCAAGTTGGTATGAATCCCAAAGAAATAAGGGGGGATGGGTCTTGAAGATTGAGTGATAGACAGCTTGATGGGCTCATCCGTTTGAGCATGCGGGGCTGCGTCTGCCATAACGCAGCCAAAGATGTTAATGGACAAACTCAAAACCAACGTTAGGAACCAATTTTTGTTCATGAAAAACTCTTTTCAGTTGGATGCGTCACCCTGCGGTGGTGCATGTGCATATGGGAGGAAACATCATGATGATGTCCCGTGAAAGTATGGGTGTACATTCCGATAGGTTGCGTGTACGACATCGCAGCCATGGGGCGGTGTGATATTTTCGGAAAAAACGAGGTGGTTAGAGCGTGTTAATCGCGGTCCCACCAATCTTTGTTTGTTTGATCGCCGCTTGAAGGGCCGAGTGTGCCGCCTGGATTATAGAGGCCATCTCCTTCTTTGCGTGCGTTAGCATGACCATCAAGCCATACGACATTGGTGGAATTCATATGCACAAAGTAAACCTGCATATCTTGAGTGCCGAGAGCCCAGCCACCAGGGCGAACAAAGTTTCGCCATGTAAAAAAGCTTCCTTGGGGGAGTCGCCAAGTTGCCGGGTTCGGCATCAGATTATCCGTAAGGAAGACGGTTTCTCCCGGTCGTTTGATGTCTGCCGTTTTGAAAATGGTAGACGCAAATCCAAGAGCCCACTGATTGTGTCCATAGCCCCATCTTGCGGGCGTTTCAGGGCAGATCCCAATGCCCAGTGACTGAAGAGTTGCGGAGGTGTAGCCCGTGGTGCGATTGGTTGAATATCGTTGCAGTTTAAAAAGCCATGTGTTCGTTGAAGTCGCTCCACCTTCGATACCAAAAAACGCAGGCACGATGTAATCCGTGTAGTCCATTGAGTAAATCGCGCCAATCGTTCCCCATTGCTTGAGGTTGGTTTGGCATTTGACCCGATTCGCAGAGCGGCGTGCTGAAGAAAGGGCCGGAAGAAGAATCGCAATCAAAATGGAGATAATGCTGATTACCACTAAAAGTTCAATCAGCGTAAAAGCATGGTCGGTTTTACGTTGGGGTGAAGTTGGCATGAGAAGGCTCCTTGATAGTCATCTGAGTGCGTTTTGGGGTTAATTAGGGGCATCTGTTTTGGATTGATTCGTTGGTGTCGTTTTCGAGGGAAGCGGAAAATAGTTGTGGTTGTAACCGAATGTCCTCAGCGGGAGAGTGGTCTCCCTGAAGTAGCTTGGCGAATTGTTTTCCTGCGACTTCACCCAGGTCGTTTGGCTGCGGCAGGTCAATGATGGTGACGGCAGGGTAGCGGTATTCGATCATCATGCCCTTGCCTTCAAGACAAATCACTGAAATATCTTGTGGCACCTTGCGTCCAAGTTTCTCCGCTGCCTGCATCAGGCCAATGGTAATGTTGGCGTTGCCACCGATAATGGCGGTCAGGTCTGGATTCTCTATGAGGAGTTGCTCAGCGGCCTGCTCGCCATAGGCTGCAGGATGTTCAGAATCTAATTGCATGGGTGAGTGAATACTTTGGGAAAATCCGTCAAAAGAAAGCCCATGCTCACCAAGAACTTGATCCATGCCAGCCCTGAATTGACCGAGCCAGGGGGTGTCTTGCCATGCGAGGATCATGCCGATGCGGCGGTGTCCCTGACGCATCAAAGACTCTGCTGCAAGCCGTCCGAGTTCAAAACGATCTACTTGGACAGAGGGCACGCCTTCTAATTGAAAAAAAGATTCCAGTAGGACAAACGGCACATCTCGCTGTCGTAATTCCAACAACGGCTGCTCATAGCCTCGAACCGGAGGCGGGAAAATAATCGCGCCCGCCACAAACGACGAGTCCAAATTGGTCAGCAGATCAATCTCCTGATCGTAATCATAATCAGCAGCCTGAATTAAAAGCTGATTGCCTAGCCCCGCCAAGCCTGCTTTAATACCTCGAATGAACATCGGAATCCGCTCAAAGTCCAACGCAGGCAACACCAACGCAATCATGCGGCTTCGTTGGCCAGGCAATGCGATAAACATGCCTGACCCTTGACGCGACCGGATATAGCCTTCGGTGGTCAGGGTGCTGATCGCTTGACGAACAATGCCGATGCTCACGCCCGCCTGATCAGCCATCTGGCGGAGAGTGGGTAACTTCTGGCCCGGCTTAAGCGTACGCTGGCGTATCTGAGTACGCAGTTGATCCTGAAACTGTGAGGCGTAAGACTGGTTGGACTTGCTCTTAATGTCAAGTAATAGTGCCATTGATAATTATGATAGCACAATTATTAGCCAAGTCAAGAAAAAGGTAAAAACAGGGGGTGTGTTTTTATTTTTCATGTCTGTAAGTTGCGGATGAGTATATGGTAATAACTTTTTATCGTTTTGCTTAAATGGCTTTGCGAGGCTCTGCGGGTGCTTCTATGAGCCTTTAAGAAGGCTTGTATGGACCTGATTGTGCAGGGTCAGGTGAGCATGGTGTAGACCCACATCATGCAGAAGAAGGCCAAGAACGTTGGCAACATATAGGTGGACAGAAACAAGACGACCGTTTCAACGAGATCTAGCTCAAAAAGTTTCATCGCCAACGCAAAGAAGGTCACAATGACAAAGGGAAAGCGAACATAGATATCCATGCCCATCAGGGGGAGACCTTCAGCAAGAATGGCCATAACCGCTTCGATAAAAAAGTCGACAGCCTGCACGGTCATGGCAATAGCGAGGAGTTTGAGAATGGCCGTGGTAACGCGCCCGAATCCCACACCAAAAATTCGTATGACCAAGAGCATGCCCACGAAAAGGAACGGCACCTTTAATGCAATCCCCACGCTGCACTTGGCCGCAATCACGCCTCGCACCACCCATCTAGAAACAGTTGGCGGGGTGACTGCTGGGGTGAAAAAACCAGTTACGCCCCCGGAAGTTCCCCCGCCCCCCCCCCCCGGCCCCAACCCCCCCGGCCCCAACCCCCCCGGCCCCAACGCCCACAGTTCCCCCGGCTCCCCCGGTTATGCCGCCAAGCAACCCTGCTCCCCCAGCCCCGGCGGGCGCAGCAGCAGGGGTTCCGATGCCTGCGGGGAGGTCAAAGTTTTCCACGGGATAAACCACCAAAATAGTGAATAGCATGGCAATGATGGAGCATGCGATGAGGCTTAGCGGAAAATAATAATCAAGTCTTTTTGTTTGGCGTGCGTAATAGATTTGGTCTTCTTCGTCCTGTTCGTAGGAAGTGGGGGCGGTGGAACCTGCAAATTTGTCGCCCAGTGGGTCCGTCAATGCGCCGTCCATCTTGCGGCCTAATTGCATATTAAAACCACAGGCCATGCAAAGAATCGAGCCGGGCTTCATCGACTGATGACACGAAGGACAAAGGCCCGACGTGGTGGCGGCTGCCTGCGGCGAAGGAGGCGTTGGGTCCATCGCAAGTTCGTAGCCAGCATCGTCGGAACTGGTTGGTGGCTCCATTTGAGCTTCAGATTCATCTTCCTCAATGACCTCTAGGTCAGGCTCTTCTTCAATCTCCAGAACATCCTCTCCCCCACCCCCGCCCCCGGAAGTTCCCCCGGCCCCCCCGGAGCCTTCCCCTGTTATTTTTTCGGGTAATGGGGCTCCCGTATTCATAGTTAGCGTGGGCAGGACGAGGGGGCCTTTGGGCGCTTGGATTGGCATCAAGGGCAAGATGTCCGATGACGTCTCCGGATCCATCTCCACAAGGTCAGGTACTTGCGACAAGTCTTCAGCGGGAGCTTGGGGCAAAACTTCTTCGAGAGGTGTGGAGTCCGGAACAACAGGGGAAATGATCGGAGGAGTTCCCGGGGAAACTTCCGGGGGGGCCGGGGGAACTTCCGGGGGCGGGGGTGGGGTGAGGGATAGCGAAAATCCGCCGGTGACGGGTTGGAATGATTGGCGGTTCGAGGATTTTTCGTCCGAAGGTGTGATCGAGCGGGGGGCGGTGGATGGCATGGTAAAAACATTGCCACAGTGTGGACATTGGGACAAGCTGTTTGCCAATTTTGCTTGCCATGGGAATTTGGCTTTGCATTTGAGGCATGTTATTGAACCTGTCATGCGATTCTCCACAGGTCGTTGAATTCCCCTTGAATTTATGGCGGTTTATATTCCCAGATGATTTTCACGCATGGCAACCGGTGGGTCTAAAATTTCTTTGAGAATCAAGGCTTGTTTCATGGCTCTGGAGGTGAGTTTGATGCCTGCCACTTTGGGGATTTGTTGGTGTGTTGCAGTGTGGTCTGGGGCATCGACCACATGGCGATGAACTTGGGCGTGGCGTTTTGTGGGTTGTGTGTCGACTTGCTTGAGGCCTGCGCCGAGTGCTTGGTTGCGTTGACGACGTTTGGCATCGGTTCGTTTTTGAGCCAAGGCATGTTCTCGTTGCTGGGCAATTTCACGTTGTCGCACACGCGAAATATCTTGCTGGGGTTGCTGAGACCTCGCTGCGGGGGCGACTTGTGCTATTTGAGATGCGTGGGCTGCTTGGGCGCGACGTTCGTAGAGTGTTTGAGACGAAGAGGTTTGAGGTGTGGTGGTAGCGCGGCTGACCTGTTTGTCGCCTAGTAATTGCTCAAGATGTTCGCGATGTTTTTGAGCCAATGTTTCGCGACGGAGGTCTTGAGCAGTTTGCTCGCCTTCACTGATGATTTCGAGTTCATCTTCGGTTTTGGACCGTTTGATGGCTTTGGACATGGCGTTGCCGACGGCAATGACCATGGCAATGGAAATAATGACTAGGTCCACCCATCCCGAAGCCAATGTGACATAAATCATTTCATCATCCTTGTCATCCTTGAGATCTGCTGTTGGTTCTTATTGTATACCAATCACACATGTTTTTGTTTATCAGGAACCGCCAAGAGAATCGGACGGTCCACCGCAGCGTGTTCAATCAAGGCCATCTCAATCCCATAGACAGGCCCAAGCACCGCTGGGTCTAGGACCTCTTGCCATGTTCCGCAAGAAACCAGACGCCCCTGATCCATCAGCCAAACCACGTCGGCATACCGGATCGCCAAATTTAAATCATGCAAAACAACCACGACTGCCAACCCTTGCTTCGCCAAACCAACCAACTCGCCCATGGTGCGATGAACCCACGACAAATCCATGGCACTGACCGGCTCATCTAAAAGAATCGCCTGGGTCTGCTCATTCACCTGTGCCAACGCCCGAGCCAGTAACACGCGTTGCTGTTGGCCTGTGGACAGCTCCGTAAAAGAACGATGACGCAGTGGCTCAAGATTTTGAGACGCGAGAGCTTGCTCGACGACATTTAAATTTTTTACCATTGAAAGCCGTCCCATCGTAACAACTTGTTCGACGGTAAAGCCAAAGCTCGTCGCAGTTTGCTGAGGGACATAGCTGGTCAATTGGGCTCGGCGGCGATGTGACAGTTCAGCCATCGGTTCCCCCGCAAGATGAACGGTTCCTTGCTTGGGCTCTAAAATCCCCAATAACAGCTTCAAAAGGGTGGTTTTGCCTGATGCGTTGGGTCCCACGAGCACATGAACGGACCCTTTGGACAGGGAAGTGGTGACGTTTTTGACGGCAGGGGGAGCAGGTAAGCCATCAGCTTGAAGGCTCTGCTCATACGTGAAACTGACTTGATCCAGTTTCATTGCCCAAGGTCTATCTGAAGTATGCAAATGATGTTCCATATAATAAGGTCTCAGGTCGCTTGACAAACCCCAGCAGGGCGGTAAACTTACCGATTCGACTAGGAATGCCCTCTGTAAAGGCTTAGGATAACGATGAACCGACAAACTTTTCATGCTAAGAATAACGAAGTGCCACAAGATTGGCATATCGTGGACGCGACTGACCTTGTGATGGGACGACTTTCAGCCAAGCTGGCAGTCGTGTTGATGGGCAAGAACAAGCCCCAATATACTCCACATCATGATGTTGGCGATTTTGTGGTTGTACTTAATGCCAGCAAGCTCAAGCTCACTGGCAACAAGCTAGACCAGAAGTTCTTCAAACGCTTTAGCGGTTACCCCAGTGGTCAAACCCAGCGAAGCTATCGTTGGATACTGGAAAACCATCCCGAATTGCTCCTAGAACGCTCGGTTCGCCGCATGCTGCCTAAGAACAAAATCGGTCGTCAGATGCTCAAGAAGCTCAAGGTTTATGCAGGTGAAGATCATCCGCATCAGGCCCAGCAGCCCAAAGAATTACCTGTCTAATTTCAAAAATGAAAACGAAAGTCGTTTAATCAAAACAACGACCTCAAGGAATTAAGTTTATGTCGCAGCAAGAAGACCAAAATACACCGGAAGTCGCCGAAGCCACCGATGCTTTGGAAACGCCAGTCGGTGCAACCGAATCTATTTCGATTCCAGCCGAAGCAGCCGAACCCGTTTCCAAGCCTCAGAAGTATGGCTACTGGTGGGGAACTGGTCGTCGTAAAGCTTCCGTCGCCCGTGTGCGTATTCGCCCTGGTAGCGGTGTGTTCCAGATCAATAAACGTGAAATTAATCACTATTTCACAGAGATGCAGGACCAAAATGACGCGGTCTCTGCACTGGAACTGACACAGACCAGCGGCAAAATTGATGTGTTCGTCAATGTGCATGGCGGTGGTTCCACCGGACAATCCGGTGCGATCAAGCTCGGCCTTGCACGAGCCCTCAAAGATTACGATTCGAGCCTTGAAGCAACACTTCGAGAACAAAACTTCCTCTCTCGTGACTCCCGTCGCGTTGAACGTAAGAAGTACGGCCAACCCGGTGCTCGCAAGCGTTTCCAATTCTCAAAACGTTAATCAACTTACCGTTGAAACAAAATTTTATAAAAAATCCCAAGCCTTCACTGCTTGGGATTTTTTTTATGCGCATGATCTGCTAATCTGTCAGACTTTCCCCCACAAACCAGGAGTTACCACCATGGCTGCCAAAGAAGATCGTCGTTACCTTGAATCTCACGAATGGCATAAACTTGACGGCGATGTGGTCAGCATCGGCATTAGCCGCTTTGCAGTCGATGAATTGACTGATATTACCTATCTCGAATTGAGTCAGGACAGTGGCGAGATTGCCGCTGGTCAGGCCATTGGCGAAATTGAATCCGTCAAGACCACCAGCGAACTCTACAGCGGGATCGACGGCGAGATTGTCGCAGTGAACACCGCGGCCATTGAAAGCCCTGAAATCCTCAACGATGACCCCTGGGATCAAGGTTGGATCATTAAGATCAAACCATCGGACCCCGCTCAATTGGAAAACCTACTCAGTGCAGCAGACTACGACGCCAAGTGCAACGGGTAAGTCAACGCTTTTATTTTAATTGATATTTCAAGACAAAAAAAACGCGCCCTAACCCCCATTGTGGGTGAAGGGCCGGTTTTTTTAGCTTGAGAGAAGCGACATGCCAGAGCGTTGCCAAGCCACCGGTCGCTTTTTTTCTCTTTTGATAAATACGTAAGCAAGGATGCTTTGGACTATCACAACGCCGAATGCTGAGGGCTGCCGAAGCATCGGATTCTTTTAAAACGCGATGCTTGGAACCATGACGCTTTAACGCGTTTGGTGTCAATGACGCAAAAACATTGTACGCATCAAGTCTAGAAAACTTGCTTATGGCGACCTTGATAACAATCAGTAACCATGTTTCGTGTAGGCCGTCAGGGCAATATCTTTTACCCCTTTAACTACCGCTACCACCACCTGCATTGCCACCGCCACCGCCACGTCGGCGACGTCGGCGGCGTCTTTTCTTCTTTTTCCCATCAGTCGGTGCTTCGGCGGAGTTTTGATCTGCGTTGGTGTTCTTGGGGGCCTGTTGGGTGGTGGATGACGCGTTCGCGGATGCTTTTTGGGACTGTTCCCGAGGTTGCGACTTGGACTGTGTTCGAGCTTGTGGCCTAGGCTTCACCTTTGAAGGGACTTCGGACTTGGCGGGATCTTTTTTCGAGGCAGGGGAAACATCTTCCACCGGATAAGCTTCGGTTTTGTTCGGCACATCATCGAGTCGCACCAAAACAAGCTGAGTCAAAATCTGAGTGCTTAGAACCACGCCCCGGCCAGCGGGAGTATCCACTGCGGTTTGGCGGCGAGGTAAGTTTCGTAGCAATTCCTGATAGGTCTGATCTTCATAGCGAAGACAACACATGAGCCGGCCGCAACGTCCGGAGATTTTTGCGGGGTCGAGGGTCGCCTTTTGAACTTTGGCAGACCGCATCGAGACAGGCTTGAGCACTTTGAGGAACTGCTTACAGCAGCAGTGTTGGCCACACTTTTCATAGTCCGCGACGAGTCGAGCTTCATTGCGGTCATTGACTTGGTGCATTTCGATGCGTGTTTGGTATTCGGTTGCCAGTTTACGCACGAGTTCTCGGAAGTCGACCCATTCGTCAGCAATGTAGTGAAAGATGAGCCGCTCACCGCCGAGTAGAGGCTCGACATCAACGAGGGTCATCGGAAGCTTGGTTTCACGGATCGCTTCTTTGGCAAATTGGATGGTTTGTTGTTTTCGGTCATCAAGGAGTCTTTGTTCGTGCAGGTCGTCATGGTTGGCAATGCGAAGGACTTTGCCTTGATTGAAAAAGGGATAGTCCTTGCCGCCCGAGGCTTGGATGTAGTCGAGCATTTTCTCGCGGGAGACACTTTTAGAGCATCCGTCGTTGCCACAGGTGGTGGTGAGCATTTCCGCTAGTTCAATTCCGCGTTTGGTGCGGATGACCATTTTGCTACCACAGCCGGGTTTGTCTGATCCGTTGTAGGCAAGTTCCGCAATCTGTTTCAGATAACCAAATCGCACCACAATGCTTTTGGGTGAATTGAGTTCCTGATAGGCTTTGCGGTCTTCTTCTTCCTGAAGCATGATCGGAAGGGGGGTGATTGTCCCTGGCATTGAAAAAACTCCGTGCATCAAAATCGTACTGGCGTTTAAGCAGGCCAGCAGGTCGATTTTGGGTCTTGTCGCCGACTTGTTTTTTTTAAGTATCTTGCAAACCCGTCGGCTGATCAGCAAGTTTCAAACACAGAGTTTCTTAAGAAGCAGTCAGTTGTTAGTGATCAGTTGTCAGTCAGAGGCAAATTAAGCTCTTTGTGCCAACTGCAAGCATTTGTCATCTACATGTATTTTCACTATAAAAGGCCAAAGAATCAAATGAGTCGTTTTTTTTAAGCGATTAGCCATCAGTGATCAGCTATCAGTAAGAACAGAGGTCGAAAAAAAGAAATACAGGCAAACCACAGGCAAACCGTTTGCAATCCTCCCTCCCTTCTTACTGACAGCTGATAGCTGACAACTGATAGCTTTTAAAAATCTATCCTGCTTGGGAGAAGGTGGGTGGGGGGATGATTTTGCCGGTGGCTTCTTGATAGCTCAGGGCGGCGGTGATTGTCTGCTCTTTGTGACGGGCGAGGTTGAGCGTGAGGTTGGTTTCTGATCCATCACGGTTAAGGGGTAGGACGGTGGGTTGCGTATGCAGAGCGTTGCCGCCTCGGATCACGCGTGCGGCCGATCCATCGGTTAATCGAACATAGCTGCCTACGGGAAACAGGCTCAAGCTATCGACAAAGGCTCGTATCACTTGGCGGTCGAGTCGCCCTGCGTAGGCTTCGCGAAGCAGGGTCACCATACCGACGTGAGAGGATTGAGCTGCTCGATGGGGCCTGGGACAGGTGACGGCACAGTACAGGTCCGCTGCTCCGAGAATGCGAGCCAGTGGATGAATGGTTTTTCCAACTCGGCCGCGTGGGTATCCGCTGCCGTCACATCGTTCATGGGCTTGAAACGCAATGAGCATGACCAAGGGATCGATATAGCCGGTGCGTTCAAGTTGTTTGATGGTATGAAAGGGATGTGTTTGGATGACTTGTTGTTCATCGGGGGCAAGGGGTCTGGTGGCCATGCGGATCGACTGGGGGATTCGTAACATTCCCATGTCGCCGATCAAGGCAGCAAGTCCTAGCTTTTGAACATCTGAGGTTTCCCAGCCCAGCCGCGAGGCCACTCGCATAGCCATGATTGAAGTATTGAGGGAGTGGTTAAACAGATAATCCCCTTCAGGGGTCGATTGCAGATCCATTAACAGAATGGCCAAGTTTGGGTCTTGATCCAGTAAGCCAGTCATGGAGTCAACGAGTTCTTCACTGCTTGCCAACGAGGGCATTTTGCCTGCGAGGGCATCATGGGCAATTTGCGTATAGGTCTGGACCGATTGGCTAAAGAGCAGGTGGCCCGTTTCGAGTTTTTCTCGCAAGGGGGTTAGGTCTAGGCGAGGTTCGACCACTTCGGCTGTTCCGTTTCGAGGATGTTTCACTTGTGTGGAATCAATTTCCTCATCCCATTGCTCTGTGGCGGGGAAGTTTCGTGAGGATTTTGAACGCGTTGTAATTGAGCGAAGTTGTTTGGGCCGCATGAACTCTAAGACAGAGCTTGATTCGAGCGGTTGGGTGGGTGTGATTTCCGTGGCAGAAATATCACGGTTTTCGATGAACTGGACAAATTGGGATGAAATCTTTTTGCCTGCGGTTTGGATGAGTCGTCCATGTTCATCAAAGACATCGTGTTTGAGTTGTTGGCCAGGTTGCAGATTGCGGACTTGGCTGACTTCTTCGGTGATTTGAGAGCCAGGTGCCGGGGGCATGACTTGGTCTGCTCGAACATACAGGCCAGCTTGCAGTCGTTTGCGTGCTTTGACAAGGTCTTGTTTGGAGAGTTTGAGGCCTTCGCGACGAAACAGGCTGCCATGTTCATCGAACACGTCAAACGCCAGCAGGCTATCGACCTTCCATTCGGTCGGCCCAAGTTTGCGCAATTGAATTGTTGTTTGCATGGTCATCACAAGACATTTCTAAAAGGCCTTTTGCAATGTCGGCCTCTTTGGGGGGGAACCCGATCCCATTTGGCGTCTCTGTGGGGTTATTGGGGTTCATTTGCGGTTTGTACGGAATATGCCGACTATAGGTGGCAGGTTTTATTTCAAGGAGCAATGTATGAGTACTTCACCTTCGGACCCGAAGAAACTTCCCAAGACATTTAAGCGATTTATTAACAAATATCCCGAACTGGGGGCAGCTCATGAGCAGATCGCCGAGGCTGCTGAGGCTGCTGGCCCCATGGATGCTAGGCAGTGTTTGTTGGTCAAGGTCGGCATTTGCGTGGGAGCTGGGCTTGAATCCGCACTCCGCGCCAATGTCCGTAAAGCCATGCAGGCTGGCGCTACAGAAATTGAAGTCGAACAGGCGATTCTCCAAGGCATGAACACGGTGGGCTTCCCACGCACGGTGTCTGCGTGGTCTTGGGCGCACGAACAGTTTGAGCGTGATCGCGGAAATTAATTTGTAATTTTGGAGGGGAAGGGGAATCCGGGCCTTCGGCAGACCTCAGAGCTCGGCGTTGTGATCACTGCATGTAAAACAGTGTGCGCGTCGGGGGTGCTTCCGCGCCGTCGGGGCGGGTCGGTCTATAAGTTTACGAATGCCTAATACGACAGCGCGACACAGGCTTAAGAAATCAATCTCGTATACTCGATAATTCCTTATAGACATGCTGTTTATAAGGAGTCATGAGCCATGACATGGAAGTTAAAGATGTAAAAGCAATTGGCCGTCAATTGAAATTATTTTTATCACAATTTGATGATTGTTT
>JAJRRC010000074.1 GCA_024279865.1 Planctomycetota bacterium | reverse complement strand
GGGGGTTACTTCCGGGGGTTACTTCCGGGGGTTGTTTCCGGGGGTTGTTTCCGTTTGAGCGATCAGTTCGTCGAAGTCTTTCATTTTAGCTGGAATTGCGGGAGGGGTTTCAAACTGTCCTTGCATCACTTCGAGGGTTTTGAGGCCGTTGCCTGTGATACAAACGCAGATGGGTTCATCCTTGGGGATGCGACCGGACGCGATCAACTTCATCGCACAGGCCAACGTGGTTCCGCCGGCAGGCTCGGTAAAGATGCCTTCGGTCTTGGCGAGGAGTTTGATGGCCTCGATGATTTCCGAGTCGGTGGCAGACTCACCCCAACCGCCTGACTGGAGGATATCTTTGATGACGTAGTAGCCATCAGCAGGATTGCCGATGGCGATGCTCTTGGCGATGGTATTGGGTTTTTGTGGGTGGAACAGCTCTTGACCTTCTTTGATGGCTTTGACCACGGGGTTACAGCCGGCCGCTTGAGCGCCGTAAAAAACTGGCTTGTTATCTTCGACCAAGCCCAGCTCAATCAATTCGCGGTAGGCTTTGTAGACTTTGGGAAGGATCGTTCCACCTGCCACGGGGACAATGGTGTGGCGAGGGAGTTTCCAGCCCATTTGTTCTGCGATTTCGTAGCCATGGGTTTTAGCGCCTTCGGTGTAGAAGGGACGCAGGTTGACGTTCACAATGGCCCAGTTGTATTTGTCTACAATCTGAGAGCAAAGACGATTCACATCGTCATAGTTGCCTTTGATGCGAACAACCTTTGGGCCGAACACGGTCATACCGACCATCTTGCCTTCTTCAAGGTCATCGGGGACCATCACAAAAGCGTTCAAGCCAGACGCTGCTGCATGGGCCGCCACGCTGTGTGCCAAGTTGCCTGTTGAAGCGCAACCCACGGTATCAAAGCCAAATTCAAACGCTTTGGTAATGGCCACACTGACCACCCGATCCTTATAACTAAAGGAAGGATAGTTGGCACTGTCATCTTTGATATAGAGTTCTTTAACGCCTAGTTCAGCGGCCAAGCGATCCGCCCTGATCAACGGCGTCCACCCTGAATGAAACCCCGTGCGAGGTTCGCCTTCAATCGGAAGTAAATCCTTATAACGCCAAAGTGACAAAGGCCCCGCCTCGATGGATTCACGGGTGACCTTGCCTTTCATGGCTTCATAGTCGTAATCCACTTCCACCGGACTAAAATCCAAATCACATACGGTGCGTGGCTCGATGGGATATTCGACCCCGGACTCTCTACTTTTCAAACATTTCACATAGCTCATCGTATAACGTCCTTCATTTTTATCCGTTATCCGTTTTCGATATTTTTTCTTGGTGACGGCTCCTGGTGAATAGCCGCTCGCTCAAAAAAAAGCCCCATCTCTTTTATGAAAAAAAGGAGGGGGCTTGCATTCGTTGGATTGAATGGTTGCCGCATCCCATTTTTCCCCGATCAGCAAAATGATGCTACCTAAAGCATCCTGCTGCGAGGAGGGAGTTCGCACCATTTCCTTAAAACCTAAGGCGGTTGCGGTGGCGTCAAAGGGCCCTATCCCTCAGCCACTCTCAATAAGAGACGACGAATCTTGTATTATTTTGTCTCAACGGTAAAACTGCAGGCCCCGTTGATGGCCCATTGGAATATTTATATTTTACCAAGCAAAGTGAGAGAACGCACGGTTGGCTTCTGCCATACGGTGGGTCTGTTCACGGGTGTTCATGGCTTTGCCTTCGCTATGAGAGGCATCCATCAATTCACGAGCGAGACGCAAGTGCATGGGCTTGCCTTTTTCAGCACGAACCGCTTTGATAATCCAGCGGAAGGCCAGACTCTGACGACGCTTGGGCTTAACTTGCATTGGAACCTGATAGTTGGCACCACCGACGCGGCGGGATCGAACTTCCACAGTCGGAAGCACGTTCTCAATCGCCAGATTGAAGACTTCAATGGCAGTGGGAGCGCCTTTGGTCCGCTTTTCAATTTCTTCCAAAGCATTGTAAACCACACGTTGAGCGACCGCTTTTTTGCCGTCTAGCATGATGCAGTTGATGAAACGTGACAAGACCTTGCTGTTATAGCGTGGATCAGGGCGAAGCTGGGCTTCAGAGTGTGTAAACTTTCGGGGCATCGTAAACCTCGTTGACTGGTGACTAATGTCAATATCTTATATTCTTAAAATTACTTACCGCGTTTGGCACCGTACTTGGAACGACCTTGCTTGCGGCCGTCCACACCCAAGGCATCTAGGCTGCCACGCACCACATGGTATCGCACACCCGGCAGATCGCGTACACGACCGCCTCGCACGAGCACAATGGAGTGTTCCTGGAGGTTGTGACCTTCACCACCAATGTAAGCGCTGATTTCCTTGCCGTTGGAAAGACGCACACGAGCGACCTTCCGCAACGCGGAGTTAGGCTTCTTCGGGGTTACAGTCTTGACCTGAAGGCAAACCCCGCGACGCTGTGGACATGCATCGATATCCTTGACCTGGCTCTTGGCCTTAGGCGTTTTGCGGGGGCTACGAATCAACTGGTTAATGGTCGGCATAATGGTTTGACCTTTGCTATCATAAATCGAGCCGGGCAGTATAAACCATCTTACCTATCCTTTGCAAGTTGCACCTGACAATTTTTATTGATTTTCGATAGAATAGACCACAATAGAATTGTTTTCCCCGAACTATCCACGGGGCTTATCAATCAACAATGCCTTTTTTCAAGGCTAAAACGTCTTTTTCCGATCCATCTCTCATGCCCAAAGGGTTTTACCTCGATCATGGCTAAAATCAGCGTCGCCATCTGTTGCGCCAACGCAGAAAACACTCTCGAAGCTACCTGCCAATCTGTCCAATGGGCTGACGAGTGTATTATTGTCGATTCTGGGTCTGAAGATAACACCCCTCAAATCGCCCAACGCTATGCCGATACCTACGTTGTCGAACCCTGGCGAGGCTATACCGAGCAAAAACAGTTCTCAGCGAGCCTGTGCAAGCACGACTGGGTCCTGATTCTGGATAGTGATGAAGAAGTTACGCCGGAATTAGCCCAGACGATTCAATCGCTAACTCAAGACGAATTAAACTGTTGTGACGTTTTTTGGATGAAACGACGCAATTTTGTCCTTGGCCGTCATGTCCGAGCCTGGGACCCGGATTGGCAATCGAGGCTCATCCATCGCCACAAAGCACAATGGCAATCCCATGCTCTGCACGAAGGCAGACGGGCATCGGACCCCACCCGCGAAGGCCGTCTCCAAGGCGATCTGCTCCACAAACGCACCTGGGCAAGCAATGCAGACAATTTTGATGATTATTTTGGAGGCAGCCGTCTCGACGAACGCCTCCTCCCCGTCGCTCGCCAAATGTACGACGACGGCAAACGCTGTCGCCCGTGGGACCTCTTACTTCGCCCATGGTTTGCATTCTTTAAGTTTTACGTCCTAAAGCGTGGTTTCCTCGACGGCAGCTTCGGCCTACTCATGGCCCAAAAAGCCTCCGTCAGCACCCAACTAAAATATGCCGCCCTCTGGCATGTGCAGAATTTGAAGGATGGGTGAAGGACAACTTGGCCGCAAAGACTGCTCCTCCTTTTCGGCATCCTTACCTCCCGTAGGCATCCTTGCGATGATCCACCGTCAGGACAAAGATGATTTGTTCTTCTGTATCAATCACATAGAACAGTCGAAATTTACCAATTCTGTATCGCCATGTTTCGGGAGTGTAGCCTTGCAACTTTTTGATCTTGCTTCCCCAAAAAGGCTCTTGCTTAATTTGAGGATAGACATAGCCATCGAGTTTTTTACGCAAGAAAGCTGCCTCGCGTGGGGACAACTTTTTAAGCTGCTTGGCAAATTCATCTGTTTCAAAGATTCGATATTCAGACAAAACGACCTCGCCGGGCTTTGGCGTCACGAAGACCGCTTTTTAGGCTGCGATTGAGCTTGGTATTCTCTTTGATTTCCGCCATTTCAAATTCATCGACGCACCCGTGTTCTTCGATAAATCGCAGAGCAGCCGTCTCAATAAAGTTCGATAGCGGCCGATTATCTTGAGAGGCCATGCTGCGAAACATCTGATAAACCTCGTCATCAAGTCTCAATGTCACCGTTTTAGACATTCATCAGCTCCTTCGCAATTGAATCTATTGCCTACTAATAGAATACAATAGAACACAACTCAAAACAAGACAAAAGTGGGAATACGGTCCATTGCAAAAAGTATACATTCACGCCAAACGACTCCTCACATCCCCCTTGAGCCTTTCACTCCCCCACCTCAACCCTCAAATACCCACGCAACACGGGTTCGATTTTGTCTGCCATTTTCTGGTAGCCCCGGGCGTTGGGATGCACCGCGTCGGACATCAATTCTGGACGGCCAATGATGCCATCTAAAAGATCCGTGACGTGCGGACAACCCATTTCCTCGGCAAGTTCTCGGTACCGCCTAGCATACGAACCGCCCAACGGAAACTCCACGGAAAGCATGATGACCAACGCGCCGGTTTGCTGAATCGCTTGGATCATTTGGCGTGAATTATTGAAGGTCATATCAATGTTTTTCTTTTGCATGAAATCATTGCTGCCAAGCCCCAATAAAACAATGCTCGGCCGCTGAGCGAGGACGTCTCGGTCTAGCCGACGCAGGCCATCACGCGTGGTGTCGCCACTGATACCCTTGTTCAGAACGGAAATATTCAATCGCTCTGCCAGCACGGCCGGGTAGGCTTCGGATCGGCTGGCGCCCTTGCCTGCGGTGAGACTGTCGCCAAACGCAAGCACCTTGTTGCCCGCAGGGTGTTCGTTGGTGATGGCGTAATTCGGCTTACCAGGAGAACGGAACAACCACCATCCGCACAAGGCAACAACCGCGACGAGAATGAGTAATTTTTGCAGGCTCATGACATTAACGGCTATCAATGACAAGACGCACAAGCTGTTAGCTTGCGCATATTTTTAACAAGGAACACTTCAGGCGTTTTGAGGTTTTCCCAAGGGAAAGCTTCCGGGGGGGCGGTTGTCATAACGCTGCGCCAATGGCATACGTCTGCCGAACCCAAACGCACGGCCGGTGATCTTGATACCCGGGGCTGCTTGCTTGCGTTTGTATTCATTGCGATCAATCATCTGTACAAATTTTAAGACCAGCTCTCGATCCAAACCCGTCTGAGAAACAATCTCGTCTGCCGACTGGTCCTGCTCAACGTACAACTCAATAATTGGGTCTAGCTGTTCATACGGGGGCAAAGAATCTTGATCTACCTGATCTGGCCGCAACTCTGCACTGGGTGGTTTTTCAATGGAATTGGGCGGAATAACCTGGCCTTGATATTGCTGACGCAACGGCGAATCAGGCGAATCGTTGATCCAACGCGACAACGCCCAGACCATGGTCTTAGGCACATCGCTTAACACCGCAAGCCCGCCACACATATCCCCATACAACGTACAGTAACCCACAGCCAGTTCACTTTTATTCCCCGTGGTCACCAGTAAAGAACCAAACTTATTAGAAAACGCCATTAAGACGTTGCCTCGGATTCTTGCTTGAAGGTTCTCCTCGGTCACGTCTGGGGGCCGACCTTCAAAGTGAGGCGTAACGAGTTTTTCCAAGGCTTCATGAGGCTCTGCAATCGGAACGGTATGACAAGTAATTCCCAAACGCTTGGCCAGGTCCAACGCATCAGCCACCGAACCTTCAGAGCTGTAACGTGAAGGCATCGCCACGCCTCGCACTGCATCCTTGCCCAACGCGCCGACGGCAATCGCGCCGCAAAGAGCTGAGTCAATGCCGCCACTAAGTCCCATGACCACCGATTTGAACCCGCACTTGTAACAGTAATCTCGCAATCCCAAAACCAACGCGTGATAGACCGAAGCCAAATCTTCCATCGGCGGAGCCGACGCCAAGGTCGAGCCATCCAGATCAAACACGCACAAATCTGTTTCAAAAGCTGCTGCATGAGCAATCAGATTGCCCTGAGCATCGACCGCACAACTATTGCCATCAAAGACCAGTTCATCATTGCCACCCACTTGGTTGCAATAGATGACGGGCCGATTGTGACGCAAAGCTGTTTTTCGCAACAGGTCCAATCGCACCGCATGTTTGCCCACCACAAAAGGCGACGCAGAACAATTGACAATCAACTCAGCGCCGACTTTGACCAATTGGTCCACGGGGTCCACATGGTAAAGTTGCCGTGCGGATAATTCAGGGTCGGTCCAGAGGTCTTCGCAAATGGAGACGCCGATTTTTTGGCCTTGGTAGGTCGCCACCGAATCGAGCTGGCCTGATTCGTGGTAGCCGGGCTCAAAGTATCGTCGTTCGTCAAAAACGTCATAGGTCGGCAAGAGATGTTTGACGTAGCGGTGCTGCACTTTGCCATCGTGGCACAAGGCTGCTGCGTTATAAAGTTCCAGGCCACGTTCAGTTGACGAGGGGCATGGATAGCCGATGATTGCCGCGATGTCCGTACACTGGCTCGCCAGCTCAGCGACCACGTTTTCGCACATGGCAATGGCAATTTTTTTGAGCAGCAAATCCTTGGGAGGATAGCCGATGACGCTTAGCTCGGGGAAAACGACGAGGTCGACTTTTTGCTGGCGTGCCTGGGCAATGGCTTGGGATATTTGCTGGGCGTTGGCAACCATGTCGCCGACCGTGGGATTGATCTGAGCTAGTGCAATTCGCATAATACCAATCATGTTTAAAACTCGTGCGTTTTGTGATTCGCGGAGACTAATATGGACAAAACTTTATCAAACTCTCCCCACGCAACTAAAATACGCAATGCGTAGATAAGACCCAGATTGTACGCCAAATATCTGCAAATGGGCATGATCCGGTTTGTGAGTCACGAATGTTTTTGTCGTCTATTTAATCAAACAAAGATTTTTTTGCCGCGAAAAACACGAAGTAAAAAAGAAAAACAAAGAAAACACTTTGTTGAAAAAAGTAAGTTCACCTTCAAAAAATAACCAAACCCCACCCAATACACCTTGTCCCTTAAGCCTTCGCAAGGTAATCTGTATCTTATGATGCGCAAGGAAGCGCTAATTTATGCAATGGGCGGAGCCCTGGCCATTCTACTGGCAACTGGCTGTAGCTCTCTCACGCCCCGTCCCACCCCCGGAAGCTTTCCTTCAGAAAATCCTCAGGCTACCGGGAATCTTCCTTCTGAAAACATTCAATCCCCCGGCTCCCCCGGCTCCCCCGGCTCCCCCGGTTCCCCCAACGCCAATCAACCGGTTGCCATTGCGATCTCTCAGCCGCCGGTGCTGACCCGTGACCAATTGCTCCTTGCCGATGCCCAGGCACAAGTGGCAGCAGGTGAACTGAAAAATGCGTTGATGACCTTCGATGAAGCCATTCTCGAAAACCCCAAGTTACTCGACGCCTACCTCGGAGCAGGCAAAGTGCATCAGGAACTGGGAAACCCCCAAGAAGCTGAAGCTCGATTTGAACAGGCCACCCGCCTCGCCCCCACCAGCTTTGAAGCACACTACTACCTCGCACGCATGAGGCAACTACTCGAAAAATTTGAACTGGCGATCCGAGCCTACCTCTATGCACTGGCGATTGACCCTGAAGATTTCAATGCCAACCACCACTTGGCCTCCTGCTATCTACAACTGGGCCGTCCTGCCCAAGCAGTGGTCTACGCACGCACCGCATCTAAAATTGACCCCGATAGCCAAAACGCCTGGGCCAATCTGGGGACTTCTTATAGTCTCATGAAACTGTACAACAAAGCCATCGGTGCGTATCGACAAGCCAATGAGCTAGGCGATCCTGCGGAGCCGATCCTGCTTGGATTGGCCGAGGCGCACAATCGGCTAGACCATTACGACCGGGCCATGGCAGTCCTGCGAACCGTCCTGCAAATCGCGCCCAGTGCCCTGGCCCATGAACGCATGGGCTATGCGTTATTCAAAGACCGCCAACACAGTAAAGCACTCCGACAATTTCGCGCTGCCCTGCTCTTCGACCCCAACGATACCGCAGCCCTCAACGGCATCGGCGTTTGCATGATGACCCAATACATTCAAAGTAACCGACGTATCATCCGCCATCAAAATCAGGCCATGCACGCCTGGCAACGCAGTATCGAAATCGACTCCAACCAGCCACGCATCATGTCACTGATCAAACAATTCGGACGACTGTAAAAAACGATCCGTTTTTTATAAGCTCTCAGCGACTAGCGATCAGCGGTCAGTAAGAAGGGGATATTCAGAAACAGATTTAAAAAAAACCTACCTCCAAGGCCCCATTCCCACGCAAACAAAAAAACAGATCTCTTTGAAAACCCTTTTCTCCTGCTCCTTTTCTTACTGATAGCTGATAGCTGATGACTGATCGCTTAAAAAATACCATCCTTGTGTTAAACGCAGGCTCATCGAGCCTTAAATTTGCTGTATTTTCTATTGATTCTCAAAGTAACCCGGTAAAAATTCTCACCGGCCAAATCGACCAAATCAACACCAATCCCCACTTCAAAGTACAAGACCAATCCAAAAAAATAGTGGCAAACACCCCTTGGCAACAAGAGGGGAAAGCATGGGACCACGTACAAATTTTTGACCGACTTTGGAATTGGCTCACCGGCCATCTTGCTGATCGCTACACCCTCATCGCAGCAGGCCATCGCGTCGTCCATGGCGGCTCGCAATTCAAACAAGCTGTCCAAGTCAACCAAAAAAACTTTGACGAATTAGAAAAACTCACCACCTTTGCCCCCCTGCATCAACCCTACAATTTAGCGCCCATTCAAGCACTTTGGCAATACGCACCCAACTTGCCACAGGTCGTCTGCTTGGACACTGCGTTTCATGCAGAACAGCCATCTGAATCAAAACGATTGGCATTACCACGTTCTTTTTATGACCAAGGCATTTATCGCTATGGCTTTCATGGACTGTCCTATCACTCCATCGTAACCCGCTGGGAAACGCTCACCGGCCAACCGCTCCCCCCACGGCTAATCGTCGCCCACTTAGGCAATGGCGCCAGTGCTTGCGCGATTCAACACGGTAAAAGCATTGCCAACACCATGGGCTTCACCCCCCTTGACGGCCTAGTCATGGGGACCCGCTGCGGATCAATCGACCCAGGCGTTCTGCTCCACCTTCTTAATAAAGGACAAATGACTCCCGCCGAGCTCCACAACCTTCTCTACCACCAAAGCGGATTGCTAGGCATCTCAGGCATCAGTTCAGACATGCGAACCCTACTTGCCAGCAACGATCCCAACGCCCAAGAAGCCATCGATTTATTTGTCTATCAACTGGTCAAACATTTGGGTTCACTCATCGCGGTGCTCGGCGGCCTTGATGCGTTGGTCTTCACCGGCGGCATTGGCGAAAATGCCCCCACCATTCGCCAACAAGTCTGTGAATCCTTCGCATGGCTCAACCTCAAAATCGACACCCGTGCCAATGAGCAAAACGCTCAAAAAATTTCTACCAACGAAAGCCCCATCACCGTCTGGAACCTCCCTGCCGATGAAGAACAACTCATCGTCACACAGGTTTGCCAAGTTTTAGGATTCGCCTAAGAAGGAATCGTTCACACAGAAAAACGCACCGCGTTGTACAATTATTAAAAATCCGAGGCGGGGGCAACGAACATGGCCAAGTTGATTTTTAAATCATTTCGCCAACTGCTTTGGCGCATCACACGCTACTGTGGCGGGGTGTTGGTTTGCCTCCTTGTTTTCTACCTTGGTTTAACCGTCTATATTCTTTGCGGGAAAGCCCAAACCAAGCGTGGACTATTTAGCGAAGCTCAATGAAGCATTCATTTCACAAAAACATGCCCTTGAAGAATCCGCATCTTCGGCAGACCTTAGAAGTCGGCTTGATGTGTGGTTTAACCATTGATACACATTGCGTCTTTTTATAGAGTATTAAAAAATTTACAAAGCCTTGTCAATGCCGTTTACATAAATAAGCATGAGAACGAGTTTTTGCGGCATGGGTATGGGCTCGAAATAGATTCAGAGAGTCATTTCGGAGTTGACATAAAAAAACCCTCGTGAATATGCTTCACGAGGGTTTAGTCATTTTTTTAATTTTGAGTCGATCTCTCAAAAGTAAACAGTTGTACATGCTTCACCAAACGTTACCGTCTGGCTATCCTGCCGAGGCAGGACGAGGTTGTGCTGACATAACACCAGGTGGATTACTCCACACTGGAGTCTACGTATATCCCGTAGAAAGGAGGTGATCCAGCCGCAGGTTCCCCTACGGCTACCTTGTTACGACTTAGTCCCAGTTACCGAGTTGACCGTAGGCACCACTGAATCGTGGCGACTTTGGGTCCCTCCAGCTCCCATGACTTGACGGGCGGTGTGTACAAGGCTCAGGAACATATTCACCGCGTCGTAGCTGATACGCGATTACTAGCGATTCCAACTTCATGTGGTCGAGTTGCAGACCACAATCCGAACTGAGCGGCGTTTTTTGCGATTTGCTCCACTTTGCAGTATTGCTTCGCTCTGTACGCCGCATTGTAGCACGTGTGCAGCCCTGGGCATAAAGGCCATGAGGACTTGACGTCATCCCCACCTTCCTCCGGTTTGACACCGGCAGTCTCGCTAGAGTCCTCAGCATTACCTGTTAGCAACTAACGATAGGGGTTTCGCTCGTTAAGGGACTTAACCCGACACTTCACAGCACGAGCTGACGACAGCCATGCAGCACCTGTGTGCGTTCCACTCAAAGAGTGTCACTTCCTTTTCGGGAAGCTAATCCGCACATGTCAAACCCAGGATAAGGTTCTTCGCGTTGCCTCGAATTAAGCCACATGCTCCACCGCTTGTGTGAGCCCCCGTCAATTCCTTTGAGTTTTAGTCTTGCGACCGTACTCCCCAGGCGGTACACTAAACACTTTAGCTTCGTCCAAGCTGGCGTCAGAGCCCTCTCGAACTAGTGTACATCGTTTACGGCGTGGACTACCGGGGTATCTAATCCCGTTCGCTCCCCACGCTTTCGTTCCTCAGCGTCAGATTCGGCCCAGCAACCTGCCTTCGCCTTCGGTGCTCCAATAGATATCTACGCATATCACCGCTCCACCTATTGTTCCGGTTGCCCCTACCGACCTCAAGACTTGCAGTATACTCAGCAGTTCCACAGTTGAGCTGTGGGATTTCACAAAGTACTTACAAATCCGCCTACGAACCCTTTAAGCCCAGTGATTCCGATTAACGCTCGGGCCCTTCGTATTACCGCGGCTGCTGGCACGAAGTTAGCCGGCCCTTCCTTTGAGATTGTTCATTGTGTTACTAATCCCTGACAGTGGTTTACACACCAAGGTGCTTCATCCCACACGCGGCATTGCTCCGTCAGGCTTGCGCCCATTGCGGAATATTCGTCGCTGCAGCCTCCCGTAGGAGTCCGGGCAGTGTCTCAGTCCCGATGCGGCGGGTCGTGCTCTCACACCCGCTAGCCGTCTAAGCCTTGGTAAGCCATTACCTTACCAACAAGCTGATAGCGCGTTTCCCGCTCCACAGGCATACAAGCCTTTGCCTGGTCGACCATCCGATCAACCAGGATTATGAGGTATTACCACCAGCTTCCCGATGCTATCCCTCACCTGTGGGTACGTTAGAAACGTATTCCTCGCCCTTTCGCCACTCTACTCGCACCCGAAGGTACTTTCGCGTTCGACTTGCATGCTTTAGCCATGCCGCCAGCGTTCAATCTGAGCCAGGATCAAACTCTTCAATTTTTATCGTTGCGACTCCCAAGGGAGCCATTGCTTCGAAATGAAGGCGATCCTGATTTGCCCCAACTGACTCCTAAAAGCCAGTCAAGGCGGTCGCCAATCAGACCTGAAAAAGCGTCTGACTGTTAAAATGAAAACTCACATCTTACATCTAAAATCATAAAATCTTAATTCTTAAATTATTGAAAAAAGGGTATTTTTTCAACATGTCACAAAGATGTGAATTCCGCAGAAAACGTCGGCTGTGATACTAACGTTTCTGCTTGGGTATTTACCCCGATCGAAAGTTCGTGACGAACTTCCAAACGAAGAACACATCCTCGTGCATTGTCGTACAACTGTTTACTTTTCAAAGATCGACTCGGGAAATTGTCAGCCGCGTTGGCTGGTTTCCGTTGCTCAGTGTTTGACTGAGGAGAGGCATGATACGGATTCTAAAACCCTTGTCAAGCTGATGGCCTCATGAAATGTCTTTTTTTTTATTTTCTCTCCCAAGCCAGACTTTTAAAACTTAAAACCTGCTCTTTTGATCAAAACACATCCAAATCATTATTCCTTAATATTAAACATTTTAAAGACACAAACACATTCGCTAACCCTAATTCTAGAAGTCATTTGGGACTCTGGAAATGATTTTAATATTTTCTTTAAAATTCACGTTTGAACAGGGTGAATGCCTCTCAAAACTCCGGTTGATCACCTTGGCGAACGCTTCAAACGTCTGTTTGAAATATCTTTTTTCATGGCTGAGGGCGCTCAAATGCAACATTTTTGAAAAGAAGGGGCATTTGATTTCACTTCTCACGCAGATCGTGGGAAGATCACCCCATTATTGCATTTGTAGGATGTACCCATGAACCGACGGATCGACTCACCATTGCCTGTCCCGGCCCTTTCAATTCTGATTCCCACGCTTAATGAGATCGACAATATCGACCTTATTGTACCTGAGGTCCTTGCGGCGACGACAGAAGCGGGCATTGACGTTGAGATTCTCATCGTGGATGGTGGCTCGACGGACGGGACCCAATCGCGTGTGGAGGCGTGGACCCAAAAGAACCCAGCCGTGCGTCTGGTGCAATCAGATGCCAACCAAGGGCTGTCGGGGGATATTATGTATGGCGTTCAATCGGCGAGAGCCGAAGCGGTGATGGTGATGGATGCGGATTTGAGTCATCCGCCGTCATCAGTCCCGGCCTTGGTCGCACCGGTGTTGGCGGGGACACATGACTTTGCATTGGGGAGTCGTTATATCCTAGGGGGCGATACGCCGGGGTGGCCTTGGTGGCGTCAGTTGACTTCTCGTACAGCCACACTTTTAGCTTGGCCGATTGTGAGTGTAAGTGATCCAATGTCAGGCTTTTTTGCGATGCGTCGAGAAGACCTTTTAGAGCTAGGGGGCGATGCGTCGGGTTTCAAGATTGCCATGGAAGTTCTTGCCCGTGGGGGCGATGACCTCCGGGTGATTGAGGTGCCTATTACTTTTTCGGATCGCATTCACGGGGAATCAAAATTAGGAATGAAGGAGATCACTTCCTATTTAAAACAACTCTGTGCCTTGGGCGGCAACGCGATTCCCCAGGGCAAAGGTGCTCGTGCGGGCGTGGTCGTAGCGGCGAGTTTGGCTTTGGACATTGCTTTGTTTTTCTTATTCACAGCCATGTTTTTCAGTGGATTCCGGGGGGGGACTTCCGGGGGGGTAGCCGGGAGTGGTGGGCTTGATTTTGTCAAAGCACATTTTTTAAGTTTTATTCTGGCCATGGGATTGGGTTATTGGCTCAATGCAAAATGGGTTTTTCCCAAGGGGATTTTATCCACAACCAATGATCGGGTGTGGCGATTTTTACGACTTCTTTCCATCGGCTTACTTGCCTTGCTTCTTCGAAGCGCGATTCTTGCCGCCTTGATACAAGGCTTGGGTTTACCGCTCAAAATATCTATTGTGATTGCGATGATTGCCTCGGCGTTGGTCAACCTCATCGGCAGCGCGTTTTTTGTTTTCTCTGCCTTGGTGACTCGTACGACGCCTGCTCTTTTCTGGCGGATCACCACGCTTTGCATGGTGTCTTATGTGTTGCTCTTGCGTTTAAGTTACGGCGTGGGCATCAACTTAATTCCAGAAGAAGCCTACTACTGGATGTATGCTCAGCACTTGGATATTGGCTATCTGGACCACCCGCCGATGGTGGCTTGGCTGATTGCATTGAGTACGTCCATTTTTGGCAACCATGAGCTGGCGATTCGTTTGCCTGCGATGGGATGCTGGCTTGTGGCAGCCTTTTTCATGTTCCAGTTGGCTCGTCATTTGTTTGACAAAACGACTGCTTTTCGGACGGTTTTGTTACTTGCTGTTTTCCCGATGTATTTCAGTACGGGGTTGGTGATGACGCCTGATGCGCCGCTTTATGCGTGCTGGGCGGGCTGCCTTTATTTTCTAGAACGTGCGTTGTACGGGGGCAAAGCCAAGGCCTGGATTGGGCTGGGTATTTTTACAGGCCTGGGCATGTTGTCTAAATATAGTTTGGGAGTTTTGGGGCCTGCGGTGTTGGTCTTTTTGCTTTTGGATCGCCAATCACGTCGTTGGTTTTTGCGGCCGGGGCCGTATGTGGCGGTGCTTGTGGCGTTGATTATTTTTCTGCCTGTGTTGATTTGGAACTATCAACATGATTGGATGTCTTTTACTTTTCAAGGCACCCGTCGTTGGGCGGGCAGCTCTAAATTTTCCTTGCATTTGTTGATTGGGGCGGCCTTTCTTTTGGTCACACCGATGGGTCTAATTGGGATTTTCATGTGCCTCACCAGGCTAGGCTGCGTTGGGAATCCTGACGGCGATGCACGGCTGGGGCCGCGTCATCGTTTTGCTTTGATTTTCACGTTGATTCCGTTGATTCCGTTTCTTATCAATAGTTTGCAACATGCTCCGAAGCTCAACTGGACGGGTCCTGTCTGGCTGGCGAGCTTGCCGTTGTTGGCATGGAGTTTGGCTCCGCTTCGTTTGGAGATTGTGACACGGGCGAGACGGTTGTGGATGGCGACTTTGGTAACGACGGTCTTGGTTTTGGGTTTTGGTCTTTCCTATGTGACGTTGGGTTTGCCGGGCTTGCCGCCGTTTAAGCACATGATTTTTCCTGTTGCATGGGAAGAGGTGGCTCATGAAGTCAAGCTCGTTGAACAGGACATTGAATCGCGTACAGGTCATCGGCCGGTGGTCATTGGGATGGATCGCTATTGGCTATCGAGCGAGATTTCATTTTACAACTGGGAGCCTGATCCCTCTGCGGCAAGCAATATCATGGCGAGACACCTATTGGACAGAAACAGTCTGATGTGGATGTTATGGCAGGACCCTTCTGGGGTAATTGGCAAGAATGTTCTGCTGCTGTCGTTTTATCCTGATGATTTCAAAAGCAAGACCCTGCCCCCTTACTTTGCTCGACTGGGTCCTATTTTCACGATCCCCATTTTGAAAAATGGTTATACCGTTTGCCATCTGTATTGGTGTCTGGGTTATGACTACACCGGTCCAAAGGCTGAATTTATTCCGCAGGCGGGACTGTAATTCATCGTCATCATTTTGTTGATCATGTAAAAATAGCAGCAAGCATACTTGCTCCCGGGGGCGCGTCCGATCCTCCAATGCAAGTGGCATTTATTTACGCAAGTTGCTTTAGGCGTAGAGTGCGACTGCGTGGCCTCGTATTGATGGGTTGCATTGAAGGAGCGAATCCGGCCCTTTAGCAGACTTCAGGGCTCGGCGTTGTGATTATCGATGGTGAATCAATTGCAATGTACGGCAAGCGCCTTCACCCGTGGTTCGATTCTTCTCTAAAACAGATCAACTGCCAATGTGGGGCGTACTGCGTGGATCTGATCTCGTAGCTGCTCGAGGAATGCCTTGGTCACCGGCTGCACGTTGCTTTGAGCAGGCGGACGGGCGACGGTGTATAGCTGCACCTGTTTAATTTGGCAGCCCAGGGCCATCAAGTCATCGAGACGGCCGACGTAGGCTTGTTGTTCAACTAGGGGCATGGGCTTGCCTGCAACCTGGGCGATCATGCTCTGAATGGCCAAGGGACGGCTGCTGCCTGCGATCTGAATATTCTCCAAGACCCGCTTAAAGGGAACCTTGGTGTGATCAATCATTTGAAAGTACGCTTCGGTTCCAGCATCAAGCTTGGCCCAGATTTCACCTTGATGATCGTCCATTGCGATCAGCGAGCGCACCACGGCTGGCCGTTGTAATAATGTGGCATTGGTGATTAAAACCAACTTGACCTGAGGCAAATTGAGCTGCGTTTTAACTTCAATGGCAGCCTTGACCACGTCTTCGAAATTCGGAGAACTGGTGGGCTCTGCGTCGCCTGAGAATGCAATATCACTCAAAACGCGAAATGCTTCGGGCGTATCCGCAAACATGGGGTCTTGCCATATTTCACCACTGAGAGCCAAAGAGAGGATCACCTCAAGCTCCTGTCGCACGACGGCCATGTCCAGCGGTTGGGGACGTTGACCTTCATCGGATCGGTCGACCTGACAATAGATGCAACCAAAATTACATATCTTGTCTGGATTGAGATTCACCCCCACCGAAAGACCACGGCTTCGCCGGCTGATGACCGGATAGACGTACCGATGCTCACGCCAAAGTCGGGAATGACTGGCAAAAACAGACAGCGGCGTGGGTGGTGATTTGTCCATGACATGCCTAGTATATACCAATGAGGCAAGCGATCAGCTGTCAGCGATCAGCCATCAGTAAGAAAAGGAACCGAAAAAGATGGATGCCAAAACAATGCCAATCAACCATATTCCGATTTTTCCCTCTTAACTGACAGATGATCGCTGAAAACTGATCGCTTCTTAAATTATGTCTCAAGCCCCCGCACCTACTGATGTCACCTTGCCTATCTTCGCAGCCGGCGATCCCTTTCACGTCATGGTCAAGCCCATCGGCCCGATTTGTAACCTTGATTGCAGCTACTGTTTTTATCTGGAAAAAGAAGCCATGTTCGGCGGAAAAAGCAATTTCCGCATGACCGAAGAACAACTGGACCGCTTTGTCAGACAGTACATTGAATCGCAGCCAGCGAATATCCCCGAAATTTCTTTTGCCTTCCAAGGCGGCGAACCAACGCTCATGGGTGTTAAGTATTTTCGCAAAGTCATGGAACTGCAAAAACGCTATGCACGCCCCAACATCCCCATCGTCAATGCCTTGCAAACCAACGGCACACTGCTCGATGACCAATGGGGTGAGTTTCTTCACGAACACCAGTTCCTTGTCGGTATCAGTGTCGATGGCCCTGAAGAACAGCACAATCGCTATCGCTTTGACAAACAAGGCAAAGGCAGCTTTGCCGAGGTGATGCGAGGCATCAAAATTCTGCAAAAACACAAAGTAGAATTCAACACCCTCACCGTCGTCCAGGCAGACAATGCTCAAGACCCCGCAGCCATTTACGATTTTCTTAAATCCATCGGCTCAACGTTCTTCCAATTCATCCCCATTGTCGAACATGACCAACTTCTCGATGCCAAGGAGCACCAACGCCCCTTGCTTCCGATCCTTGAAGCAAACCAAGCTTCCGTCGCAGCCCGTAGCGTCTCTCCGGCCCAATGGGGATATTTTCTCAACGGTATTTTTGATCGCTGGATCGAGTCCAATGACGTCGGCCACATCTTTGTACAGCTATTCGACATGATGCTGGGCATTGCGGTGGGATATCCACCGTCGCTATGCGTCCACGCCAAAACCTGTGGCAATGCGGTGGCCCTAGAACACACGGGCGATCTGTATGCGTGCGACCACTATGTAAGCCCTGAATTTCACTTGGGCAATATTGCGGACAAAACCCTCGGCGAAATGCTCGAAAGTGATCAACAAAAGAAATTCGGCAACGACAAATTCGATACGCTTCCGAAATTCTGCCTCGACTGTGACTACCTTAAATATTGTCACGGAGCCTGCCCCAAGGACCGCATTAGCCTGACCCCTGACGGCGAAGAAGGCTTGGCCTATCTCTGTGAAGGGTACATGGCCTTCTACAAACATAGTTTGCCGACGCTGCGGAAGATGGCCAAGTGCGTGGCCATGGGCGTGCCTGCCAGTGAATATGAACGTTACGGCGTGGTTCGAAACCCCGCAGCCCCCGGCCGCCCCACAGCTCCCAGTGGGAAAATCAAACGCAATGATCCTTGCCCGTGCGGGTCGGGGCGCAAGTATAAAAAATGCTGCGGACCCCGGTAAAAAATTGCTGTATCAATCACACATTAAAAGAATCCGACTCTTCGGAAGACCTTAGAGCTCGGCTTGGGGGGTTCTTGTAAGTAACGTTGTGGTGTCTCTGTCACAATGCAAAACGCATTAGATTTGAAAGTCCAGGAGAGAGTCTGCTTCGAGTCCCTTTTTGGACTTGCGTTTTCGACGCTCATGGATTTCCAGTTCCTGACCCTTCATGGTCACAGTATGGTTGGCGGGGATCGAACGGGTCACGAATACACTGCCGCCGATGGTTGTATTTTTACCGATGGTGATATCACCGAGGATAATGGCTCCGCCGTAGATGGTGACATTGTCGTCGATGGTAGGATGCCGTTTGGACCCTCTCCATGCTTGTCCACCTTTGGTAGAAAGTGCGCCAAGGGTGACTCCCTGATAGATTTTGACACTTTTCCCGAGCGTGCAGGTTTCGCCGATGACAACACCTGTGCCGTGATCGATGAAGAAGGATTCGCCAACGGTTGCTCCGGGGTGCAGGTCGATGCCTGTTTCATTGTGGGCGTACTCCCCCATCATGCGTGGCAACAGTGGGATGTCCAATATCCAGAGTTCGTGGGCCACGCGATGGATGAAGATTGCGTCAATCCCTGGATAGCAAAAGATGGTTTCATCGGTGCTTTGAGCGGCTGGGTCTCCTTCAAAAGCAGCTCGAATATCTGTCGCCAGCATACGACGCACTTCGGGCAAGCGTTGTAAAAAGATGGTTGTCAGCTTGGCAGCTTGATGGTCTGAGGCTTCTGAGACGTTGCCTTGCACTTTGGCACCGTAGCGTAATGCCTGGTGGATTTGTTCATTGAGCAGGGTTCGCAATTGGATTAAGAGATCACCCACATGGAAGCGTACCGTTTCGGTGGTCAATTGGGCGGAATCAAAAAAACCGGGGAATAGGAGTCGTCGCGTCAGCTCAATAATCTGGATGATTCGTTCCCGACTCGGCAAGAATGTTGCATTGAGATGGTGCATTTGTCCATCGGCAAGATAGCTCTGAACCATCTGTTCAACGAGATTGTCCAAGGAGACGTGAGACTGGGATGTCGTATCTTCTTGATTCATAATGTCTTTATCGTACCAATAAAAGTGATCAGTTGTCAGTTGTCAGTTGTCAGTAAGAAAGAGAAGAAAAAGAAAGACGGGGAGTTTCCTGCAAAGCTGACAGGGTGTATCCGATCTTGTCTTTTTGCCCTCTTGCTGAAAACTGAAAGCTTAAAACAAAACGGCTTGCCAGTTTTGGCAAGCCGTTAGAGGTTAGATTACTTCCTATCCACTTGGGCCGCGCAATGGGTTTTGACTCGAACCCCAATGTTAGGTGGGCGCGTCGCCGAGTCATCCCTGCCTTCCGCTCGTAGACGGTCTGACATTCGTGCTCGATCCTGCTCCCTTGGGGTTCAACAAGGTTCGGGACAAAAAGTACCACCGTCGGACGAACCCTACAGACAAGAAGCAATCTTTGGACCTTATCATCCGCTACTATTATAGCATCTACAGAATGATCGCCAAATGTTTCAATATCTGCGTCCAACGTATCGCCACCAGACGTTCGATACATCTGGTCTCAGCGATACAACCCCACATAGAGCGTTAACTGGCCACGGCAACTTGGGCCATCACCTCGCTGAGGCGTTCGATGGCTGTTCGGACGTCGGCAATGCGGTTGTCGCCTGCTTCACGTTCAATGACAAGGTTGCCTGTAAAGTCTGCTTCATTTAAGGCTTGAACAAAAGCAGGCCAGTCCACTTCACCATCGCCGATGGGAACTTCCAGACCCCACTCGCCTTTGACCGGCGAACGGGTTGCGTCCTTGATGTGAACCTGCCAGACGCGTGAAGCAATGGTTTTAAAGGATTCAACCGGATCACCCATATCGTAAAGAATCATGTTGGCGGGATCGAAGTTGACGCCTGTGTTGGTGGCACCTTTTTCGTCAAGGGCTGCGAGGAAGTTAGCGAGGGTCGCAGCCGTTTCCTGACCTGTCTCAAAGATCAAGTTCAGGCCATGATCGCTAAAACAATTGGCCACCTCAGCGACACGTCCGACGAGCTTGGCAAAGTCGGGCGATGAAGGGTCTGCAGGCAAAAAACCCGAATGCGTACTGACTTCAGAAAGACCCAGTCCTTGAGCAATTTTTGCAAACTGCTGCATCCGTGCCCAGCTTTGGTCCCAAGTCGCATCAGGCACAAAGCCGCCGGTTCGGTGAATGGACTCAAGGGTGCTGTAGTCTTCACCCGTGGTGCCACACATGCCTGAAACAATGGTAACACCCTCGGCGGCGAGAATGCTCTGGACATCGCCCCAGACCTCTGGCTCGTCCAACAAAGACATCAGTGCAAGCTGCACCTTGGTCAGACCCAGCTCGCGGGTGCGAATGGCCAATTCCTGAGGGGTCGATGGATGCGTAGACCAGCTACAAATACCAAGCTGGTCAGGTGTCTGCGTTGTCATGGGTTCTACCTTTCAGGCATCAAAAATAAGAAAGCATTTCAAACAAACGGCACCTACACCAGTCGCCGATTCAATTGAAACACCATTTAGGTTAAATGGCTTTATCTGCTGACCAACGAACAAAAGCTTCAATCCCTTCATACTCAGGCAAGCCTAGCTGGTCATAAATGCGGGCGGTATCACAGTTGCGATCTTCAGCCCGTTTCCAGAATTCCCGTTCGTCAGAGCCGGGGAACAAAGCCCGGTCTTTCTGGGATTCATGTTTGAAAATAGCATTGCGTTTTCGCAGTAATTCCTGAGGTGACAGAGGAACCGCCATGTCGATGGCCTGGGGTTCCCATTCTTGCCACGCACCGCGATAGAGCCAGACTTCGCAGTCGGTAAACCAATCTTCATGCTTAATTTTTTCGATGGCTTGCATGATCGCATCGAGGCAAACGCGGTGGGTGCCATGCGGGTCAGACAGGTCGCCTGCTGCGTAAATTTGGTGGGGTTTGATCTCATGGAACAAGTCCACAATGATTTGAATATCTTTGTCGCTGATCGGTTTTTTGCGAACACGACCTGTTTCGTAAAACGGCATATCCATAAAGTGCAGGTTCTTCGCAGGAACGCCACACGCTCGACAAGCAGCCCGAGCTTCACCACGACGGATGAGCCCTTTGAGCTTTTGGATCTGGGGGGAATCAACTTGGCCTGGTTCTTTGTTATGCAGGTATTCTTCGATGTGCTGTTCAAGTTGCGTGGTCTGCTCAGTTTCAATATTGAACAATTCATTGCATTCACGCACAAAATCGACAAACCGAATAGCATCGTCATCGAACACCGCGATGTTGCCTGAAACCTGATAAGCCACATGTACATCGTGACCATGATCCGCCAAACGGATCAGCGTGCCACCCATGGAGATCACATCGTCGTCAGGATGAGGTGAGAAGATCAACACTCGCTTGGGAAATATTTTGTCGCGGGCCAAATCCGGATCATCAACCACCTTGGCGGACTTGGGCTTGCCGCCTGGCCAACCGGTGATGGTTCGCTGCATCTCACGGAAGACACGGACATTAATATCGTAGGCAGAGCCATGCTCTGCGAGCAGGTCCTGAAGACCCGCTTCGTTGTAGTCTTCTTCGGTGAGCTTCAAAATGGGCTTCCCCAATTTTTGAGACAGCCAAATCACGCCCGTGCGAATGGTGCGGCCGCTCCATTTCATCGGACCCACCACCCAAGGGGTTTTAAAGCGCGTTAATAAATCCGCGGCCGCCTGATCTAGCACAATCTGAGCATTAGGATGCTGCTGAAGCAACGTGGCAGGAATCGCATCGGTCACTTCGCCTTCGACCGCCTTGGCGACCACGGGCGCTTTGTTCTCGCCAAAGGCCAACAACACCACGCGACGAGCCTTGAAAATCGACCCCACACCCATCGTCACCGCGCGGCGAGGCACATTCTCTTCTGCGAAAAAGTCCCCCGAAGCATCCATCCGAGTCACTTTGTCCAACGTAATCAAACGGGTAATACTTTTAAGCCCTGAACCAGGCTCGTTAAACCCGATATGCCCCGTACGACCAATGCCCAATAGCTGGAGGTCCAATCCACCCGCATCATCAATCATTTTTTCATAACGCTGACAATACTCATGCACCGTATCAGAAGAAACCGTGCCGTCGGGAATGTTAATCTGGTCTTTGGGAATGTCGATATGGTCAAACAAATGTTCAGCCATGAAACGATTATAGCTCTGTAACTCATTGGGCTTAATGGGATAATATTCATCTAAGTTGAACGTCACCACATTCGCAAAGGACAAGCCTTCTTCTTTGTGCAAACGAATCAATTCGTCATAAACACCCACGGGGGTAGACCCGGTCGCCAGACCCAAGACACAAGGCTTTCCCTCAGCAGCACGCTGGCGAATGAGGCCTGCGATTTCCTGAGCCACAGCCCTATTGGCCTCGCCCGAAGCTTCAAAAACCTGAGTTGGGATCAACTCCATCTGCGTCATTGGATCGACATCAAGCACCGTCATTACAAAGTCTCCTTAATTATTGTCAGCATGAAACAAAGTAGTGTCGTGAATGTCTGACAAATGTGCAAATGCAAAAAAAGAGATTCATTGAGATACTCATACCAATCCCATTTAAAACTCGTGTATTTTGTGAGTCGAGGAGACTGAATTGACAAAATTTTATAAAACTCTCACCACGCAACTAGAATACGCAATGCGTATCAAGAAGAGCTTGCGGTGCGAATCACCCGGTCATCGCCACTGAGTTCAAGAGATTCCCCCGGTTCGAGAACCAAAAACCGTTGGTCATCCCATCGGCCCAACAGCAAATCAATGAACAATTGCGGGTCACCGGACTCATGGGCATAATCCCATTTGAGCCAGTCGGCACAGTCTTGGGTGTATTGCTTGTCTTGAGGGGTCGCCCCCACGGTCAGGTCCACATACGCAGCCCGGTCATAGGTACTGAACCAGTGCTGCTCGGATTCCATCAAATATTCAGCATTGTCCTGGCCATACTTTTGAACATACGCTGCGTAGAGCTTTTCGTAACGTTCTTTACCGGGGGGGATGTGGTGCTTGTTCCAGCCTGGGCTGTACCAGTAAGTCCCCGGATGATCTTTAATGTATTGAGCGTACCGCTCTTTGGAACCCAAGAGCAGGGTAATGCAGTCATGAGCGCGGGCCATGACCAATTTGCAATTTTTGGCACGAACGTTTTCCGTCCCTCGACTGCACAGCCCGTACACCAGCACAATCGCATCCAGATCCAGAACCCTCTGTTCCACCCGGCCCACCGCTTGCTGCAATTGGTTGCTCAACAGCGGGGGATCGTTATGCAGACCCTGCTCCATCATTTCCACATGAACAATGTGGTCCATGCCCTGGCAGTAATGCTCCAGTTCGATCTCCATCACCGCACACGCGACAACCGCGATACGCAATGAAGAATCCGTGGCGGGATAATTGGATTGTTTCTCCATCAGATCAATTGTCTCGGAGGCCTTCTATTTGTTCAATTTGTCAAGCTGTTTCTGGGCAGCTGGCTTCACATGCTTGTTGGCCTTGGGCATTTTGACCACTTGTTCGAAAAGTTCCTTCGCTTCGTCGGTCTTCTTCTGCTGCAACAGGCACAGTGCCAGACGGTATTTCGCCCAACTTGTCATACTCGGGCCCTGCTTGGGAAAGGTTTCCAGTTGCCTGCGAAAAACGTCAATGGCTTCATCCAATTGCTTATTGTTCATATAGGACACCCCCAGATGATGCAGTCCTGCAATCTGAACATTCGGGCGCGTTTTCTTCATCTCCAGCATTTTTTGATAAGCCTTGATCGCCTCGTCATATTGCTTGCTCGCACGCAATGCGTGAGCGAGAGTCAATTGCAGGCTCGCCCGTTGATGCACGTTGATTTTTTCCAACGCCAAGCCCTTGCGGGCGGCTTGAATCGCATACTTATAATCTTTGGTTTGAGAAGCGATTTCCGAATCAAGCAGATAAGCGTAACCCTGCCATATGGGAGAGACTTTTTCCATGGCGAGCAATTGGGCGATGTTGGCCTTTGCCTCATCGAGTTGCTTAAGCGTCCTCTGTCCCACCGCAAGGTGGTAGCGAGCTTGAATCTGATGGCCGTGGGGAAACTTGTCGTTTTTTAGAATCTGGTTAAATACCTCGTTGGCTTTGGCCCACTGGCGTAAACTTCGGTACGAGTGGCCGATGTAAATATAAGCCTGAGAGGTTTGAGTGGGCGTTTTGGCCAGTTCCTTTGCTTCTTGATAGCTGGCGAGGGCTTGTTTGTGCTGCTTGTTTTTGCGATGCTGTTGGCCTTGGGTAAATACTTGCTGGTAGGTGGCCGCCTTTTCTTGTGCCAAGCCCACATTCGTCACCACAAAAACCAACATCAACATCACCAGACACTGCATTGTAAAATAAGTCTTCATGACAATTCCTTATTTCTCTCAAAAGCAAAACCATTCCAAACGCCCGCATGCTAAATTGTCCGAGTACCATGATTGAAAGTCAACTTGTATCGGCAAACGCCCGCTCCAATTCCCCGGTCAAAGCCGATGAAATTTTTTCCCAATACTGAAATATCAAATTTTATAAAACATCCATATTCGCGTCTTCGGTCTTTTTACAGATGCGTCAGTAAGGATGCTTGCAGCTATTTTCGCGTTATTCAAGACTCGATATTGGCACAAACACTTTCATGAATTGTTTGTCCCAAAACCACCGTCTGTACTTTTTTCAGGTTTTGTATGTTCTTGTAAGGCGATTCTTCCAAGGTGATCAAGTCCGCACGATTGCCGACCTTGAGGTCGGCGCTGTTGCATCCCCATAATTGACGAGGCGTGGACGTGGCGGAGGCTAACACGGCATCCACACTCAAACCGGCTTGAGCATGAAAAAGCATTTCGTCGATGAGACCTGTTCCGTGGGGCACGCCATAGCTACCGGCATCGGAGCCAGCGACGATGGGAACGCCCATGTTTTGTGCCATGTCTAAATGCTTGAAATGGTTATCGAGAATGTCCCACAATTTGTCGATGGTGGTCTGATTCCAGCCGGCAAATTCCGGGCGGGCGTACTGGAAAAAGACAGGCGAGAAAGTAGGAACCCAGGCGATTTGTTTTTGGGCCATCACTTCCAGAAATTTTTTCTCCATGAAGAAGCCATGCTCAATGCTATGGATGCCTGCCTCGGTGAGAATTTTCAACCCATCTGCCCCGCTGCAATGGGCATAGGTGAGCAGGTTGTATTTTTGAGCTTCAGCCACAATGAGCTTGGCCTGAGCGAGGTCAAACTGGACGTTGCCTTTCATGATGCCTTTTTCGAAATCGATGATGCCAGTGAGGAGAATTTTTAAGTCGTCTGCGTTTTGAGCCAATTGTTTGACGACGGCTTGAATGTTCTGGGGGTCATCGGTGGTTTCGATGGCCATGAAGCTGCCGTAGCGTTTGGCTTTACGCATGGCGTAGCCGGGGCAGCGAAGTTGGGGGTGAATGGCTTGCTCGTGGGCGAGTTCTTCTCGGATTGCAATATTGATGCCATGGATATCGCCTGCATCGCGGATGAGGGTGATACCTGCGTTAAAATTTTCCGTCAAGCTTTGTCGGGCGACTTGGAGCATTTGTTCGCGTGGTGCGGAGAGAGAGTCTTTGCGTTTTTTAACGTCCAGCTCCGCGCCATTGAGAAACAGATGGCAATGCGCTTCACACAGGCCAGGCATGGCAAATGGAGCTTGAAGAAGTTGAACTTGGGGAGAAGCCAATGGAGCCTTGCCCACCGCAATGCTCGCAATGATGCCGTCCTCAATGAGGAAGGTATAGGGCCCTGCGTTTTGCAAGAGGTGGCCATCAAAATAGCTATCGACGATCAGTTGAATCTTTTTCATAATACGGCTGCTGTGTAAAGTTCTTGAACTCGCATGAGCGTATCAAAGCCATCAAGTGCGATGGCTTCACGGAAACCTTGAAGGATAAAGTTATCATCGGGAAGGATTTGATAGTCGCGGCCAGGCGTGCCAAGCACCATGTCCAAGCCATGTGGCATGGTTTCGGTTAAAAAAGCTGATTCCAGACCGACCTTCAAAAGACTACCATCAGTCGCAAGTTTGGGAAGCATGATGCTCAGGTTCGACAAACCGACGAGCCGATGGGTGCCATCGAGTTCTCGATCTGCACCGATGGCTTTGATCGAGTCCACAGCCATGCGGGTAAGCCCTTCGGTATCAGCACCAAGAGATGCCAGTGAAACATCAATGATCATGTCGTCCATTTCAAACTGGTCATGTTTTTCCATTAGCATACTGACCATTCGCTTGGCGGTCTGATGAACTTCCGGGGCATTGCGATTGGGAATCATGGCATCACCCTCGCAACGCTCTGATGCCATCATGACCAACTTGAACGGTTGAATCCCCACGAGTTCAAGCATGTCCCAGCGTGCCTCGGCAATGGAATTCACAATCGGCTTATGCCCATTGGCCTTGGCGGGGTCATAGGTTTCTAAACACAACCGTTGCACCGACTGATGCGGATAATCAAAAGACAACGGCACATCCACCGCATCCTGAACCGCTTGAATCACTGCCAGCAGAAAACGCGGGTCGTCGACCGATGCGTGCTCGCCCACATTAATGGTCAAATAAGTCGCGCCTTTTTGAACCTGATCCACCGCCAATGCTGCAAGGCCATCAAGGTCTTTGGCATCGAGAAGCGCTTTGGAACTTTTAAATCCAGGGTTAATTCGTTCACCCACAATCGTCAGGGCATCAATCGACATGAGAAAGGACTCCTTGGGTCGCAGGCTGAGTATCGCCTGCGACATTTTGAAAAGTAGAGGGCTCAATTTCTTCGTCCAGAACACCAATCACATCCTTGAGAACGCTGTGGTCTGAACCCATTAACATCAGATGAACCCCGCTGATGCCTGGGATTTGCCGAATTTCCCGAATGGTTTGACAAGCGAGAGCCAACCCCTCAGCCCGCAAATCTTTGGCGTTCTGCAAACGCTCAAGCACATCAGGTGGAACCCCGACCCCCGGCACATGAGGCAACATCTTCAACGCACCTGGCGAAATAATCACAGGCACACCCGCCAAAATAAATACGTCTTCATCAATCTTTTCCTGACAAACCAACTCCATAAACCGACGAAACGGCTCAACCTCAAACACCATCTGGGTCTGAATAAAATCAGCCCCCGCAGCAGCCTTCTGCTTGAGCCTGCGAATCGGCACGTTCATCGGCGTGGTAAATGGATTGATCACCGCACCCAAAAACGGCTTGGGCGGATTCTTCATCACCTGCCCGGTAAAAGCGATCTGCCGATGCTCTCGAATATGGCGTGCTTCATAAAGCATCCAAGACGAATCCATATCGAAAACTTGTTTGATCTTGGGCGTGCCTGCATAGGAATCACCGGTCAAACACAACACGTTATGCACATCGTTCATCTGATTTTCAATCAACTCAGCCACAAACGAGGTCTTGGTATAGTCCCGACAAGTTGTTTGACAGATGGGGTCCGCACCGAGTTCACGCAAACGCCTGGCCGCCAAGGGTGATGAAAGTGAAGGCTTGCCGTTGAGATAGGCTGTGATATTCACAGCATCAAAATGTTCGCGAATCAGCTCCCACTGTTCTTCAAAATGCTCAAAGTTTGCTTCACGTGGCGAGCGGAGTTCACAGAGTTTAACGAATTGGCCTGATTTGAGTTTCTGTTCGAGTTTGGATTGGGTTTGGATCGGTTGGCGTGTTCGTTGTTTGGGCAGGTCCAGATAGTCTAGGGGTTTTCGTGTTTGAGAATCTTTGCCGTTGAGCAGGTTCAGGTAAGACGAGGTGCGGTACAAACTGGCATCTGCTGAGGCGATGAGTTTGGGCAGGTCATACGGTTCGTGGGAGGTTCGATTATGAATCCGCACCCAGACACAGGACTTACTGGGATAGACTTCACATTTACCGTCCAGCGTGCCGCCACAAGGACCATTGCGAAGCCCCTTGGGACAGGACATGGGGCAAACCATCCCTGTCTGAGACAGCACACACTGACCACAGGTATGACAGTCAAACATCATTCCTTTGAGAAAGGCCTCGGCCCGAGCGATGGTTTTTTCAAACGGCATGGTACATCTCACTTTCAGCCCAAACAAGACTTTTTTGTATTTTTTACAGAGCGTACTATAGCTTTCGCCGGTTGTGACGGCTTTGCCATGTCAAAAATAATTTTTCGTACTCTTTTAAAGTAATACGCATTGCGTATTTTTGTTGCGCATTGAGATTTTTATAAAGTCTTGTCAGTTCAGTCTCGGCGAACAACAAAACGCACGAGTTTTTTATGGGATTGGTACAAGTAAGTCTTGTTTAAGCGGCCGCCCCGATTAATTCCTGGGCTTTGTCCACGGCACTGGCTGCATCGGCTGCGTAGCCGTCTGCCCCGATTTCGTCGGCAAACGACTGGGTGATCGGCGCGCCGCCGATCATCACCTTCACGCCATCAAGACCCGCAGCATTCATCGCCACCACCGTATCTTTCATCGAAGGCATGGTGGTCGTCAATAAAGCGCTCAATGCCACCACATCGGCACCGTACTCTTTGGCTGCGGCAACAAATGCGTCCGCAGGCACGTTGGTTCCCAAATCGACCACGCCGAAGTTCGCACCTTTGAACATCATGACCACGAGGTTTTTGCCGATGTCATGAAGGTCTCCCTGGACTGTGCCGACGATGACGGTGTATGCTGGTTCAATCCCCGCAGCAGCCAACAGAGGTTCGACCAAGGCCATCGCCTCTTTCATCGCCCGGGCAGCAATGAGCATCTCAGGAACAAAAATTTCATTGTTCTTAAAACGCTCCCCCACCACCCCCATGCCAGGGACAAGGCCGTTGTCCACGATGTCCATGGGCGTAACCCCCTCATCGATCATCTGCTGGGTCAAGGCCACCGCCACGTTACGATTACCAGTAATCACCGCATTATTCAGGTCTTCCATCACGCTCATCGTGCTTCTCCTAGATATTAGGCTTGAGCAAACAAGCCTTTTAAAACAGGAACAACGACAACACACCATGTGTTTAAAATGTCATTCACCGCCCAAATCATAGCGATCCAAAAGACGAAAGACTTGGATTCTAAGAGCAAACTTTGGTAATTTTGTGCTTTCTTTCAATATCGAAAGACCCAAGGGTTCGACCCCAAGGGGCCATGGCTCAAAGCTTGACCCATTCAATGGACTTGCTGGAAATGCGACATTCTGGGGTTTGGACCCAAGATTCAACGCGACAAGGGCCCACAGACAGGTCCGCCAAAGTGATCTGACAAGAACTGGCCTCAGCAGGAACCGTTGCTTCATAACACTGTTCGTTGAATTGCAGAACAACCACTGCCTGCTGTGACGTTTGCGTAAAACGAATGGTGGCCTGATGCGTGCCGGGTTCTACCAGCAGGGTTTCCCAATAACCAAACAGACTGTCATCCCAACCATCGGTCCCATGCACACGCCAATCCTGACGGGTCAGGACCGTATGGTGCTCAGTCCCAAGATAAATACGTGGCGGTGCGTAGTTGTCTTTGCCCCGTGTATTTGAAACATCTTCAAACCATGCGTCATAACGTTGACGCATCCCATCCACACGAGTGGGTTCTTGTGACGCAAGATCGTGCTGTTCCGATGGATCATTTTCAATGTCATAAAGCTCCGCGTCAGGATCTTCGTCATGACGATACAACTTGTACTGCTGTTCAATCACCGCGTAGTTGTAATACTGCTTGGGTACATCCCCACGATGCCACTGCATAAACAAAGTTCGGTCAGGCCATGACCCTGTATCTGAATCTTCGCTCAGCAAACTTGTGATATCTGCCCCATCAATCGTACGATCCCCTGGCAACGCAGCGTCACAACAATTCACCAACGTCGGAAGCAGATCAATGGGATTGGTAATCCGATCCACATCGAGGCCAGCTTTAAAATGCCCAGGCCATCGCCAAAAACAAGGAACCCGAATGCCCCCTTCGTACATGGTTCCTTTGATATCCCGCAATCCTGCGTTAAAGCGAATTTTTCCCTCATGGGTTGCCGAGGGGCAAGGCCCATGATCACTGGTGTAAATCACAATGGTATCGTCAGCAAGGTTTAGCGCGTCAAGTTGATCGAGTACACGTCCGACGTTCATGTCAATGTTTTCCACCATGCCATAGATACGTGCGTACTTGTCGTTGAGCCCCATGTCCCGATAGGGCTTGACCCATTTTTTATCAATTTCAAAAGGGCAATGCGGCGCGTTGGTTGCGAGATAGACAAAGAAAGGATCGTCTTTTTTTTCTTCAATAAAGGCCATCGCTGCATCGGTGAAGATATCGGTGCAATAACCCTTGGAGGGAACCAATTGGCCGTTGTGCATCAGGTCGGGGTCAAAATAACTGTCATGGCCCAAGTTGGCTGCTTGGCGTAATCCACCGCCGTTATGCACCAAAGATTCTTCAAAACCAAAATCCATCGCACGCGTTGGGTAACAGTCACCGAGATGCCACTTCCCAAAAATGCCGGTGCGATAGTCTGCCTGGCGTAACACTTCTGCGAGGGTGACTTCATCGGGGTCCATCATGCTACGGCCGCAATAAGTATCAATCGCACGAGTGCGATAAGGGTATCGACCGGTCATCAAACTCGCCCGAGCTGGCGTACATAACGGTCCTGAACAATAGCGCGTCAGCCGGGCAGATTGCCCATGCATCGCATCAAGGTTCGGCGTTCTTGTATAAGGATTTTCATGACAAGCCAAATCTCCCCAAGCCAAATCATCCATCACAATTAAAATCACATTGGGCTTACGTGGGCCGGGGGAGCCGGGGGAGCCGGGGGAGCCGGGGGAGCCGGGGGGGCTCTGTTCTGACATCAAAAAAAACCTTTATTAAAACTCATCTGGACCGATAATCACAGCGATTTGTTATAGCGTTTCTATTCAATCTTCACAAGAAAAGAAGGTCAAACACACAGCCTCGTGGCTCAGCTAAGTTACATCGCTGCTGAATGAGGAGATTGATATTGAAGCCGATACTGGCGTGGTGAAAGGTGGGTATAACGCCGAAATACTTTGGTAAAATAACTTTGATCTCCAAAGCCACACACCATAGCAATACGGCCGACGCTTTCTGATGTCTGAGAGAGCATTTCCGATGCCTGGTTCACCCGCATGCGACTGAGCATCTGGGTAAAACTCCGGCCCGTCTGGCGATGAAACGTCCGTGAAAAATGGGACGGCGACATGTTCGCCACCTCCGCCACCGCGTCCCGCGTTAACGGCTCCCCCAAGTGCTGCTTCATATAAGTAATCGCATCAATTAACAAAACCGTCTGAGAATCCTGACGATGCTTCTCAATCCCATCAATAATGCGTTCAAGCACTTTGTGCAGCCAAGGCGCTAACTGTTCATTGGTTTGAATGCCTGCCAATTCAGAAATGAATGCAAAATTATCACCCAGCAGTTCTGAAGGGCTCCCCCCTGCTTCGACGGCGGTGCGTGTGACCGTGGCGACGAGTTCCATAAAGAAACTTTTGGTCAAATCAAAATGATCGCCCGCGTGATACATCATGCTGACCAGAATGCAGTTGAGAATATTGCGAGCCTCGCCACGATTTCCTTTACGCACCGCAGCCACAAGGTCCGGCTCCTCCCGCAGATAAATCTGGCGTAGATCATACTGCGGACTGAGTTTGAGCAAATGGATTACTTCCGCTCGCTGATGTTCCTCATGGGATTGTGTTCGCTGTTGATACAAAAAAGAAGCATTGGTTAAATTCATCTGCTCCGCGATTGTGCGTAATCCAATACAGGCAGCCCGCGTATCGGTTGAAGGTTTATCAAGCCCGGTGGGAAACAAACGTTTTTCTGAAATCCCGCCCACCAACGCGCCCAGCGTATGACTGTTACGCATCAAAGGTACAGCCCACAAGAAGTGATCCTCAGGCCCACTGACCACGGTGGCTTCGCCCCACCGCAAAGCTTCACTCAATGCAAAAAGCCGCGTTTGTTGCCATGTTTCTGATTGATCAAATTTCCAACGGCCGTAGGTATAAAGAATCTGTCCTTCGGTTGTGATCGCACACAAGCCCACCTTGCCATAGGTCTGCGTGTAACGCCGAGCAAATCGGCGGAAGGTGGTCTGCTCGAGTTCAATCGTTGTTTTGAGGGTATGGGCTTGGGGTCGCATCTTCACTACACGCCACGAAAAAAACAGCGTCTCCCATCCATTTTAAACATGCAGTTCCAGCAATCGGGCGGCACTTTCAGGCTCACTGGTTCGAACGCTGATCTGGCAAGCTCCGATGCAGGCAAGAATTTGGGATTGACGCTGGCTTTGCAATGAAGCTTGGCTGGTGGCTTCAGATCGGCCGAGTAATTTCCGCCACGCCAAAACAATCTGATCCGCAAAAGTCCGCCCCCCGTCAGGCTTGTGATCTGACTGATCCAACAGCGTCCCGTCTGCCTGATAAAGCTGATAGGTTTCTTCGCCCACCACAAACTGACCTTCATCGCCGAGCAAGGTTAATTGTCGGGTCGCCACGGGTGATTGATCACTGATGAACATGCTCAGGGTACTGCCGCCACGCAGTCGGGCGTGAATGCTCAAGTGGCCTGTCATTTTTCGCAGATCCTCTGGCATGTGATCTGACGGCCCAGCCAAGGCGGCATCAATTCGCAAGGGCATCCCCATCAACGCCAAGCTCAACCGCCATGCCTCGGTCAAACGAGCAATGAGGCTCGGATGTTCCGCTGGCCCGGTACTGGTGTAATTAAAATGTCGAAGGATACCCAGGGTTTGCAATGGATCTGCAGCATCGGTCCAACTGGGACTTGCTTCAAATGCAGGGAGTTGCTCGCTGACCAATGCAACTGCCGGAACCTGTCCCAACTGAACCGCCAAGGGTTCCAGCGTCAAAATAGTGATGCCATGCTCATGGGCAACCATGAGGTCGTCAAGGGTGATCCCCTCCCAAGTAGCGAGAAATAAATACTCGGGCGGATGTTCTACAAGCAAAAGACGAAGGTCATCTCCGCGTGGCAGTTCCAAGGTTCGTGCCAGGTCGTCGACGGGACTGCCGCGACGGCCGCCGATGGCAATGGGTGTCACCGCATCCGCCATCGCGCCAAGCACCTGACCCGTCAAGGTCACGCGTGCAGCATTGGTCCAAACAAGAACTTCAGGAAGCGGAATTGGCATCGCTCTAATTTTACAGACTGAGGAGATAGATTGCTTGAAAATTTTTACTTGCTGTTGACGACAGGGTTCTTTCCTCTTGTTTGAAGTCCTCCTCGACAAGTATCCGCGTGTGTTGCATCAAGAAGAATCAAACTTTTCAACAGACTTTAGAGGGCGGCTTTGTGATGGCTGTACGCTTAGAGCATTTGGTGTCACTGATTGCCGTCCATTATTGGGCCAGTCGCCGAAAAAGAAGCGATCCAACTCAAAACGGCACCTATATTGATGCGAAATGTTCTAACGCACAGGTAATGCACGAGATTTGTCTGACAGCCGATCCAAAATAATCGGAATCGCCACAGGCACCTCTTCGCCAAAGGGGCCAACCTGTCGCAAAAGCGTGCGATGGTTCGCCTCGACAGTGACATGATCCGTCACCCCTGCCAACCGGGTAGATGCAAGGCTCACACAACCATCCCCCACCCCACGCACCAATCCCGCCAACGCACCACGCAACGCCAATGCCATCGCTTGGCCTTGCTTGCTTAAATACCCCTTTGCCTGGCGATCCCACTGACGAATTTTTGCTTCGCTAATCGGACTGGCGATCCCCGCAATCGAAGTGTAATGCACCCCCGCAGGATGAGGTCTCGCATTGAGCGTACGCAAAAAAGAACTCCCAGGCAACAAATCCACCTGAGCTTCACCCGCACCATCAAACATCGACCCAAACAACCCGCCATCACCCGAAAAATACCGAATCACCTGCTCACGCATCTCCCCCACCAAACGCAAAGGAGCCAACGACGAACCCCCATTGGGCGTTCCCACCATAATCAACCGATCCACCCCCGGAAGCCCCCCCGGAAGTGCCCCCGGGAGTGTGAGTTCGGTATCCGAAATTTCCGGGGGGGCTTCTGGGGAGGTCAGCATTTCACGACAGACCAGCCCACCCATGCTGTGAGACACCAAGCTCACCTGCTCAATACCTAATCCTCGCAAGCGAGCCAACTCGACAGCCAGCAATTTTGCACTATCTACAATCGGCTGATCATTGGGATAAAAAAATTCAATGGCGGTGTAGCCTGCTTTTTGCAAATGCGGGATGAGTGAATCCCAAATATCCCCCGGCTCATCAATCCCATGCACCAGAACCACCGCATATTCAATGGCAAAATGATGGGGCAACTCAGATCGCTGACCATTGGGTCTCACCACCCGCAAGCCATATTGCATTCGAGCTGCCGCGGCCTGCTCAGGGAACCACTGCTCCATGAAAACCCGCACCTGATGACGAATCTGTTTTTCTTTGGCACGCAAAGCCACCCGGTCCAACGTCAATGTTAATTGCGTGGCATCAACCTTGAATCGCACAATGCCATCGGTCACTTTTTCAAGCTGTTGCAATTGAATCTTGCCTGCGGGCCCGGCCACTGCAATCTGTAAAGTCACTGCCTTGCGAACAGAACCACCGTCAAAGCCAACCCATTCCAACATTTGGGCAAGCACTTCACCCAGTGACACCGAGCCGTTTTGCAAGGATAGATGGGCTGTGTGTACCAGCGGGTCGTCTTGGCGAATTTCTTCTGCTCCCACGACCACAGCCGAGCATGCAAACCAAAAAACAACCAAATATCCCAAGCGTTGTGTCATCATCCATATTCTACCTTCCATAAACTTGCCTCGCGTGATTGAAGCCTGAGTTTTTTCTTTTGTGATAGGTGATACGGTTGGCATTGGTATTTACACAAGAAACCTTTACACTAAACTTCTATCGCATCTCTCACCACAAGGAGACGTGCACCAAACCACGGGGAATTCCCAAACACACTTAAAGGAACAGCACCATGAAACTATACAAATGGCAATGGGTTCTCGTTGCAGGTGTCGCACTGGCTTTATACGGCTGCGGCGACGATTCAGATTCAGCCAAAACCCCGCCAGTCAACAATGCACCAGACATCACCGCCCCTGCGACCACACAAGCCTTGACCGCTGCAAGCGATACAGCGACCCAAGCTGCCGCAGCCGCCAAAATACAAGCCAAAGCCGTCGCTGCCGCGGCCGCCAAAGCCAAAGCAGATGCTAAAAAAACTGCTGCCCAGGCCAAGGCCAAAGCACAAGCCGCTGCTGATAAAGCTGCCGCTCAAGCCAAAGCTCAAGCTCAAGCTGCTGCCGATGCCGCCAAGGCCAAAGCTCAAGCACTCATGGCCAAAGCTCAGCCACTCCTAAACCAAGCCACCGCTTACATCAAAGCCAACAAGTTGGACCTAGCCGACACCGCCCTTCTCAAGATTGAAAGTATGAACGGCCTACCCGTTTCATTCCTCAGCAAAGTCAAAGATGCACGCAGCCTCATCGATGCCAAGCGAAAAGCAGACCAAGCCAAAGACGTAGGCAGCACCCTCAAAGGACTTCTAGGCAAATAAACAATTGGAATTTACCCTCCAAACCACTGTTCAAGCTGCTGGGGGGTAATGCCTTGAAATGTCTCCACCACACGAGTCGCACGGCCAAGCTGAGAAGCATCCCCCGTGCTGGTGATTCCCAAAACCTGCAACCCAGCCTCTCGGGCTGATTCAATGCCCGCTGCGGTATCCTCAATGGCCAAACATGCACTGGGGTCTGCTGCAAAACCCAATTCCCCCACGGCTTTAGCATACGTTTGAGGGTGAGGCTTGGAATATTGCACGTCATCGGCGGTCACAATGGGGCTAAATCGGTCCGCCAAGCCCAATTCGCCCAAAATCAAGTCGATGTCAAAACGGGTCGCGCCACTGGCAATGGCAAGCGGCCACTGCTGGTGGGCCTGCTCGATCAATGCCAGAATCCCTGGGATGGGTTCAAAGCCTGCTCGGACTTCATTTTCAAAGGCCACGGCTTTGTCATGACCCAATTGAGCGAGTTTGGCCTCGTTTTTGGGTGTGCCGACCATGCCTGGCCTGCCTCCAAGCATGACGCGAAAGGCATCGCGGTCGTCATAGCCAATAAATTCCTGGAGGTATTGCTCCCAGGTAATGGTCACCCCCAGCGGCTTGGCCACCTGGACAAATGCCCGGTAGTGCAGGGGTTCAGAATCCACGACCACGCCATCAAAATCAAATACAATTGCTTTAATCATGGCTGCAAGTGTAAAAAAACAACCCACAAACAACAACCCCCCGGAAGTTGGGCCCCGGGAAACACTGCAAGCCCCCACCACCTCCTAGAAGCAAAGGATCCAAAAGCACAGATGACCCCATTCCTCATAAAAAATAAAATGCTCTAAGAAAAACCATCGAAAACTTCCGGGGGGGAGGATTTGATTGAAGCGCACTTCTGTTTATACTGGCAATCTGTTGGGTTACTTTGTTACATTTCCAAAACCAAAAGGTGTATGACCATGCCCCATATCATTGCTGAACCCTGCGTAAATACCAAAGACACTGCCTGTGTCGATGTCTGCCCGGTCGATTGCATTCATCCTGTCAAGGATGCTGCTGACTTCGATTCCGTGGATCAGCTCTACATCGACCCGGACACCTGCATCGACTGCGGCCTATGCGTAGACGAATGCCCCGTGAAAGCCATCTTCCCCGAAGAAGACCTTCCCGAAGAGTGGACCGACTACATCGCTAAAAATGCTGAACACTTTGAATAAGCTCGGCTAACGGCAAATGCCTCACACCGTCCTTATTACTGAAACGCTTGACGACACCTGCGCCAAGTGGCTTGATTCGTGCGCTAATGTCGTATGGCATGCCCACGATGAACCTGGCCTCGCCACGGTTCTTGCCAAGGCTCAAGGGGCGGTGGTGCGGACTTATACCCAAGTCGACGATGCGTTTTTAGATCAAGCGCCCCTGCTCAAGGTGGTGGGACGTGCGGGTGTGGGTTTGGACAATATTGATCTGGACGCTTGCCGCGAGCGTGGGGTCCAAGTCGTTTATACGCCGGATGCCAATACCCAAGCAGTGATCGAATATGTATTTGGCCTGATACTTGATCACTATCGTCCGCGATATACCTTGAGCCAAGCGGTGGAGCCAAGCGATTTTCATCAATTGCGAAAAGAGCAGGTCGGCCGCCAGCTTGATGAATTAACCTTGGGAATTCTTGGCTTTGGTCGTATTGGCAAACGTTTGGGCAAAGCAGCCCATGCGTTGGGGATCAAAATCCTCGCCAATGATTTACTTCCCGCTGAGCAACTACAAAGTGAAATCGACTATCCCATTGAATTGGTGGACAAAGATCAGCTATACCGCGAGTCGGACATTCTGAGTATCCACGTTGATGGCCGCGCTGAGAACCACCATTTGCTTGATACGAAGGCTTTTGCCCAGCTCAAGCCCGAGGGCCTATTTATCAATGCTGCCCGGGGGATGTTGGTCAACGATGAAGCCTTGGCGGTTCATCTCAAAAACTGTCCTGCAAGTTTTGCGGTGCTAGACGTGCATGACCCTGAACCGCCCCAGGCAACCAATCCGCTGTTTGGATTACCAAATGCCCGTTTATTGCCTCACCTAGCCTCGCGGACGGATTGTGCGTTACAGAACATGAGCTGGGTCGTGCGTGATGTCATGGCGGTCCTTGACGGACACCCCCCGCAATACCCTGCGAACTAATCTATTTTCACGATTCTCTGTTTTTCAGAATAAGTTCATTTAAAGTCGGCCTTGTGCATGCCTTGGCATTGGGCTTGGAATAACCTCCCACTCCATCAAAAAACCCCTCCAAGCGATCAACTTGAAGGGGTTTAATTTTAGTACACCCGGCAGGATTCGAACCTGCAACCTGCGGTTCCGTAGACCGCCGCTCTATCCAATTGAGCTACGGGTGCAATTGCGGGGAGCATGGTATCTTTTTTCCAAAAAACCGCAAATCCCCCCCCGGAAGCTGGCCCTAGGGGAAAACCTCAAGCACCTGGTCGTTTCTTCTGAAAACTTTTCGCCCTGCTAATTCCCCACCTCAAGTCAATGCCTACAATTATTCACACCTAGGCTCAAGGAATTTTGCTTCATCATGCTCATTTATCTCTTACCTATTTTGATCGCTGCGAGCCTGCTAGGGGAAACACCTGCGAAAAATACTGCCGATGTTTCCGGCCAATCCGCCAAGAACATTTCAGCCAGCACAGCCGGGGATACTTCCGGGGGCGGGGGCGGGGGCGGGGGCGGAGGGATTCGTGGGATGACGATTACTTGTTTTGGGTCGGGGCTTGGGGAGTGGGACTCACCTCAGATGAATCGCACGCTTGATGAAATGGGTCCACTGGGCGTGAATTGGATCAGTTTTCATCCTTATGCGTGGGTGGGCCGTCATGGCGAGCTGCGTTTTAACTCTGAGACCCAGCAAGCCTCGGTGATGGAGCCCTTGCGTCAAGCTGCCAAGCGGGGGTTGAAGGTGATGCTCAAGCCTCACTTGGGGTATTGGGGAAGCCCGTTTTCCTGGCGAGGTAAAATTCAATTCGACACTGAATTACAGTGGCAACGTTTTTTTACAGACTATGAAAAGTTCATTGTGGCCCAAGCCACGATGGCACAGGCAGGCCATGCTGATCTATATTTGTGTGGGCGTGGAATACAAAAAAACCCTTCACCGTGAGGCGAACTGGCGTCGGATCATTCGAGCGGTTCGCCGCGTGTATCATGGCAAGCTCACTTATGGGGCGAATTGGGACAGCTATGAAGATGTGTTGTTTTGGGATGCATTGGACTATATCGGAATCCAAGCTTATTTCCCTTTGAGCGAAGTCCCCAATCCGACCGCTGGGGATCTTACCGCTGGCTGGGATCGTGTCTTGGTGAAGCTACAAACCTTTGGCAAAAAGCACCAACGCAAGATTTTATTTACAGAATTGGGTTATAGCCGTTCAACTTTGGCAGCATCACAGCCATGGGCCAGTGGGCCAGGGAAAATTGTGGGAGAATCTTCCGGGGGAACTTCCGGGGGGGCGAAGTTGAAATTACGTTGTATGGAAGTCGCGTTGTCTCGTTTGCAACAGGAAGAAACGCTCGCGGGCGTTTTTCTTTGGAAGTGGTTTCCATCGCAACGGAGCATTTCGTCAGATTTCACGTTGCAGTACGCTGCGATGCGTGCGGTCATTTTCAAGAGATGGGGCATTCAATCTGCGCATAAAAAAACCATGCGAAGAAGCCTCAAAAAAACGGATGAATAATATCGTATATTGAGTTTGGGTCAGACCTCGCATGGTCTTCTCTTCTCTAACCACCAGAATATGGTATCCGTCTGCTTGGCTGGCATCCTCCTTTATGGGTTGTTCAGACCCGCAAGAGCTCGTCTGCTAATATTATGCGCCTAGATACAGATTTGGTCAAGACTTTCTAGAATTTTTTTAAAAAAAGTATTGACTGGCTATACCAAACATTGGAGAGCAGGGCTGTTTGGAGGCAATCCTCAGGCCACCAACAAGCGGTCAACGGTATCGACCAAACCTGCCGCGTCTGCCTTGGAAACATTGGCATCGGCGTTCACTGATTCACATTTTCGTTGCATGGCATCACTCACCAGTGAAGAGAACACGACGACCGGGACGTTCAGATTCAGCTCGGTTTTCACGCGATGACACAAGGTCAACCCGTCCATCTGAGGCATTTCAATATCAGTGATGACCAAGTCCAAGAAATCGTCCATCGGTCGATTTTCTTCTTGAGCCTGTGCCTGGAGATCTCGAATGCGGTTGTATGCACTACCCCCATTATCAAAAGCCATCACGTTGGTGTAACCCGCTTCAGCTAGCGTTTGAAGAACCACTGCTTGAATCGTGGCAGAGTCTTCAGCCAACAGTAATTTTATTTCGCTCGGTGAACGGCCGGCAATATTCTCTGGAACCGGACGGCTTGCAAAGGCATGATCCGTCTTGTTTATTTTGGCAATCACATGCTCAAGGTCGACCAGCAAAATATCATTCTTTTCAACCGTCACGGTCGAAATGACCGGAACGTGAAATTGACCTAAAAAAGAGCCCGTGGGCTGCATTTGATCCCAGTGAATCCGATGAATGCGGTTGACCCCATCCACAAGAAACCCGTTAATCTGCTGATTAAATTCTGCCACCAACACAATTTGGTTTTCGCTGTCGACCTCGTCCTTTTTTCCAAAGGCGTGATTCAGATCGATCAGCGTAATAGATTGATCCTGCCACAACACCGTGCCTAGAACGCTTTCATGTGACTGAGGAAGTCGAGTGATCTTGGTCGCCTTCAAGGGCATGAGTTGGCGAATCTTGGCGACATTCACGCCAAAGCTCTGGCCTTGAAGGTAAAACTCCAGCAGTTCCATTTCATTGGTTCCGCTTTGAAGTAAAATTCGTTGTGTTTGATTTGTCATGCAAATTTCCTTAACCCATGGGACCTCAGCCCCTATGTTCAGGATTATCGGCCAAATACACCCCCCATCTACACTTCAAGCACCGAAATTTAGCTGACTTTGACTGGCTTGCCTTCGGCTGCGGAGGTATAAACCGCCTCAATAATCGCCACGGCCTTGCGTGCCTGCACACTATCAATGGCCGGACGTTCGCCTGCGTCTAAAGATGTTAAGAAGGCCTTGATATTGTGAGTATGCCCTTCATAGCTAATTGCCAATGGGTCTGAAGCCCCTGTCGCTTGGGTTTGAGAGGCAAATTGTTCGAGAATTTGCTTGTCTTTTTCCTGCTCATTTTGAAAGTGAAACAAGGTGATTTGTTCTTCGATCACTTCGGCAGTTCCCCAGCTTCCGCCGAGGCAAATGCGTCGGTCGGTTCCGGGGTACATGGAAGTGGCGGCCAATATTTGCGCCAAAGCACCATTTTTAAATTTCAGAACCGCACTGGCGGTATCTTCAACCTCGATCAAGTCTTCAGCGTGGCCTCGCTTGGCGGTGTAGGCAAAAACCTCGTCCACGGGATTTTCATCAGGCGACAAGCTAGCCAAGGATGGATCTGCAGCCATGAGCCACTGCAAGGCATCGACGTTGTGGATGGCTTGATTCATCAAAGCTCCCCCGCCGTCGAGCGCCAACGTCCCTTGCCAACGGTCCGGCGAATAGTACGCATCATCACGCCACCAAGGAACACAAATCAGCCCGGTCGCCATATTGCCGAAACGGCCTTGAGCCACTGCTTCACGCACCAACAACATCGCAGGATTAAATCGCTGAGGAAAAATGCCGCCCAACGTAATCCCCGCATCGTCCGCCACGCGAGTCATTTCATCAATGCGGGCCACGTTGATTTCCAAAGGCTTTTCACAAATCACGTGGATGCCTCGCTTGGCAGCCGCTTTGACAGGGTCCAGATGTGCGCCGCTGGGCGTGGTGATCGCCACAATATCGGGCTTTTGTTCATCCATCATCTGCTCGGCATCGGCATACCATTTGCAATCAAAATCTTCTGCAAACTGACGTCCCTTGGCCTCAGTGCGGCAAACACCTGCGACCACCGTGGCATTGGGTAAATCGCCAATGGCCTTGGCGTGCATGGTGGAAATGCCCCCGATGCCGATGATGCCGATGCGGTACTGTTTGTCACCCATTTTAAAAAGCTCCTTGGATTAAAGATCGGGTATCGTACCGAGACGACCGCTACTTGTCTTGTGGCATCTTTTTTTAGACCCGATGGGCATAAAAGAGAATGAGCTTGGCATTGCCACAAGGTTAATTTTGAGCTTTTTGCACCCAAAGCCCCTCTGCATTGGCCCAGACCTTATCCCCCCGCTTCCTCGACATCGGCCTGATGCTCGGCATTGGGATCCATTTGCAAATAACTGCCCAACCAACGAACACCCAGATAAAAAAACGGCGTATCAAGCAAGGCTGCCAAAACCTTAAAAACATAGCCCGTGGCAATGAAAATCCAAAGCTGAGGCCAAATGGCCCGCGTTTCATCAATCGGCAACGCATGAGCAAAAAAGTGGGTAATCAAAATCACTGCCACAGTATCTACGCCCTGACTCACCAGAGTTGACCCGTTGTTACGCAGCCAAAGGTGCTTGCCCTTGGTTAATTTTTTCCAAAAGTGAAACAGGTATACATCGCAGAACTGGGCTGCCAAGTAAGCGATCATCGAAGCCGTCACCGCCCCAAAGGTCAACTGACGAATCTTCCAAAACGCCCAATCCCCTGCCTGTGGGTCAGGCAAGCCATCAATCAACTCCGGAACCGGGGGCAAAATACCGCCTAGCCAAAGGATGAAAACGACCCAGACATTGAGCATCAAGCCCACCATCACCACGCCGTTGGCGCGACGACGGCCGTAGAGTTCACTGATGAAATCGGTGCAAAGAAATGTCACCGGATAAGGCAACACCCCCACCGCCACGGCAAAGGATAATTCGCCAAATTGCCCCCACTGCCACCCCTGCTCTGATGACCAACTGGCAAAAGCGATGAAACGGCTGATGCCCAAAATGTTCAACATGGTCAGTGAACCAAGGAACAAACCCGCAAGAATTAGAAAAATCCATTCGCGGCGTTCATGTAATTGTGGAGAAATGGATGTGGCGGGCATACGATTTCATTCCTTAAATAAATAACCAGTCATACACTCCCAGCCACAAACAGAAGGCTTAGACAAAATAACAAGATACTACAAAATAACTTTTCTGACGGCTTACGGGTAACGAACGACGAACAATTGAAAACCGATAGCTTATATCATTAGCAAGCCCTATAATATAATGTGAAAGTAACAAGGATGGACCCAAGCATGAAGTCTGACACGCCTAATATCTGGAAAATTGCTGGCCAGACCAAATATCCCGTCGATGCGTTCTTTTTTATTCAACGTGGACTGGATTACACGGTGCGCCATATCCATGGCGAAATGGCTGAAGATTTTGACCCACAAGATGCCGATGCCAGCAGACATATCAGCGGGCCCCAACTGTGCGAAGGACTCAAACAATTTGCACTTTCAGAATACGGCCTCATGGCCCGAGCGGTCTTACGCCGCTACCGCATTTATGCCTGTGAAGACTTTGGACATATCGTCTTTGCCATGGTCAAAGCGGAACTGATGCGCAAAACAGACGAAGACTCCATTAAAGATTTTATCGATGTCTTTGATTTCTCAGATGCCTTTGACCAAAAATTAGTCTTAAGCGAAAACGGATAACCCCCCCGGAACTACCCCCGGAGCTACCCCCGGAGCCATCCCCGGAAGTGTCCCCGGAAGTGTCCCCGGGAACACCTTGGGGCATACTCCCAAAAGTGTCCCAATCGACTTCGGAATTGCCGGCAGCCCCATTCACATGTCTCCTTTTTATATTCTAAAAAAAAATCGGAGATTAAAAGAAAAGTATTTCTTGATGCCATTTTTCACACGTAAAAAAGAGACCTACGCCATATGAACTCTCGCTCTAATCAGACGACACATTTGTGGGACTATCCGTGGGTTCGTGATCTGGCATTGATCATTGGAGGCGTAATTGTTTTGTGGCTGGTCTATACCATCCGCTCCGTTACAGCCCCGATTCTCATCGGACTGGGATTTGCCTATATTTTTAATCCGATGGTCACGCTTGTGCATCGAAAATTACGCTGGCCTCGCTGGGTTACCACCTCCTTGATTTTATTGTGGGCGTATGTGGTTTTGGCGAGTGTGTTGTTGTGGGTGATCCCGCCGACAATCAGCCAGACGGTGCAGCTTTCATCGACGGTGTCTCACTTTGCCATCAAACATGCAGACACGCTGGAGCCTTATTGGCAGATGATCGCTCAACAGGCTTCGGATGATCCTTCCCAAACAGTCACATCACTGGCGGATTCACTGCAGGACATGGATCTGAACTACGGGGCCTTGGGCAAGGTGTTGTTGCGAACGCTGAACATCGGCATGGGCGCGATCGGGTCTGCGTTTAACATGGCCATGTATTTGGGCTTGGTGGCGGTGATTATTAGTTTTTGTTTTTTCTTTTTCAGTTGGAAGTTTGGGCCTATCCTTGCATGGTTTGATCCGTTGATCCCACTGGATGTACGAGAGCGGTCGTTGACCATGCTCCGTGAGATGGACCGAGCGACCCATGCGTTTATTCGCGGCCGCCTGATTCAAGCAGCGGTTATGGGAATTCTCTTGAGCTTGGGTTGGTGGATGGTGGATGTTCGGTTTTGGCTCTTGCTGGGACTGATCTGTGGCATTCTCAACTTGATCCCCTATGCAGCGGTCATCGGATGTGCCGCGGCCGTCGCACTTAGCTGTATGTATGGCGTGGGAGAAGAACAATCCTTTGACTGGGGATTGATCCTCTGGCCAAGTGCGGTTTACGTGGCTGTCCAACTCATCGACGGCTGGGTCGTTGAACCCATCGTCCAAGGCAAAGCAACCAATCTTGACCCCCTATCGGTTCTACTGGCAGTGATGATCGGCGGCGCGTTGATGGGACTGCTAGGCATGCTATTGGCGATCCCGTTGGCATCCTGCCTCAAAATTCTGGGAACCCAATGGATCGTCCCTCAACTCAAAGACTACGCCCAAAGCCGCCCGCCGGAAACACCCCCGGAAGTTTCATCCGAAAACTCAACGAGGGAATAGACTCCACCCTCAGCGCCTCATGGCGATGGATAAAGTTTTTTCAGCGGCATACCGATGTTGTGATCAGGCACACAAGGCTCACCATCGACCCACGGCAAATTGGGGAACTGATAAGTATGGCGGGCGAGCATGTACGCACGGGTGAGCCGTTCGTGCAATTCCAAACGCGTGGCGGTCCAAGCAGAGTCCTCGTATAAATTATTCAACTCTTGAGGATCTCCGATAAGATTGAACATTTCGCCATAGCCTTCTTCAAGGAAGACTGAAAAACGCCAACCATCATCCGTCACAATGCTACGAACATCGACCCCCTTACTAGGCGTGGATTGAACGGTGACTTGCTCCCATTGAGGGCAAGGTTCGTTCTCACATGCCAGAGCAAATGATTTTCCTTCCAAAGGTGGACGACGGGTCACCTGACCCCAATCACAAAAGGTGGGAAACAGGTCCAATGATGAGCAAAGTCGATCACTGGTTCCTTGCTCAATGCCGCTACCACAAACGATCAGAGGCACACGGATGCCCCCGTCATAATGTTTCACCCCTTTGGTAATGAGGCCATGATCGCCCATCATTTCACCATGATCGGTGGTAAAGACAATAACGGTATCTTCCATCAAATTATTCTTTTCAAGAAAAGAAACAATCCGAGCAATCTGGTCATCCACAAATCGAATCGAGCCATGATAAAGTGAACGCAACTTGCGAAGCTCTTGGGGGTTGGCAGAGATATCTCGAAAGCCGTTGAAATCACGCGAGTGTTCGAGCGTTTGACTGGTGTGCCCATCTTTGGGAGCCCGGATCGCGTCAGGCATTTCATCCGGGTCGAACATCGTGTCATACGGAGCGGGCGGATCGTACGGATCATGCGGATCAACATAAGAAACAAAGCACATAAACGGCTGATCTGCATGGTTCTGAATGTGGCGATCCATAAAATCCAAACTGATATCGGTGATGTAAGTTGTCTGGTGGATTTCAGCATCCAACGGCGACGGGTGCATGCAACGCCAACTCGACGCATCTATCAAATACTGAAGATGTTTGTTGCGGGCTTGTTCCATGACATCTCGCATATTGCGTTTGTCCGGGCCATAGGCATCGACATAAGACATGGGCCAAGAAACGCTCAGGGCTTTTTCATAATGCTCAGGGTGTTCACGTTCGACCCAATCAAGCCATGGGCCGAGCTTGGTGTCTTCAGTGGGAATCGATTCATCAAAACCTAGATAGTCAAAACTCTCCGGTAGCGGCCGCTGCATGGGGGTTTGATGAAATTTACCAAACCCGCCCGTACGATAGCCTGATTCCTTTAACACATGGGCATAGGTCGGATGATCGCCGGTCAGGGTTAGATTGTTATCCACCACGCCATGCGCTTCAGCGGTGCGCCCGGTGAGAAACGTAGCACGGTTGGGGCCACACACCGGCACATGGGCATAGGACCGATCAAAGCGCATGCCTTGCTTGGCAAGACGGTTGAGCGTCGGCGTCGAGGCCACGCCTGACCCGTAGCATCCCACAAAATTCGCCCCCAACTGGTCGGCTGTGATAAAGACAATATTTTTCTGTTTGGCCATCGTTTCTTTCCGTTCTTCCTCGAACATGGTGGATTCATTTCCATCACAAAACAAAACGCCTTTTCAAAAGCGTCTCAACAATGTTAATAGAACCGTTCGCAGAATGAAAAAAGAACCCGCCTCGCAAGCGGTGCAAACACCTTGTCATGCCTCAACGGATTGCCCTGCTGGCCTTGCATCTCTTTACTGTCATCAATTAGAAACAGGCGTTTCAACTTTGAGGAACTGCATGCCAATACGATGCTGAAACCCGCCAAGATTCACACAGTTTTTGACCTCTGCTTTAAGACAAGGCTTGTTGGGAAGTGTCTCAAATCGGGCGTAAATCAATGAGCCGGGATTAATATACCGTTTATAGATAAACGAAAATCCGCCCACGGCAATGTCTTGCGTAGTCACTTCAAGTTCTTGGCGAGACGTGTTGCCGCCATTTGTTTCGTGCAATTCCACCGTTAGAACGACTTTCCACTGATGGCGGGTATGCTGACGCTGATTGACAGACTTTTTTGCTGGCTGTTTGTATGCCTGAGCCAACTGGCTCAAAATCTCATGGGCATTGGCATTGTGAGAAGAATCACCTTCTCGAGGCCAATCTTCTCCCACATGCAACTCGGCACTGTTTAAACAGTCCAGATTGGCTTGAACCAAGCGAGTGCCTTTGGGGATCAATAGTTTGGCTTTTTCATCATAAAGATTGCCAGGCAATACCTTTCCAAGCGAAAGGCTGCTCTGAAAAATCGGGCATAGATCTTTGATTTGTACCGCCATGACAACCTCCTCACCTAATCTTTCCTGTTTAAAAATTGACCTGCCGCACGACTGCCGCATCACGAACCGATGCTGCACCATCCCAGATCAAGCATTGACTCAATCAACCATACAATATAAATAAGGCGGAAAATAAAAAAAGCTTAAATGTATTTATAGAACTTCCCACTGCGAACCTTAATTAAATACAAACAGCCAAGGAACCCTCTCATCCCACAAAAAAAACGAGCCGTAAATCCAGCCCAAGCCACTCCCGCCACTTACCTCAGGCCATTGTTGCTTTGCGTTTAAACGGCGACTGCCCTACCATGCCCGCCCTATGTCCATACGAAACATCGCTATTATCGCTCATGTTGACCACGGCAAAACAACGCTCGTGGACCAACTACTCTATCAATCGGGCATGTTCCGTAATGAAGATCTCGACAAACTTGCCGGTGGACAACATGGCCTGATTATGGACTCCAATGACCTCGAACGAGAACGAGGCATTACCATCCTCAGCAAAAACTGTGCGGTGACCTATAAAGCTCCCGACGGTGCAGAACATAAAATCAACATCGTTGATACCCCAGGTCACTCCGATTTCGGCGGCGAAGTCGAACGCGTCCTGGCCATGGCCGACGGCGTACTACTCTTAGTCGATGCTTTTGAAGGCCCCATGCCTCAAACCCGCTTTGTCCTGGGCAAAGCCTTAGAACACAACCTTAAGCCCATCGTCATCGTCAATAAAATTGATCGACCTGATGCCCGACCCGACGAAGTGGTCAATGAAGTCTTTGACCTGCTCGTTGAATTAGAAGCCAATGACGATGCACTGGACTTCCCAGTCCTCTACGCATCAGCCAAACAAGGCTGGGCCTCGATCCGAGAAGACCAGCGGACCACCGACATGCGGGTTGTTTTTGAAGCGATTATCAATCATATTCCGCTCCCCAAAATACTCGGCGACGGCAAAGCCCTTCAGATGATGGTCACCACGCTGGACTATTCTGATTATGTCGGCCGCATCGGCATCGGCCGTGTGTTCAGCGGAACCCTCAAAGCAGGCAGCTCCGTAGATGTCATCCAACGAGACGGAACCAAAACACGCCAACGGATTCTTAAAACACTGTCTTTTGAAGGACTCGACCGCAAAGAAGTCCCTCAAATTGAAGCAGGTGATATCTGTGCGGTTCTTGGATTAGACCCCGTGGACATTGGGGACGTGATCGTCGATATTGATGGTAGCTCGATTCTCAATCCCGTCGATGTCGATCAACCCACACTGAATATGACCTTCCGCGTGAACGATGGCCCTTTTGCAGGTCAAGACGGCAAGTTCCTCACCAGCCGTCAGATCAGTGATCGTCTGCAAAAAGAATTGCGATCCAACGTGGCTTTGCGAGTTGAACAGGGCGAGACCCCTGAAGAATTCAACGTCGCTGGCCGTGGCTTGATGCATCTGGGCATTCTTCTGGAAAACATGCGACGCGAGGGCTTTGAACTCTGTGCGGGCAAGCCCAAGGTCATCTACAAAGAGATCGATGGCAAGCAGCACGAACCCATTGAACGTCTCGTCGTGGACTGCCCCTCAGAATGTCAAAGTTCCGTCATGCGTCTCATCGGCGACCGCCGAGCTGAAATGATCACCATAAATGCCAAAGCTGGCGCCAGTGAATATGTTCACATGGTCTTTAGCATTCCAGCTCGCGGCATGATCGGCCTGCGAACCAAGATGCTCAACGCGACTCAGGGCCGCGCCCTCATCCACCATACATTTGAAAAATATGAACGCATGCGCGGGGACATTCCCCAGCGAAGTGCGGGCGTGATGATCGCCACCGATGCCGGGCCTGTGACAACTTATGCACTGGACAAACTTTACGACCGAGGGTTTTTCTTCGTCAAGCCTGGAGACATGGTCTACGAAGGCCAAGTCGTCGGCGAACACTGCAAAGAAACCGACATTCCCGTCAATGTCTGCACAGGCAAAAAACACAGCAACGTCCGAGCAGCAGGCAAAGATGATGCCTGTCAGATCAGGCCCGCCAGAGAGATGCCCCTCGAAGCTTCCCTCGAATACATTCAAGATGATGAACTCGTCGAAATTACGCCTGACCACATCCGAATGCGAAAACGCCTGCGGTCTGAAGCTGATCGCAGACGGGTCGCCCGACGTATCAAAAATGCGTAAAACCGCCGAAGTGTGTATCCTTACCTTGCTATGCTTACACAAATCGAAGAACTGGATCAACAATCGCAACAGGACCTCAGCACCCTTACGTCTGCTGCGGACCTAGAGCAATTTCGTATCAAATACCTTGGGGCCAAAGGCGCAGTCAAACTGCTCATGGGCCAACTCAAGAACGTCCCCAAAGAAATCAAGCCTCAGTTCGGCAAACAGGCCAATGAGCTACGCCAAAAACTGACCCAGGCCTACGAACAACAAAAAGCCACCCTCGGCGATGCAAAAAGCTCCAAAGGCCCTGCTTTTGATATTACCGAACCAGGCCTCGACCCCCAGCTTGGACGTCAGCACGTCATTACTCAGACCATTGATGAATTGATTGAGGTTTTTGGACGCATGGGCTTTGATGCGGTCACAGGGCCAGAGGTTGAAGATGAATACCACAACTTTGTGGCGTTGAACATTCCCAAGGAACATCCTGCGCGAGATCCACTGGATAACTTTTATCTTGAAGATCCGTTGGGCGATACGATTAATCCACACTTGCTTCGGTCTCAGACCAGCACGGTGCAGATTCGCGTGATGGAATCCACCGAGCCGCCGGTCCGCGTGGTTTCCATCGGCCGGGTCTATCGGCCGGACGAACATGATGCGACGCATTACTCGATGTTCCACCAGATCGAAGGCTTGTACGTCGACCGCAAGGTCAGCATGGTCGATTTGAAGACCACATTGATTCAGTTTGCTCATGCGTTTTTTGGGGCTGAGGCAGAGGTTCGCCTCACGCCTAGTTATTTCCCATTCACCGAGCCGTCGGCAGAGCTATATATTAAAATGAATATCCGCGACAAATGGGAATGGGTTGAAATTGGTGGTTGTGGCCTTGTCGATCCCAATGTGTTTGAAGCAGCGGGCTATGACCCTCAGGAATGGTCAGGGTTTGCTTTTGGCCTAGGGATTGAACGCATTGCAATGCGTAAGTATGGGATCAGTGACATTCGTTGGCTTTTTGAAAATGATGTGCGATTCCTAAAACAACTGTAACCCCCCCCCGGAAGCCCCCCGGAAGCTTCCCCTGGAAGTTCCGGAAGTCTTCTTGGTTTTTTTTGATTGGGTGGACTGTTAGAATTCGGGGAAAATGGATGCACGATTTGCTTGGGTTTTATTGACTGGCCGTGAGCCTCAAAGGAACCCGCACGGAGGTAGCCTTGTTGAAATATGCCTTGATCTTACTTTTGTCGACGTTGCTTTTATCCCCAGCGGTCGCACAGACTCCGAGCTTTGCTTATCCCATTCCAGAAGCCTACACCCAGCATCCCAAGCCTGAGCAGGACTATCTTCGGGCGGCCTTGGATTTTATCCAGAACAACCCTGCATCGCCCTACAAAGCTCGCATTATCATGGACATGCACATGCTCGCGGTGGCCATGAGAAACGCCCCTTTGGCGAAACAAATGCGAAAATTGTTGATCTGGAACGCTCCCCATGGGCTGTATGGTTCGTATGTGCTTTCCACGTTCAAAACGCCTCAGGCATTGCACAACTTTCTCTTGCCTTACATGAATGCAGATCGCAACGACATTACCCCGTTGTTTTGCAAACACATGAATTTTATTCTGGCTTCGGCGATTCGAATGCGAGGCAGTGATTTTCTCAACGACCCACCGTTCTTGCTCAAATGTGCGGCCATTGTGGACCGCATGGGCAACAAGCCGTTGCATGAAAAGCTTGTCGGCCTCGCCAAAAAAATCATCAAGACCGACAGCCCCTACCACAAGTTGATGGGCGTTTGCTTTGATTCTTCTCTCGATACCCTTGCCCGTATTCAAGCCATTGAAGAAACCTTACCTGCCGACCCGGTGAGCATTTACCTTCAGATGGTTTACATGACTGCCTTGACGGCCGAGCAGCAAGCTTCGGGCTCCATCTTGGAAATTCGCAGTCGCCATCGAATTGGGCAACACCGGTTCACCGAAGCCTTGCCCATCCTCGATCAATTGCTCACAGTAGACGATCAATCCCAGTACCGCTTCTGGGCTGGCTGGTGTCAGGCTACCGGGGGCAATACCGCCGAAGCCCAGGCCACGCTCAAAGCCATCAAGCACGCTCCGTGGCGTGGTCCTGCTCAACGTTTAGTCAAACAATTGCGTCAATTGCCCACACACTTGGCGGAGCATGGCGAAGTTTTCATGGCTATGCTCGAAGATCTTCGCACGGATTTAGATGGCTTTGAAATGCTCGTCCAAGGAGAGCTCCCCGATGGCTTGCCGTTTGATCTTTATGTGGCTGTGGGACCGGATCAATCAGTCTATCTCCATTTAACCGAAAACGGCCGGGTCAAAGTTTCTTATCGAAGCAACGCCAAAACCACCAAAGTTTTTCTTGATCGCCATGCACGACAATACGCGACACAAGGAGCCATCCCCATCCCCCGTATCAACATTGTGCAAGATGCCAAGACGGGCCGCTTCTTCTTCCAGTTCGGCATCTCAGCCCAGCCCTATGACCAACTCAAGCCTGCAATCACAGCTGCATTAAATTCCCCCTGGCTTACCACGCCTGACGGCCTAAGCCAATGGCTCGTCGGCATGATCCAAAAAGGCAGCTTCCCGGCCGCCATTGAACAAACTCCCCAAGGCATGAGACTCAAATGGATCACGCCTCAACTGGACCAACCTCAATTCGATCAACGCCAATTCATCGTCGATGAATCAGGGAAACTGCTCTCCATGGTCGGATCAGGCATGTCCATCACACGCTTACAATACGGGCCAGTGAAAACCCTGACCCTAGACCCCCCGAACATGCCACGCGCTTCGTACGTCAAAGCAGATGATGCCAATGACACGCTGCGTATGGCGGCCTTTAACCGTATTTTGAAAACCGTCACTGCTGCAATGCAGTAAAGTAATTTTTCGCCTGTTCTCCAAAGAAACAAAGGAACTCTCGATCATGACTCAGACCACCGAACCTGTTTTAAAAACCAATCTCCCACTGGCTGGCCGACGACAGGGCAAGGTACGCGATATTTACGAAGCCAACCTCACCGACGGAACCCCCGTTCTGTTGATCGTGGCCTCAGATCGCCTCAGCGCTTTTGACGTAGTGATGCCCAACGGCATCCCCCAAAAAGGCGTCCTCCTCACACAAATCAGCAAATTCTGGTTCGATATGATCGGCGAAAAACTCAGCGATCAAATTCGACACCACCTCATTGCCACCGATGCCCAAAATGTGCAAGGCCTAAGCGATGAAGACAAAGCCCTCGTCCAGGGCCGCGTCATGGTCGGACACAAAGCCAACGTCGTACCCATCGAATGTGTCGTCCGTGGCTATATCACCGGCTCAGGCTGGAAAGAGTACCAAAAGGTCGGGTCCATCTGTGGCGTTGAATTACCTGAAGGACTTCAGCAATGTGAAAAATTGCCTGAGCCAATCTTCACCCCCACCACCAAAGATGATGTCCACGATGAAGCCATCTCCTTTGAAGGTGCCTGCGAAGTGGTGGGCACGGAAGTCATGACCAAGCTGCGAGATTTGAGCTTGACCATCTACAAAATGGGACACGACTATGCCGCCAGCCGAGGGATCCTCCTTGCCGATACCAAGTTCGAATTCGGCCTCACCGATAACGGTGAAATCCTCTTGATCGATGAAGTCCTCACGCCAGACAGCTCACGCTTTTGGCCAGCGGACAAATACGAAGCCGGCCGCGACCAGGACAGCTACGACAAGCAATACGTTCGCAACTATCTTGAAACGCTCGTCAAGGACGGCCAGTGGGATAAAAACTATCCAGGCCCAGTCCTCCCTGACCAGATCATCACCGATACCCTGGCGAAATATATTGAAGCCTACGAAAAACTCATCGGCAGCAAAGCACCCCTTTAAAGCTGCTTTTGAAAAATTAAAAAACCACGGGCTGTCTCGCAAGAGGCCGCCCGTTTTTTTGTCTATGATTCATTGGTACAAAAAAACATGTTCACCAGAACCAGAGGTCTATCATGGCTCCAAATCTAACCGATCAAACCATCCTCATCACCGGCGCAAGCTCAGGCATCGGTAAAGCCACCGCGTTGGCGTGCGCTCAAGCGGGCATGCACGTGGCCTTGGTCGCACGACGGGCCGACCGTCTCAACGAGGTCGCCAAGGAGATTCAAAGCCTCGGCCGCGAAACCCTAGTCATCGCCTGTGATGTCCAGTCTGACGAACAAGTCCACGCAGCCTTCCAAACCACACTACAACACTGGCCTCACCTTGACGCAGTCTTCGCCAATGCAGGGTATGGCTTGTTTGAAACCATCGAAAAAACCACCGACGAACAAATACGCGATATCTTCGAAACCAATTTCTATGGCACCCTCCGCTGCATCCAACAAGCAATCCCCATCATGAAACAACAAGCCACCGGCGGACATCTGCTCCTCTGCGCCAGCGCCTGCTCAGAAATCAGCCTGCCCGGCTACGGCATCTACGCAGCCACCAAAGCTGCTCAAGATTCCCTCGGCGGCGCACTGCGAGCAGAACTCGCCCACACCCCCATCAATGTCACCACCGTCCACCCCATCGGAACCTATACCGAATTCTTCCCAAACGTCTCTGCCCGAGCAGGTGTCGATGACGTAGGACTCAACACCCCAAGCCTGTTCATGCAACGCCCTGAAAAAGTCGCCAAGGCTATCGTCCGCTGTCTACGAAAACCCAAGCCCGAAGTTTGGCCCGCGCCCATGACCCGCTTTGGACTGGCATTGACCACGGCATTTCCCTCACTGGCGGCGATGGTGCTTGGCCGCATGGCCAGCCGTCATGAATCCAGCAGCAGCGGGTAAACCGAATCCGACGCTTCAGCAGACTTCAGCGTTCGGCTTTGTGATCATCACAAACAAATCGCACGCGACCTACATGATTCTTCTTGCAAGATGAATTAAAAAACGGACACGCCAGTCAATGACCTGCGTGTCCGTTTTAAGTTTGAATCAAGCGGCTCGCTTTTAAGGCGCGAGCTTGCGAGCATTTTCGTGATAAATTTTATCCTGCACCTCTTGGGGAAGATCCAGTGTTTGTAAACACGTATTCAGATCGCCCCCGTAGTAATCACGAGCAAACAGCAAGCGGTCGGCATGCCGTTGAATGAACGCTTTGGCGTGTTCGGGATCACGTTCGAGCGACATCAACGCGGAGCCTGCACTGAGGTCGGCAAACAGGTTGGGATAGGCTTCGAGCATATGGTCCAGTTTGCCGCCAGGCATCACCGGACCTTTGGGATAAGCCCCCGGGGCCGCGTCTGCATCGCCACTGATTTCACGCCAGAATCCTGGAGCATGACCGATAAAGTTGGTTTGCGGGCAGGCTTCAAGGGCTCGCTGGAGGTTGGTGACCGTGCCGCCGTACCAACTGGGACAGTAATCTTTTTGCGATGTATTTTCTTCATTGGCAAGGTAAGGCACATCCAGATGCAATACCACCGGGCAATTCAATTCCCCTGCTTTTTTGTAGAGTTCTAAGCATCGTGGATCATCAAAAAGAACGCGAAACTTCCACTCGCCACAAACGCGTACGCCATGTACGCGATAAGCAGCCTCGAACAAGTCTGCCGCATTACCCACCAAAGGATGCGGGCAATAGCCCAAGACAAAACGTTTGGGATACCGGTCGCGACAAGTAATTAAATCTCGTAACAAAATCCCCCGATGCGTCCCATCATCTCGCACGTTTAATGGATTGAGAACCTTGTGGTAGTGAGCAGCATCTTCGTTGGGCGCAATCTCCCAACTCAACAGCCACGCCAGGTCCACACGATTTTCGTCCATATCGGCAATCAAGCCCGCATCGTCACGGCCGTGCCAAAATACATGTTGATGTGAATCAATAATCATGAAATTATTCTACTTTCTGTTCATCTTCTTCAGTCACGATAGGCCAATGGAACAGAGACTCAATTTACTTTTCACCAAGTGTCATTGCCTTGGGACCACCTGCAATGGCAAGAGTCTCCGTCAATGTTTCAGAGGTAAGGGAAGTAGCCATAAAGTCATTTTCCTTTATTTAAAATCATGCCACAGCAATCTTCATTGCAAGGGTTGTGCCAAAAAAATCAAAAAAAACCATACCCCGACACAAACATTTCTCACAACACAAAAACGTGTTTAAACCACACCCAAAGCTATCCTTATACCCTTAATCATAAAAAAAATTTCTCCTCCATACCTTGGAACCACGCCAATGTGTCTAAAATTAAACATCTCAAATTGCGATCCATCACTGTCGGAAATTTTCAATGCTCAAAACCGTTCTGCTCTCTAGTGGGTACCCGCCATCGGCAATCGAGGCCATTCAAAAACATTGGCACGTCATCAATATCCCCGACCAAGCTGAAACCCTAGCCTACCTCCAATCTGCCACAGAATTGCCAGACGCCATTTGCATTGGCTATGTGGTTTCAGGCCAAATACGCTTACCTTTTGCCCGTGCCATGCTCGCGGAAATTCAAAAAATAGACCCTCGCATCCCCGTCATCATCTCCACCGGACAAAGTGCCGCCGAGGCCATCGTCGACCTCGTCAAACGCGGCGCATTCGATTATGTCATTGAACCCATGGATAAAATCGATCCCCCCACGCTTGAAGCCTATACCCAAGAGCTAATCCTCGCCCTCACACGAGCGATCCAATGGCATTCACTCGTTCAAGAAAACCAACAATTACGCAATCAGCAAGCAATCCAAAGCCTCCCCGGAGCCGTCCAACTACGCTCCCCAGCCATGCTCGAAGTCGCCCACCTCATCCAAAAAGTCGCGCCCACCACCGCCACCGTCCTCGTCACCGGACCCAGCGGCACGGGCAAAGAAGTCATCGCTCAAACTATTCACCAACGTTCAAGTCACAGCGACCAACCCTTCACCGCAATCAACTGTGGTGCCCTCAGCCAAACCCTTCTCACCAGCGAACTCTTCGGCCACGTCAAAGGAGCCTTCACCGGTGCAGACCATGACCGCCAAGGCATCCTCCAACAAGCAGGCCATGGCACGCTCTTTCTCGATGAAATCGGAACTGTCACACCTGCCTTTCAAGTCATGCTCCTACGCATCCTCGAACAACGCGTCGCCCGGCCCGTCGGCAGCCAAAAAGAATACCCCGTCCATTGCCGCTTTATCGCAGCAGCCAACCAAGATCTCGCACAAAAAGTCCGTGAAGGCCACTTCAGAGAAGACTTCTACTACCGACTGAACCTCTTTCACATTCACCTCCCCCCCTCAGCCAACGACCCAGTGATATCCCCGCACTCGTCCACCACTTTATCTGCGAAGCAGCAGCGTACTACGACAAACATATCACAGGGATCGACCCAGCCTCCATGACCGTACTCGAAGCCCACACTTGGCTAGGCAATGTCCGTGAACTCCGCAATGCCATCGAACGGGCGGTCATCCTCTGTGAAGGCGACCGTTTAACCCTCACCGACTTCAATATTCATGGTTCATCCCCACTCCCCAAACAAACCCGGACCACCTTGCCTCATCCCCACCATGCGACTACCAGCAAGCCATGCATCAATTTGAAAACAAGCTACTCAACGATGCTTTAACCCAAGCCCAAGGCAATTTCAGCCAAGCAGCCCGTCAATTACAGATGAATCGCACCACCTTGCACTACCGCCTCAAACAGCTTTCGCGCTAAAAGGGCCGTTCAAAACAGAAACCTTAACTTGGCGCAACTGCGTGAATGGGATAAAGTGGCCATCATAATCACGGTCATCGACCACGATTTATGCGGGTGTAACTCAATTGGTAGAGTGTCAGCCTTCCAAGCTGAATGTTGTCGGTTCGACCCCGATCACCCGCTTTGATTTATCTTTCCACATATAGATGACAATCCTTGTCCTCCCCCCGGCAAACCGATAAAAATCGCAAACACCTCCATCATTCAATGATTGTGCGTCGATCAATATCCATGCAATACTGGACTCTGCGCCAATACGAGCCATCTTGATGCCCAAACAACCAAGCAACACTTGAATGTGCGGTAGCCCACGAATAGCGGATTCCAAACCGAACCGGGATAATGCCCGGCAGAAAGGAATCCATTATGACCGAATCAACTTCTAATTCATCCCAGGCCTCCCGCAACTTGTCGCCTCCTGAGGCACCACGTCGCCGTC
>JAJRRC010000073.1 GCA_024279865.1 Planctomycetota bacterium | reverse complement strand
GCACAGCGTCTGCGGGTTGGGGCGGTCTCCGCTACGGTCTCGGCTGCGCCTCGCCCTCCGCTACGCCCGCCCCAACCCGCAGCGTGACACATGACATTTCTATTGTCATAATAACCGTGACACTTCTATTGAGCGTTCACAGAGCGAGGGGGTGAAATTGGATCAGACACTCAAAATGGTTTATGATATGCGTGGCGTATTTTTTATCGCACTGAATGATTTTTAATCTTTTAAGTTTCAATCAGTTAAAAAACATTGGTTCTGCCATCAATAAAGAAGCTTGCCAGAAAAAGACTGGTCAGCGATTTTTGTAATGGCCTATTGACTGCTGAAAAACCGAATCAGGGAATGGAATAACGATGAGTGAACTCGCAGAAACAACTGACACCACGAATTTGTCTGATCTTGAAATCAAGGACACTGAAACGTCCGAACGTTACTTCAAGATTGGTCGCGAAGCAGAAGACAAAGGTGATCGCCTTGCTGCGATTGAAGCTTACGAAGCTGCTTACGCTGCGGACCCGGACAATCCGGACAATTGTTTCCGCTTGGCCTACAACCTTGATCTTGCCGGTGAAGAAGATGAAGCGATTCATCTGTACGAGCAAGCCTGTCAGGTGACCCGTCCTCCGCTTAACGCGTTGATCAATTTGGCCGTGATGTATGAAGACCGTGGTCAATATGCTCAAGCAGAGCGATGCGTCCTTCAAGTGTTGGCAACGAATCCCACCCATGAGCGAGCCCAGTTGTTCCTAAAGGACATCCAAGCGAGCAATGACATGGAAGTCAATGAAGACAAGGATCGCCATCTCGAACAGCAGCATGCCATGCTTGAGATGCCTGTAACTGATTTTGATATGTCCGTGCGTGCTCGCAATGCACTGCGTAAAATGAACATTCGCACGCTGGGCGATCTCTTGCAGGTCACCGAAGCAGAACTACGAAGCTATGCCAACTTCGGCGAAGCGAGCCTTGAAGAAATCAAGACCATGCTCGCTCAAAGAGGTCTGCAACTAGGCCAAGCACGCCAGCAGCAGCAACAAGCTCTTAAAGAACAGATCTACAGCGAGCAACAAAATGGCGAAAGTTCTGATGCCAATTCAGCACTGATTCAAATGCCCGTCGGTGAATTAAACCTGTCGGTCCGTGCTCGCAAGGCCTTGTCGCTTTTGAACATCAATTCGATTGTTGACTTGATTACCAAAACCGAAGCGGAACTCATGGGTGTGAAAAACTTCGGCATGACCAGCTTGTTGGAAATCAACGAAAAGCTCGCTGAACGCAATTTGAGCCTTCGCCAACTAGATGACTAGATATTTATCATCAAGCCCGATCCGTTATTCACGATCAGGGTTCTGATGTAATCTGTATTCCTAAAATAGCCACGAGCCATTTGCTCGTGGCTATTTTTATATCCAAAATCAAGGATTCGTCCCATCGGTCATGACAAAGCCCATCCCCCTTGCCTGCCTTTGGCAACAATCAAAGTTTGATTCCTAATCCCAATGTAAAAAAGTACAGCCCAGGCAAATCATGCACTGGGCCATACTTGATCAGGGGCTATTCAAACTCACTTAGGCATGGATTATCATGTTATTGCAACGTGGCTAGGAGTTGTTTTTTAGAGCGTGGTTGTACACGGATCGGTCGTAAGGGCTGGACAATCAGCCGGGTTGCCACTTGACGTTTGATTGTACGGGCGGCTCGAATGATAAAAGTTTTAGGCTTGTTGGCCTGTTGAATCATTTGATATTGACGCTGAGCTCGACGAAAGGTATGGTTTTTATCGAGATTTTTGGTTCTTTTTTCATTTTGATCAAGTAAAATGCTCGTGCCATCAGCAAGCCGTAGCTCGAATCGGTTGGACCAGACAGGGCGTTCACTGATGTGTGATGAAACCAATGGCGTGCCTTTTTTCAGAACAATCACAGGCTCATCATCCGCCATCGCCAAGCTGACCATGCCTCCAAAAAGAAGGCTCATCAACAATAGATAGATCGTTCGTAGCAACATCTCGCCTCTCTCCTTGGGTCTGAACATTCCCACTAAAATCGAACGTTTGGTGGTGGGGTTGTTCTTAGGCCGCGAAGAATCCGGGCGGCCGAGCCCTTTTTAAACAAGGACTCGGCACAATTCCGGTTTTCCCGCTCTCTTTTTTGTCCGGGCGATCGGCTTGCGTCTCTCACCATCCGGGCGTCTGATGAATCTTGATACAACGGCTATGCCAAGAAAATAAGATTGCCTCCAATGAGGGGAAAAACCACCTGGAGGACCCCCAAACGTCGTTTTAGGCAAAATACAGCCTGTGATTGAGAGGCCCGCTTGTACCGGCGGGTTGCGTAGAATCAACATAGGTGTGGTTTGCGAGTATAATACTCCGCTTGCAGCGACTTTTTTTTGTGCCCTTTGCAGGGGTAAACATGTGGGAGTTTTGATTGTGGCACGAACGCGTCTGTTGATAGCGGTCAGTTCTCCTTGGGCGGGCGAACGGCTTTTGCCTCGCATTGCCAATCTGGCTCAACGGCTTGATGCTGACACCGTCATTGCCCATGTGGCACACCCCTTGGGTGAAGATGAATCCGATGACGACGCACGCCAGCGAGGCGATCATACACTCAAACTTCTCACCCATGGCCTTGTCGATGCTGGCATCCGGTCTGATGGCGTGATGCTCTATTCTGATGATGTTCCCAAAGCTCTGCTCAACACCGCTCGGAATCATCAATGCACCATGATTGTCATGGGACTCACTGGCAAAGGAGTCATCAAACGCCTCCTTGACGGGGACATCCCCACCAATCTGTTACGCCAAACAGAGATTCCCGTTTTGATTTATCCCTCTGCTTGGGAAGGGTCGATTTAACCGATCCCTTTTTTACGGTTATCTCAATATTCCAGAATTCTGTTTTTCGCGGCAACCTGAATATTGCATTGGGGGAAAGTTTTTTCTCTTTTCTTCTGGTTTTTATAGAAAACTTTCTGCCAGCCAATTGCTTCCAGAGGCAGTTCTGTCAATAATGGGGGATTCCCCAATCATTCAAAGGATTTTTTGAACATGTCATTCGACTCCACCATTCACGCCAAAGCCGTCCACATCACCAAACTAGCTTATGAAATGACGGCCGCGGCTGGTTCAGGACACCCTACTTCTGGCGCAAGCCTAGCTCACCTGACCACGGTGCTGATGTATCAGCACATGCGATACGAGCCGGTGAACCCTGCTCATCCGTCCAGTGACCGATTGGTGTTGAGTGAAGGACATGCGGTGCCGATTATTTATGCAGCTTGTGCGGATATCGGTATTCGGGTGGGCAAAGATCCCAAAAACCTTAAGCCTATGACCCGTGAAGATGCCTTGACGCTACGCGAACTCAATTCTGTGGTTGATGGTCATCCCAATCCACAAGAAGGCTTTTCTTTTTTTGATGCTGCTACGGGTTCTCTGGGACAGGGGTTAAGTGTGGCTGCGGGCTTGGGTGCTTCAGCGAGACTTGATGGTCTGGACAAACGCATCTTCTGCATCATTGGCGATGGAGAATCCCGTGAAGGTCAAATCTGGGAAGCCATTGATTTTCTTCGTGATGAAAACCTCAAAAACGTGCTTCCAATTTTCAACTGCAACGCCTTTGCTCAGTCTGAAGAAGTCAGTCCTCAGCAATCCGCCAAAGTCACGGCCGCCAAGCTCGAAGCCGCGGGCTTTGAAGCATTGGTCATTGATGGGCACAATCCCAGCCAAATCCAGCAAGCTTTCGAGAGCCACGCTCAAGCACAAGCCGACGACCATGCCATGCCCATTGCTATTGTCGCCAAGACACTCAAGGGTTGGGGCAGTGCTTCTCAACAAGGCAACGGCCATCACGGCAAGCCTGCCGTCGGCGACGGACTCAAAGAAGCCTTGGCAGAACTAGACGCCACCGGCCGACAACTGGGCGCGATTGCAGATGCCACGCTCAAAATCGGCATGATGTCTCCGGGCAAACCTTCAGCTCCCACGGCTGAAACCGTTCCTGCGTTCTCTGAAGCCCTCAAACAGTTCGGCCTTGAAGCTGATCTGGCCAAAGGCAAAATGGCCACACGCAAAGCTTATGGCGTGGCATTGCGAGCCTTGGGACATGCCCGCAACAATGTCGTCGCATTGGATGCTGATGTGCGAGGTTCGACGTTTGCAGAGATGTTCAGCAAGGACGAGGCCTTGGCGTCACGTTTCCTAGATTGCCGCATTGCTGAACAGAACATGGTGTCCGTCGCCGCGGGCATGAGTGCTGCGGGGAAAATCCCATTTGCGTCGACCTTTGCGAAATTTTTGACGCGTGCTTATGACCAGATTGAAATGGCGGTCAACAGTGGCGCTAATTTAAAACTTGTTGGCTCGCATGCGGGGATCACCCTCGGTGCTGATGGCCCAAGCCAAATGGGCATGCCTGACGTGTCGTGGTTCCGTTCCTTCACCACCATGACCAACCACAAAGGCAACCCCGGCTTTTACCTGCTTCAGCCGTCCGATGCGTATCAAGCCTACTCCCTTCTCATGCAAATGGCTGACTACGATGGCCCGGTCTACATGCGAACGCATCGACCTGATGCAGAATTCCTCTACAGCGACAACTACAACTTCACACTCGGCGGCCACGAAGTGCTGGCCGAAGGACGGGACCTTCTCATCATTGCCTCAGGCTATATGGTCCATGAAGCGAACAAAGCCCTGGACAAACTCGATGCCAAGGGAATCGATGTGACGCTGGTCGACTTGTACTCCTTGCCGTTTGATGCAGACGCCATTTTAGACCTCGCCAATGAAACCAACGGCATGATCCTCACCCTCGAAGACAACTACGGCGGCGGCATCGGCAGCGCCATCGCCGACGTGGTCAGTGCTGATGGTGGCGGATTCAATGTCCATCAAATGTACTGCAAACGTATGCCCAAGAGCGCCAAAAGTGCGGATGAAACCCTGGCGTATTGCGGCCTCAGTACTGATGATATCGTCGAGCAGGCTGTCAAGCTGCTAGACATCTAAAACGTGTCTGTGATTCGTTAAAGAGGTCTTGACCATGGAACCAGACGATCCTGTTTGCTTGTGCTTTGGTGTCTCCAAACGAAAAATCGTAAACTATTGCCGACGAGAAAAGCCCCCCGTCGCCAGCCTTATCAGTGAATGCTTGTCTGCTGGCACTGGGTGCGGTTGGTGTATCCCTTTTCTCAAAAGCCTTCATCAACAGGCAATAGAAGGACCGGAAAACCCCGATTTGCCATTGGACCCCCAGTCCTATGCAAAAAAACGAGCCCTGTACCGCCAAACAGGCCAACGCGAGGAAAAAAACACTGAATCGCATTCAGATAACAAAATCTGAAAAATATTAAGTAGCCTTGATCATTAATTAACCTTATAATTCTTCATAGCTTTCACTAATTGCCAAATAATGCTTTAAATGGGAACCCCTCATGCCCGCCGCCTCCAAGCTTTGCGAACAAGCTGTTCAAGAGCTTTTTACTCAAGTTCACCTTCGATTCACGCGCCAACGGTACGCGATCTATCACGCATTGGCGTCTGTGCATAGCCATCCCACCGTTGATGAGTTGTTTCAAATGCTCGCACAAGCGAACCATGACATCAGCTTGGCAACCGTTTACAATACGCTTGAAGCCTTGGTAAAATCTGGACTTGTGCGAAAATTATCCGATGGTGGCACTTCTGCACGCTATGACGCGACCGTCGACGACCACCTGCATGTTCGTGATAAAAACACAGGAACCGTTGCAGATGTCCCAGCAGACCTTGGGCAGCGGCTTCTAAAAACACTTCCAAATGAAGTGCTTAAGCAGATCGAAATAGAGCTTGGTTTTAAGATCAATCACGTGGAAATAGAACTTGTGGGCGAATATGCTTCGTCAAAAACACACGTAGCCTGATTGATACCCTGGTTTGCTCCCCGAATTTTGATCCCGTGCTATGAAAGTTTTTCAAGCGATCAGTTGTCAGTAAGCGAAGAGAATCGGACACGTTTTTCCCCAAATTCTCCCTCTTTTTTCTGCTCCTATTCTCCTATGAAGCCGTGTCTGCCAAGTGCGTTTTTTGGCGTGTGTTGGCCGATTGGCTCATCCTCCTATCCGGGCTGCTTACTGATAACTGATAATTAAAACAAAATGCCACGTCTACAAAAAAAAGGGTAACTCAATTGTGAGGGGGCTACATAGCTTGATTTTGCACCACCGCGTGTAATTGTGCCAATTGAGGCAACAATGCTTTTGCCTGATCAATTGAGAGCATCGTGGCGGAATCGCTCTTGCCTTGTGACGGGTTGGGATGCACTTCCAAAAACAATGCTTGCACACCCGCCACCACCGCACAACGGGCCAGCATCGGTGCACACTCAGGACGACCACCAGTGATTCGAGCTTCGCCAGGCACAGCCCCCCCGCCGGGCAACTGGGTTGAATGGGTCACATCAAAACAAACTGGCCAATCCAGTCCCATCATGTCCATCACCCCAGGAAAATCATTGACCAAACGCTGATAACCAAAGAAAGTCCCCCGTTCAGTGAGCATGATCCCAGCTTTGTCTGCACCACTTTCAACGAGCTTTTCAACCACGCTGGACATCTCCGCAGGTGAAAGGAATTGGCCTTTCTTCACGTTGACCACTTTGCCTGTCTGGGCTGCTGCGATAAGTAAATCTGTTTGACGACAGAGAAACGCAGGGATCTGCAAAATATCACAAACTTGGCCCAACGCTGCTGCCTGATTCGCTTCATGCACGTCGGTGGTCAGAGCAACGCCCAGCTCGGTCCGAATCGTTTTAAACCACCCCAGCATTTCATCCATACCCGGTCCACGGTAACTTTGAATTGAAGAACGGTTGGCTTTGTCAAAACTGGCCTTGAAAATATAGCCCAGTCCCAGGTCCCCGCAACAATCGCGCATCGCACGACCCACCTCCAAACACATCTCCAAAGACTCTGCCACGCATGGCCCGGCAATGATCGCCAACGGCTGTTTGGGGCCAATCGAAATGTTTTGAATCTGAATCGTGTTCATTTGCATGGTGAATCCTTGAGGTGGCAACTCGGATCAATCTTGCGAAGGTAGTCCCAACTATAAATCCCTGCATCATGACCATCGGAAAACACAATCCGAACCGCGTAATGACCCACCAACTCAATTGACTTGGCAGTCAACGGCTCGCCGCCCGTGACCGCATTCGAGGGCAAGATCGCCAAGGGATTGCTTGCCAGCTCTTCACGCAACTGCTTGGCGTCGGCGGAGGGAGACATTTTGCGTAAATAATCAATGGCAAAAAAACTGCTCTGGCCATCAGACCATTCAATGGTTAGGCCGCGGTCTTTCTTTAAGTCCAAGTGCTTGGGACGCAATGATGTGGGAGAAGATTCCATAGCGACACATCATAACGCAAACAGAGAATCATTGATTGCAGGCGCGGACGGTAGCCTGCTCTGCTCTGCTCTAAAAGAACCTGGCGATCGTGGCGACCGCCGTGCAGGCAATGATCCCCAATACCAAAGGCATCAACGTGGCAAAGATCGTCCAGCGACGGCTTCGTGTTTCACGCCAAATGGTCCAGATCGTCGTTCCGCAAGGATTGTGCAGCAGACAGAAAAGCATCAGGCAAATGGCTGTGAGCATACTCCATCCATGCTCTAAAAGGATGTTCGACATGGCCTGATTTTCTAACTCAATCATTCGATTGTGCTGCATGTAAAGCATCAACATGACAGGCACCACAATCTCATTGGCGGGAATGGCGATAAGGTATGCCAGCAGGATCACACCATCCAACCCCATGACTTGCCCCATCGGGTCCAGCCATCGGATGCCATAGGCGGCGAGGCTTTGGCCTTCAAGGTTCACATTACCCAAAATCCAGATGAGCGCGCCCGCAGGGGCTGCGACCCAGCAGGCCCGTGCCAGGACGAAGATCGTCCGGTCAATGATCGACGTGTAAATCACCTGTAAAAACGCAGGCCTGCGGTAAGGCGGTAATTCCAGTGTGAAAGCAGAAGGTTCACCCTTGAGCGCGGTGCGAGTCAAGGCGCCTGACACCAACAGGGTAATCATCACGCCCAGCAGAACCACCGCGACCACCGTGCCTGCCGCGGCAACCGAGGACCACGCTGGCGGGAATCGGGTCGCTACAAACAAGGTCGCAATCATGATGAGCGTGGGAAAACGTCCATTGCAAGGCACAAAATTATTGGTCAGAATCGCCACCAGTTTTTCTCTGGGAGAATCAATCACCCGACAGGCAATCACACCCGCGGCATTGCAACCAAAGCCCATCGACATGGTTAACGCCTGCTTGCCATGAGCGCCCGCTTTTTTGAACATCCAATCCAAATTAAAAGCCACCCGAGGCAAATAGCCCAGATCTTCAAGCAAGGTGAACATCGGAAAGAAAATCATCATCGGAGGCAACATGACCGAAATCACCCATGCCAGTGAAAGATAAACGCCATCAAGACTCAAGCCTGTCAGCCATAAGGGGGAACCTGCCCATGCCATCACGTTATGTAGAAGTTGGTAAAGGCTCACCGACATCCATGCCGGGGAAGTGATCCCCATGTATTGTTCGAGCGGGGCTGCGATGCCGCCGTCTTGCATCAATGCTCCAGCAATGATGGCTGAAGGAATATTCGCACCCGTCACGGTCAACCAGAACACAATCGCCAGCAACACCCCCATGATCGGCAAGCCCAGAATCGGGTGCGTGATGAGCTTGTCCATGTGTTCGCCGAGATGGAAGCGTTCTGGTCCCTGATGGCGAACCGACCGGTCGGCAATACGCCTAGCATCATCATAAAGCGTCTGAACCACCTCGTCGTGAAATCGCCCCGAAAGGCCTTGACGCAATTGGTCCACACGCTCAAGTAACACTTGGGATGACCCTGAATCAGAAGATTCGGGCGAAGGTTGATTCTCCAAGTCCAGCGAACGGTTCATCGATTGCCTCCACGGTTGACCGTGACATGATGGTATTGCAGTTGTTTGCCCAGCGTGTCACTTTGCACTGCCTGACGGACATGAATATCGCCTTCGAGCAAGCGGTAAGCCACCCATCGAGCATTGGGAAGCCCGGGCGCCATCGACTGAATCATCGGTACAAGTTCATCAAGAGCTTTCTGAATAGCCAAAGGCGCAGGCGAGGTATAAGGCTTTGCTTTACGCTGCTGTTGAGCGACTTCGGCGATGGCGTTTTGTAAATCCACAAGCCCTTCCTTCCGCCTCGCAGCCGTCGCCACCACCGGAACGCCCAAGTCTTCAGATAGCCGATGGATGTCAATTTTAAGCCCTTTTCGCCTTGCTTCATCCATCAGATTAACGCAGACCACCACACGAGGTGTAATCTCGAACACTTGTAATGCAAGATTTAAATTCCGTTGCAACGCAGTGGCGTCCGTCACCACCACCGTGCAATGAGGCTTTCCGAAAAGAATGAAATCACGGGCAATCTCTTCGTCCGTCGAAGCTGACAACAATGAATAAGTGCCCGGCAAATCAATGAGCTTGTACAGACTGTCTTGATAGGTGTAACGCCCCTCCGCACGGGTGACCGTTTTGCCAGGCCAGTTGCCTGTGTGCTGATTCATGCCTGTCAAAGCATTAAACACAGTTGATTTTCCTGTGTTGGGATTGCCCGCCAAAGCGACCACGTAATCCCCCTGGCCAGGATCAACATTCCCCCCATGACCGGGATCGCACTCGGTACATTCTGCGCAGTGACCTGAATTGAATAATTTCCATACCATTTAATTAGACTCCACGACAGGAGAACAACAAGGCCTCACCAGAATCTGATCCGCCTGCTCCCGTCGCAATGCAATAAGCGTGTCCCGAATGCGATAAGCCCGTGTTGCACCGACCGCGTCGGAAAAGGTGGCCTGTACTTTAGCGCCAGGCGTAAATCCCAAATCCAACAACCGTCGCCGAGCAAGTCCCCGACAGGAGTCAGCCAGATAGACAATGTGGCTTGTCTTGCCCCGGCTTAATGTGGCGAGTTTCATCGTTTCCCCGGTTTGAACAGATGCCTGCTCAGCAAGTTTCACATGAACCCCCAAGGCCACCGCCGCCGGTAGCGTCCGAATCACCCCGCCAACATTCAACTCCAGAAGATGACCCTGACGCGATTGAACTTTTAATACCACGCCAGGCCTCAAACCTATCGCCAGAACCTGCCTCATCGCCGCTGCAGGCTCATCTTCAATATGAACCACCTGTGCCAAAGTGTCACCTTCAGGCCAATCCGTCAGCGGTTGACGAAGCAAAGGCTCAGGCGTATGGCCAAGTTGAGGAATCGGGTCGCCATGCGGGTCCACTTGCGGATGCCCCAGGTGTTCGTTGAGTGCTTCGACCTGCGTATCGGTCAACTGATGCTCGATCCGATTGGCCATGTGGTGTAACGACCCCAAAGGCCAACCTGCTTCGTCAGCCAGATACCGTTCTAAAAGCCGATGGGTTCGGGTAATCTGCGTGGCGAGCTGTTGTCCCTGCTCGGTCAGTTCCATGCCTTGGTCTTTTGAACGCACCAGCCCTGTTTGTTCCATCTGCTCTAACAGTTCCAATGCCCGCCGTGGCGACCACCCCAGACCACCCGCCAACGCATCAAGGGTCAACAGACGATCTGCCTGCCAACTGACATACAGAAGTTTCAGGGCATCTTCCGTCGCTGTCCGCAAGCGCATCGGACGCCATCGGGTCCATTGAACCTTCAGCCACCCCATGGCCACAACCACCAGCACAATCGAAATTAAAAGAATAATCCAATTCATAATTTAGTGTACTCAAAATAGCATGTTTGTGTACTCAAATCAAATATAGCCGTCGGGTATGCGCGATAAAAACCGTTTGGACGCTTCAAACAAGGTGCCACGTACACAAGAAAAGGGGAAAACTCAATCGTGATTGGTATACGTCGTTAAAGCGTCGGGTTTTTTTTGCGTCTCAGAATGAAACTTGCCAGTTTGCTACAATCTCCGCATGAATGATTTAACCATCCAATCGTTTTGCCTAGGTGACTGGCAAACCAACTGTTTTGTCGTCCATCAAGCTTCAAGCCCCAACTGCTGGATCGTCGATGCGGGGTTTGAGCCCGACCCTCTGATTGCCTATATCCAAGACAACAAGCTCAATCCAACCCATGTGATTCAGACCCATGCCCACGTCGATCACATTGCAGGTCTTGGACAAATCCGTGAGACTTGGCCTGATATTCCGATCTTGATCCATGAAGCCGAAAAAGATTTCCTCACCGACCCGATGCTCAATTTATCCATTGCATTGGCTGATCCCATTGTCGCACCCCAAGCCACCGAAACGCTCACGCACGGACAAGTGTTGCATCTCAACGACATTGCCTTTGAAGTGCGTCACACCCCCGGCCACAGCCCCGGCGGAATCAGTCTCATCCAACACCAAGCCAAGCAAGCCATCGTCGGCGATGCTCTGTTTGCAGGCTCCATTGGACGCACCGATTTTCCCACATCTAATCATGAGCAGCTCATGCAAAGCATTGAGACCCAATTGATGACTCTACCTGATGATATGACCATTTATCCTGGCCACGGCCCGATTTCCTTAATTAGCCGTGAACGTGCGACGAATCCTTTTTTATAAAGCCAAGGCAGAGATTGTGGCCGTCTTTACAAATCCTTCGGGATGCCTAAGATAGGGCTCCACTTGGGAGAGGTGACCGAGTGGCCGAAGGTGCAGCATTGGAAATGCTGTGTACGGGTTTCCCGTACCGAGGGTTCGAATCCCTCCCTCTCCGTTTGATCAAAAAATCTCCCGCATAAGCATCTAGAAGTCAAAAACTAGCTTATGCGGGAGATTTTTTACTTTGAGTCTTTTAATAAAATACTGGGCAAGCATGTAAATTTGGATATAAAGGGATAAAGCTATCTCATCACAAATACCAATTATAGATCTATTTGCTGGACCAGGTGGTTTGGGTGAAGGATTTAGCGCTTACAGTCCACGCAAAGGATACCACCCCTTTCGTATCGCATTGTCTATCGAAAAAGACCACAACGCCCATACAACTCTTCAATTACGGAGTTTCTGTCGCCAATTTGGCGATACCCTACCACCTTCTTACTATCAGATGTTGCGAAATATTCACGTTCCCCTGCAAGAACGACTGAACAGTTTGTTCGAAGCTCATCCTGCTGAAGTAAGGCGAGCCCAGGCAGAAGCTTGGCATACAGAACTCGGCAAACAGGATCATGACACCGTGCATGATCGAATTGCTCAGTCGCTGGGAGACGCAGATCCTTGGGTTCTGATTGGTGGGCCACCATGCCAAGCTTATTCGCTAGCAGGACGTTCTCGCAACAAAGGGAATACAAACTATATGCCGGAAGAGGATCAGAGGCAGTTCCTCTATCTCGAATATTTGCGTGTCATCGCTGAGCATCAGCCAACTGTTTTTGTGATGGAAAACGTCAAAGGCCTTTTATCAGCAACGGTAAAAAACAAACGCATTTTTGAACGTATTATAGGCGATCTTCAAAGCCCGACAGAAGCATTGCAACGCGAAAAACAGACATTACGATCTGGTAGATCACAAAAACTAACCCCTTGCTATAAAATTTTCTCACTGACGGAACAGGAACTTTCCCACAATGGTGAGATGCAGGATTTTGTTGTGCGAATGGAAAACCACGGCATTCCTCAAGCTCGACATCGTTTAATTCTACTGGGGGTTCGTACGGATATTTTGGGTTCTGTAAAACCAAGAACACTCACAGAACAGGATCAAGTTCCTGCCCGTCATGTACTCGAAGGACTTCCACGCGTACGATCTGGTTTGTCGAAAGAAACAGATGGCCCCGAACAATGGGTCCATCACTTGAAAGCCGCAGAAAAATGTCAGTGGGTCAATACCGTTGCAGATCAAGCAGAAGATGAAACATACCAGAAGTTAATTAAGGTATGGGACCACTTGGTATCACCGAAAAAAAAACGTGGTTCTGAATTTGTGCAATGTTCCCCATCGATACACCCCCAAGGTCATCCTGATCTGAAAGAATGGTATCTGGATTCTCAACTCAAAGGCGTATGCAACCATTCAACACGAGGTCACATGGTGGAAGATCTCCATCGCTATCTTTTCGCTGCGTGTTATGGACGTGCCAATGGTCGTTCACCCGTTCTAGCTGATTTCCCACGTGACCTACTGCCGAAACACCGGAATGTTGAAACGGCCTTAGGTGGAAGTCTCTTTGCAGATCGTTTCCGTGTGCAACTCGCAGACCGCCCCTCTACCACAATCACTTGTCATATTTCAAAAGATGGACATTATTATATTCACTATGATCCCACGCAATGCAGAAGTCTGACCGTGCGTGAAGCTGCACGGCTGCAGACATTTCCGGACAATTATTTCTTCTGTGGCCCCCGAACATCCCAATACGCCCAAGTTGGCAATGCTGTCCCCCCTCTCTTGGCAAGGCAGATTGCGGATATTGTCCTGCAACTGCTCCAAGATACCGGAGCAATCACCTGATGGTCGATCGAACCAGCCGTCAACACAGAAGCTGGAACATGTCACGGATTCGTGGCAGCAATACAAAGCCGGAAAAGGCAGTCCGCTCCCTGCTTCATCACATGGGGTATCGCTTTCGACTTCATCGACGTAATCTTCCCGGCACGCCTGATCTGATACTCCCTAAGTACCAGACAGTGATTTTTGTCCATGGCTGTTTCTGGCATCGCCACAAAAACTGTCAATACGCCTACACACCAAAATCACGCATTAACTTCTGGGACGCAAAGTTCAAGGAAAATATGACCCGTGATCGATGCGTTCAGCGGCAGCTTCGCAAAGAAGGATGGCGAATTATCACCGTCTGGGAATGTCAGATCAAGAACTCGGATCGTCTGGCAAAACGACTCGGCCGGCTCTTACATCATCAATGAGCCGTCTTGCTCGATTCGTTTTCTTTTTATCCCAGTAACGTAGATAGCCTGTTTCGCACTCTTCACCATCAACCCCATCAATCGCAGCTTCAAGCAGCTCATACAGTTCCCGGCTGGATACACAGGTTACATTTTCAAGCATCAGATATTCTCCGGTTTGAAGCGGTCAAATTCAGAAGGGAGTAGATTGATTGTTTGATTCGACTTCATGACAGCGATATCCCATGTGCGGGTATATTGATTAAGAAGTTTTCCAAGTCTGGCGGCGGCGTCGCCTGATACGCCCGCTTTATGTTTGTGAGTTTCTGGATCAACGAATAAATGGGTAAGCATATCCATGGTTCTTGGACAGCTTATCAGTTCTTGTCTAGATACAATATTACTCGTCAACTCTCCCCCAATACTCAATGGAGAATTTAATAGTAAAAATCGTACCCGTTCTGGGCGGTCACGATGCATATAAAAAATTCTGAAAGAAACATTCAACAGATGACGATACCACCGTTGTGCATGAAGATTAAGGATATGCCTCGCTAATTCCCCCGGTTCTCGTTTCCCCTTTTTTTCTGGGCAAACCTGATTAAAAAGAAGCAATGAAAGCCAAGACCAGAATCCAATATCATGCAATGGAATCCGGCTGCCAGAAACCTTGGCGGCGTCATCAAGCCAACGCACAAAATCCATTCGGTTCTCAAAGTCGCAAGACTCGGCTTCAATTTGCTCCGCAAGAGGTTCAGTCAAGGTTGTTTTTTTAAGTAACTCAAACGGTGGAGCCAAGGTTTTGTCCTGCTTCAGGGCTGTGAGATATTCCTTGAATACAGCAATTCCCTTGTCGTTAAATCGTTGTAACTGCATTAAATGTTCTCCTTTGCATCGGCCTTCCACATGCAGTTTAAGCTGTACCGTTGTGCAAATATTTGGACAACTTCACTGATCCAATCCATTTGTTCTGATAAAGCTTTCTCGCCTAGAGGAGGGGGAGTGTCCATTCCGAGTTGTTGTTTAATCAAACCGTTAAACCATGCATGTGACCAATGTTCCTTGTCATTTCCATCCTCTTGCTCTTCAATCAACGCTTGGATCAGCGTGCGACGTAAAATTTCTGGATAAACTGCGGCGACAAATTTCTTATCACTACCAACAGAGTGGCGATCGCCAGCCTCGTGATCAATGCGTACAACAGGCCCGATTTCGTGAAATTCGAGGTCCCAGACCAAGCCGTTGAGATCAGCATTGATAAAGCGGATCAGGTCGTTTTCTGGATAATCTTTGGGGCCATGTGGCTTAAATCTATTTCGCCATGCAATAATTTTACCGGGCATTTCAGTTATATCGGTGACTTTAACGCGAAAATTGATTAACTCCCAATTGTCAAATTCAGTAAGTTGGCGACGGTCAGGCGGCGGCGGAGAAAGCATGGAAACAGTTCCATAGTCGAAACGCATCCGCGTTGATTTAATATGCGCTTCAACAAAAACCAGAGCATCATCAGCATCGGGGCGAAGGGCCTCAAGTGAGAGGTCAACGTCAAAAGTTGCTGGCTCTTTACCGGCAGGGTCAGGATAGATTCTAACGCTTGCTTCATGCGCCGACAGTGTTTTGCGTGCTGTATAATTCAGTCGGTTCGGCATCATCAGTCTCCTCTTTATATGATTTTGGGTCGATGATCAAATCGCGGTTTGTATCGAAACCTGTAACGTACACTTCAAAATCATCTGCTTCAGGTTTGATAGTAAAGCGATTACCTTTTTTATCTATATTTATACTGGAGTTATATGAAGCAATGCTGATTTTTGTATTTTGGGAGGTAAAATCAAAATCAGCCTTGTCGTATGCTTTCCAAGCACTGCCTCTCATAACATCATAAGCAACACGCACTGTTATTTTTGCCGGTATTGCAGATCCTGGATCACCTCGCACGATTTTGAACCCACGGTCAACTTTTTCCAGACGATATCGTTTGGGGCTGGATTCAATATTTTGATCCAACGGGGTTTCTTTCTCAAGTCCTTTTTTTCGACGTTTCTTTTTACTCGTTTTATTTGGTTGATCCGTGATTTTGGCTGAGAAAAATTTTGTAGCAATGCCGCCGACCGGTTTTTCATTATCTCCTCGGACAATATTCATTAAGGCCATCACTGATTCGACAATAAAAGATATTTCTCCTTTGTTTGTATATTTTTCCTTGAATGTGTCGATGCGAGGACTCCAATTTGTGTGATTTGCGCCTTCGGCTGATCGAAGTAATTCTGCAAGAGGTCCCTCGTTAATTACTACCAAGGCCATAATCTGAGGTACTGACTTGCGGTAGCCCACGAATAGCGGATTCCAAACCGAACCGGGATAATGCCCGGCAGAAAGGAATCCATTATGACCGAATCAACTTCCAATTCATCCCAGGCCTCGAGCCACTTGTCGCCTCCTGAGGCACCACGTCGCCGT
>JAJRRC010000001.1 GCA_024279865.1 Planctomycetota bacterium | reverse complement strand
GTCGAATGGCCTTGAATTTGTTGAAGAACGCTGACGCACACACGCGACGCAAAAGCATCAAGGGCCGTCGAAAGATCGCGGGGTGGGATCATCAGTTTTTGTTACAACTCCTCGCAGGCTAAGTCATATGCGTTGGCCCTGACGAAAAAAGACGAAAAAAGACGGCAGAATTTTTTTTGACAGGATCACAGGATGAAACAGGATGGGACAGATGCCAAAACAAAAAAACAACAACTCAAATCCAGTCCATCCTGTCTAAAATTCCGTCTTTTTTCGTGTCTTTTCGTGTTTTTTGTCGATTCTTTTTCCGAAGTGCCTCTGGGCGCTGTTCGCATGCAGCTTGCGGGTTTTAGATGCGATGGCCCTGGGTATTTTTCCCCTTGGGCCCCATGGCCTGCTTAATGCGATAAAATAGACCCGTGCGGAGGCCTTTAGGAGAACGGCGACTGTGAACGATGAATGGGTCTTAATTCCCGCGAAATATTTACGTGATCACATGACGTACCGGTCAGTCTCTGCCATGGGGCGGTCGGCTGTTCGATATTGCGGATTTCAGACAGATCAAAATGGCGCGTCTTCCCAGACACATGTGAATGAAGAATTGCATTTGATCTATGTTCTCGAAGGTCGCGCTCAAATTCAGATCCAGACAGGGCCTCGCCAGCGGATTGAGGCTGGCCATGTCATTCAAATTTTGCCACAGACCTCTTGGCGTCTGGTGCCTGAGGCAGGGTCTGGGTGGGCGTGTGCTTGTATGGGACTGGATCGCACCTTTGCCGAACTGTTGATTGAAATTGGGTTGATTGATCCGGACAAGCCTGTTTTTGAAGCAGGGGTGCATTTGTCTTTGACTGAGTCGTTTGATCAGATTGCGTCTGCTTTGTGTGATGGCCCGGATGAAACGTTGGCGTGGACTGCATTGCAAGCTCAGCATTTGGTTTTAGAATTGGCTCAGCAGGAGAAAGATTACACCCCTTCGCCATTGGTGCGTTGTTGCGCGTTGCTTAGCGACCATTTGGACGAGCCTGTGAATCTGGAATCGCTGAGTCGTGAAGTGAGCTTACCCGTCGCGCAGTTGCGGGACCTTTTTCGCACACGCATGGGCATCGAGCCCGCAGACTATCGGCAATACAAACGGCTCGACCGAGCCAAGAGCCTGCTCGGCGATAAAAAGATCAGTCTTGATGAAATAGCCCAGCAATTGGGCTATCGGGACACTGGCTCTTTTACGGTGCAATTCAAACGGCGAACCGGGCAATCTCCCCAACAGTTCCGCCAAACCTGTTGACGATCCGATTGAGCGTGTGATGTACCAGCTTATTTTACTCAGAGGTAATGTCTAAATCACAGTTCAGTGAATCGCACAAGTCTTGCAATTTTTCACGCAGAGCGTTGATGGAAACATCGGCAGGGACCGTCATGGTTAATAGCATCGTAAACAATGGAGTCCCCGAGTAGGCGCCCGGCTCAAGGTTTGTGTGTAGATCCTCAATGTTCACCTGCTCTTGATGCAACAGATGCGTCACGCGGTGGACAATGCCCGGCTGATCCATTGCAAAAACACGCAGCGTAAATGGTAAGCCCGGGCGAGGTTTGATGGCATCGCCTTGCTGAAAGTCTGCGGTGACCACCAGGCCGATCTCTTGCCCAGCCGTGACTGCACTGGTGAGAAGTTGATTCAAGGTCGTATCGTCGCCTTGAACCAAGATGATCATGGCAAAGCGGCCCTGAAGGTTCACCATGCGTGAGTCGGCCACATTGGCGCCCGCTTCATGTAAAAACCCCGTAAATTGGCCTACGAGGCCCGGACGATCTGTTCCAACTGCGGTAATAACAAGCATGTGAGAGCTCCTTTTTTTAAGCGATCAGCGATCAGCAGTCAGCGATTAGTCAGAGAAGACAATCAAAGAACGCACGAGTCGTTAAACAATCGCTTATGCGTCGAAGAATCGAAGCGGTATTCGTTTTTATTTTACACCGAACGATCCACTGCTTCAGCGACACGCTTGAGGGTTCCCATCATTTCGGTCAGGGCAGCAGGCGTAACGGATTGAGCGCCATCGGTCCAAGCATGTTCAGGATCGGGGTGCATTTCGATAGCCAATGCGTCACAGTTTGCTGCCACAGCCGCGCGAGCCATGTCGCCGACCAGTCGGGCGTGGCCGGTGCCATGCGAAGGATCAATCAAGATGGGTAGATGGGTTCGCTGATGCAGTTCAGGCACCGCCGAAAGGCTCAAGGTGTTGCGGGTGTGGTTTTCAAAGGTACGAATGCCCCGCTCGCAGAGGATCACATTGGGATTGCCCATGGAGAGGATGTATTCCGCGGCTTGGAGTAGTTCGTCAATGGTCATGGCCATGCCACGTTTAAGTAGAACTGGACGAGGCTGTTTGCCACAGGCTTCGAGGAGTTTGAAGTTTTGGCTGTTGCGGGTTCCGACTTGCAAGCAGTCTGCGTATTTGGAAACCACGTCGACTTCTGAAGGGGTTAAAACTTCGGTGACAATGGCGAGTCCGGTGGCTTCGCGGGCGGCGGCGAGCATTTTGAGGCCGTCTTCGCCATGTCCTTGGAAGCAATAAGGGTTGGTGCGAGGCTTGAACGCGCCACCACGCAGTGCATGGGCGCCAGCGGCTCGGACTGCATGGGCTGATTCGAGAATTTGTGCTTCGGATTCGACAGAGCAAGGGCCCGCGATCACGGGGATGTGTTTGCCGCCGATGACGCATTCGTCGCTGATGCGGACGAGGGTGCGTTCGGGCTGGGTTTCAAGGGACGCCATTTTGTATGGCGCTAAGATTGGAACGACACGGTCCACGCCGGGCGCTTGTTCTAGAGCATTGCTATCTTTTTTGCGATCATCGCCAATGGCTGCGACCACGGTCAGTTCAGAGCCTTTGATGGGGTGGTCGATGAGTCCCATTTCGCGGATCATTTCTTTGACGTGTTGAATCTGTTCTTCAGTTGCTTGTGCTTTCATAACGATGATCATGGCTGTATCTCCTTGGATGCTTTTTTTGGGTATTTCGAGGTTTGTGAATGTTTCCCGGGGATTACCGGGGATTACTTCCGGGGGGGGATAAAAAAAAACCCAACGCCAGGCTGCGTCGGGGTGTGGTTCTTATTCAATCAAGTGAATCTATTAGAACGTTCCCTTCGCGGCCGTAAAGCCGGTGGTAAACAAAAAATAGCTAAAAAAGTGACGGCTGAACATTTTCATAAGGAAATCAGTATGGTCCGGGTTCTTCCGAATGTCAAATAGTGTCCGAAGACGGCTTCATTGCCCAAGGGAGGCCTTCAAGGGGTGTGCCTAGTTGCCATTGACCCATGTCAGAAGGTACATTGCCCGTCTGTTTTGTACCCATTGGGTATGAAAATCGTACGATGGCCGTTGCCCAAGCATCTACTAGCAAGAGATCATGGCAATCAAATCGTGATGGGTCTTTTGGTTCAAACGATGAAGGAATCTGAAACATGGGCGTGAAAGTTTGCAAGTTTGGTGGTTCTTCGCTGGCAGATGCTGCACAAATTCAAAAAGCGAAAGAGATTATTCAGTCTGATCCAGATCGTCGTTATATCGTGGCCTCGGCTCCGGGTAAACGATCCTCTGAGGACCAGAAAATCACGGACCTGTTTTATCTCTGTCACGCTCACGCCAAGCAGGGCATCGCTTTTGATGAAGTCTTTAAACTCATTGCCGATCGCTATCAAGGGATCGTTGCCGACCTTGGGTTGGATTTGGATTTGACTGCTCATTTGGAAAAGACCCAGCAGGACATTGCCGCGGGCGCGTCTGAAGACTATGCCGCCAGCCGTGGTGAATTTCTCAACGGCCCGATCATTGCTGCTTCGCTCGGCTATGAATTTATCGATCCTGCTGAGGTGATCTTTTTTGATGGCTCAGGTCGTTTTGATGCTGAAAAAACACAAGAAGTTTTAAGCGAACGTTTATCAAAGATCGAACGCGCGGTGGTCCCTGGCTTTTTCGGGTCCTTGCCTGACGGCCAGATTAAAACCTTCTCACGTGGCGGCTCTGATATCACTGGCGCTATCGTCGCGCGAGCTGCTGGAGCCGATGTCTATGAAAACTGGACAGATGTGTCAGGCCTCCTCCGCACGGACCCACGGATCGTCGATCAACCTCAGACCATTGATACGTTGACCTATCGAGAATTGCGAGAATTGGCTTACATGGGCGCCTCGGTCATGCACGACGAAGCGATCTTCCCCGTTCGGGCTGCGGGGATTCCCATCAATATTCGCAACACCAATGCACCAGAACATCCAGGCACCTTGATTGTCGCTCAGACCGATGCCCAAGTGTCTGCGGGCTGCATTACCGGGATTGCCGGCCGTAAAGACTTTACCGTGCTGGCGATTGAAAAAACATTGATGAATACTGAAATGGGATTCGGCCGTCGAATTCTTGAAGTGCTCGAAGTCAACGGCGTGAGTTTTGAACACATGCCTTCAGGCATCGATACGATGAGCATTGTCATTGCCGACAGTGAACTAGAAGGCAAGGTCAACAAGGTCGTCGAAGAAATCAAAATGGCGGTCAAGCCTGACAATGTGTCGGTTTATCCGAACATGGCTTTGATTGCCACGGTGGGGCAAGGAATGGCCCACTCGCTGGGCGTGAGCGCCAAGCTGTTTGGGTCGTTAAGTGAGGCGGGTGTCAACATTCGGATGATCGATCAGGGTTCAAGTGAAATGAATATCATCGTGGGCGTTGAAGCCAGCGATTTTGAAAAAGCTGTGCAGGCCATTTATGCTGCCTTTGTGGGAGCTTAAGACAGATCATTTTCGCAAATTTATTAGCCTGTCTTGCGTGACATGCGGCGAAGCTGTTCTCGTTGGGTTGCCATGTTCAACTGATGCAGTCCTGCAGCGAGCTTGTTTTTGGCATGGCCATGTTCCATACAGTGCATGCCGTAACGCGTCCGCTGGTTGTCAAGAACTTGGATGCTTTGGACGCAGGCCATGCCAGCGTAAGACTGGTTGTTGTGTGCGAGAACGGTCTGGGTTTGTTGGCCGATTTTGAGTTCCTGGGATGTCATGACCGCATATCCCGTTGCACTCACATCGAGCAAGGGACAAATTTCATGGTTGAATAAAACAGTGCGATCATTCATCACAGTTGATACGCGATAGCACTGACGGCTTTCTGCATCAATCGGTTTGCCCGTTGGCTCAATAATCATTTGGGGCAACGCGTCGTCTTCAAGCAAGATGCTCTGGATACGGGCAGCCTGCTTCATGAATCGGCGGTTGTGTTCAAAATAAACCACCACGTCCAAATCATTTTCAAGGCCAGCAGCCAACTCGTCGAGTTCGACGATGCAAACCTCGTTTTCTACACGTAAAACCTGCATCGGCAACAACGCGTGTCTTGAGGCATTGCTTGGCTTTTGCAAAAACATTTCGTACCCGGGTTCTAACATGATCAATGTCCTTGTTTATTTAGAATAAAGCATGAATTAGCAGACTTTTAAGTTTTATCGGCTAATGAAGGGGGGGAGTTTAGCTTGAGGGTTAGAGCGGGTGAACCACTTTAAAATCTGTCTTTTTTGCGTTTTAAGATTTTATGTTGGAAGTGGTATTGACCTTGCCTAGGCAGGGGTCATGCAGCCGTGCAATGCAGGACAACAGCATCTTGCAAAATAGAGAAGAGTACTCAAATTGCTTTAGGCATCGCCGACGTAGTGGATGCGAACTTTGTTGGTCACGCCAGCGGTTCCCAGCGGTTCGCCAGTGACGATGACGATGGGATCGCCGACGCTGGCCCATTTTTTAGAAATTAATCGTTCATCCATCAGGCCGATGAATTGCTCGACGTTTTTGGGTTGTCCCATGGCCAGAGGGACCACCGCAAACAACGGGGTCATGCGGCGTAAGACAGCCAGATCTGAGCTGGCGGCAAGAATCGGAATCATCGGGTGGTTTTGAGAAATGTACCGAGCTGCTCCGCCGTGCTGGGACCAGACGATGATGTATTTGGCGTTTAGATCTTTGACGATGGCTGCCACGCCGTGCGCTAAGGCTGCGGTGCGGTAACGGTCTTTCTGAAGTTTCACAGGTGGCGATCCGCAAAGTGTTTCGCGTGAATGAAGGTCTTCTTGAATCGCCCGTGCAATGCGTGCCATGTGGCTGACTGCTGCAAGGGGGTATTCACCCACCGCCGTTTCACCACTGAGCATGACTGCATCGGCTCCGTCAAAAATAGCCGTGGCCACGTCGCTGACTTCGGCTCGGGTGGGGGTGGCGGCGGTGATCATGCTTTGAAGCATTTGGGTCGCCACAATGACGGGCTTGCCATAATCATGGGCCATTTTGGTAATGCGTTTTTGGATAATGGGGACCAACGCCAAATCCATTTCCACACCCAAGTCTCCACGCGCGATCATAATGATATCCGTCGCATCGATAATGGCTTCAAGGTCATCAAGTGCTTGGGGCTTTTCAATTTTGGCGATGATGGGCGGAGTGATGCCCGCGTGGGTGACTTTTTCTTGGAGGTAGGCCCGCAGTTGAAGAATATCCTCATGGTGACGCACAAAACTCAAGGCTAAAAAGTCCAGCTCATTTTGCATCGCCCAATCGACGCATTGCCAATCGTAGTCGGTAATCGAGGGCACGCTTAATTGCGTTTGAGGCAAGTTGACCCCTTTGCGGGTCGAGACGGTCCCGGCCGTGGTCACCGTGCAAATGAGGCGATCATCCACTTTATCGATGATGAGCAGGTGGACCATGCCATCATCAATCAACAGGCGTTGGCCAATCTGGGCTTCATCAATCATCGCGTCATAGGAAGTATGAAAGGTCACCGGACCATCGGTTTGTTCGCCTGCGATGATGGGTTCACGTTGGAAATGAACCGTGTCACCGCGGTTTAACATTACGCCGCCTGCGATGGTTTGGCCCACGCGGATTTTCGGGCCACATAGATCACCCAGCACACCCACGGAGATGCCGATTTGGGCGGACGCTTCACGCGCAGCTTGTAAAAATTTGAAATGTTGTTCAGGTGACCCATGCGAAAAGTTCAAACGAAAAACCCGTACGCCATGCTCAATGAGTTTGATCAGTGCGGGTACATCTTCACTGGCAGGCCCCAGTGTTGCAATGATTTTTGTGAGAATGAAAGGTTGTGGGTCGATCACGCCGATCATTATAGTGGCAAAGCGATTAGCTTTCAGCAATGATCCGTTCGCAAAGAAAAACTTGATGAGACAAGACACGCTGATCGCAGTAAGATTTTAAACAATGACTCCAATCACAACCCAGATGCCAACTTGTTTGAGCTTTGATGTCGAAGAATATTTCCACATCGAGGCAGCCCACGGCCACATCGACCGAGCCAACTGGGATACCCTCGAATCTCGCGTCGAAGCAAGCGTCAATTGGCTCCTCGAACAACTCGAACACCACCAACGGCCAGCAACCTTTTTCGTCCTCGGCGACGTCGCTAAACGTTGTCCCGCCATCGCGCCACGCATCGCCCAAGCTGGCCATGAAATCGCAAGTCACGGTCACGGCCACGCTCGTCTGCACCGTCTTGACCCAGACTCCTTCCGTCAAGATCTCTCCGACTCAAAAAAACGACTCGAAGATCAAACCGGCTCCCAGGTCATCGGCTACCGAGCGCCCACCTTCAGCATCGTCCCACAAACCGCTTGGGCGATTGATGTGTTAGCCGAACTGGGTTTTCAGTATGACGCTTCAGTTTTCCCCGTGTCGCATCCAGCCTATGGCGTACCCGATGCACCGGTGTCTCCTTTTTGGATCACCGGGGAATCTTCAACCGTTCGGATGTTAGAAGTTCCCCCCTTGGTCTGGCAACTACCCGCAGGCAAGAACATGCCCGTCGCCGGTGGCGGCTATTTTCGTCTGTTCCCCTTAAGCTTAATGAAGCAAGGCTTAAAGCAAGCTGCCGCCAAGCAGCGGCCTTCTATTTTATATTTCCATCCATGGGAGTTCGATCCGGACATCCCCCGTTTGCCCTTGGGGCGTCTTGGCACGTTCCGGACGTATGTGGGTTTGAAGTCGTCCGGCCGTAAGTTGCAGAAGCTACTATCACTACCCCGCAACTGGACCACCATGGTCCAATCGCTCGCCTGTTTTAAACAATTGGCCGATCAAGTTGAAACCTACGCACTTAAAAAATAGCCGGAGGTTGGAATGAGTTTCAATTTTTTTCAAATAAAGATTAAAGGAGTGGGGGTGTAAATGGATGAATGTTGACATGCCTAGGCCACAAGCTCAATGATATGGCTTAGGTTGACTAGGCCCAAGATTTGGGACGTTCGAGGGTGGTGTTAGACGATAAAACAATTTTATTTGGTAGCTGACTGTCGCGGAATTTGGCTCGGCCAATTCTAAATTTGGCATGGGCTGCATTCGCTAATTGAACAGAGTTTCGTTTGGGTGGAAAAGCGACCACGATGCGTTTGTTCGGAAAATGTTTATGCACGGCTAAAATGGGTGGAGTCATATCACTGTCGCCAGAAATAATGATTGCGGTGTCGTAGGCACCAATGAAGGCATCAGCTAATAATTCAGTGGCAATGTTTACGTCGGTCATCTTTTCTTCGTGCTCTACCCATGCGGCTTCGCATTTTCTACAGCGTTTCTTTTTGGGAAGATAAAGAGGTGGTCCCCAAATCTCGGACAGTCGGTTAAGGTGGACTGTCCAAGATTTGGGGACCACCTCTGCCTGTCGCACCCGCCAAGCACTGTGGCAGAGCATGCAAACAGTACTTGATCAAGTCACGTCAACCGACGCGACAAACTGCATCCGACACTGCGGATATCCGCTACGATCGGAAATAAGAACGCTCTAGTGCACTATTGCATCTGAATTACTGGGTATAGAGTTTTCATTTTGGTCCTCGCATCGGTGGTTGTGAATTGCCAATCGACGGTGACTTTCTCAGCGTTACGTTGGTCTTGCCAAGCAATCACCTCACGCTCAAGCGTT
>JAJRRC010000072.1 GCA_024279865.1 Planctomycetota bacterium | reverse complement strand
TAGCCTTGAATCTGCTCAAAGCTGAGAAATCTGTCAAACGTAGAAGCATCAACACAAAACGTCTGAGTTGTGGATGGAACAACGATTATCTCATCAAAGTTCTCATGAACCTCGGATGAAAGCTACATGCGTTTGCCCTGATATGAAGCCGTCAGACAACTTCGCTTGGGCAAAGGCCGTGATATCGCCGAAAGGCACGACTAAAATAAAGGGCATCCGAATACCCCACCTCGTGAGCCACCTGCTTGACCATGTGATTGCCTTGCCTTAGCAGCACGATTGCTTTTTCCATACGCAGGCGAATGAGATAACGATGAATAGACTCGCCAGACCATCGGGAAAACAAACTATTGAGATAATTGGGACTCATCCCAAACAAATCTGCCAAATCATCTAGTAAAAGCTGTTCACCCAAATGGTTAGCAATCATTGTCTGAAGGTTTTTCAAGATCGCCAAGTGACCCGTGTCTATATTCGGGTGATCAGGGCCCAACGCTATTTTTGACTCGGTTGCCTGCTGATACAGTCCACTTAGAATCAGCAAAAGATCTGAACGAATCAATTCTAAATGTTCAGGACCCGCAGCCTCACCCCATTTTTTCATGCGGACGAATAGCCGTTCCACATCTGCTGTCGCCACATTCCAAGACCCCAACGCCCGCCAGCCTACCCCTGGCCGATACGCGTGAACCCGTGCAGCCAAGGCCACACCCGACCCCCCCAACCAAAACAGGCTATAAGGCTCGCTTTCCTCAAAATACCCTTCGCAATGCATCACTCCAGGCGATAGAATAGCCATCTTTGAGGGCTTTAATTCATAACACCGATGCTCAAAATCCAACATCGCCCGACCCGCCAATCCCAAACATATCTCCGCAAAAGGATGACTATGCAAACCCAATGGATAATGACGCCCCCCCCCAAAAAAACTCGCATCTCCCCCCTCTTGAGCAATCACATCCGCGAAATCCACCGCCACCACCGTGGCCATCGCTGCACGAAGCCAATAACGCCCCTCTAACGAAGGCCAATGTGAAGGATCTATCTGGCGCGTTGAAAAGTCCATATCATTGGTGAGTTTATCCATTGAAACAAACCCAGTCAACGCTAAGATTTAATATTCATTGAACTGTACTTAAAATTACGAAAACTTTCTGAAAGGAAATATTGATGTCTGATTCAAACACCTTGGCTATTACTGGTGGAACCCCCATCTCAAATGAACCACTCAAGTGCCCCCATTGGCCTCCGACAGTGCAAGCTACTGCGGATCGACTTGCCGAAGTGTACATGTCACGCCAGTGGTCCTTTAACAGCCCTTCAGAATTGGAATTCGCTCAAGCGTTTGCCGACTATCACGGTGCCAAGCATGGCATCTTCATGGCCAACGGAACCGTCACCCTCCAATGCGCCCTCAAAGCCTGCGGCGTGGGCCCAGGCGATGAAGTGATCGTCCCTGCTTTGACATGGATGGCCACAGCTCTGGCGGCCCATTACGTTGGAGCCATCCCGGTGTTTGTCGATGTAGAGCTAGACACCCTCTGCCTTGACCCCAAACTCGTCGAACAAGCCATCACCGAAAAAACCAAAGCCATCATCCCCGTTCACCTCTACGGATCCACCGCGGACCTCGAAGCGATTAACGCCATTGCAAAAAAACACGACCTGCGAGTCATCGAAGATTGCGCTCACATGCACGGCGGAACCTGGAACGGACGAGGCGTTGGAAGTTGGGGTGACGTTGGATCATTTAGCTTTCAACAAAGCAAAACCATGGCCAGTGGCGAAGGCGGCATCTGCATCACCAATGATGACGACCTCGCTGAAACAATCCATCGGCTCAAGCACATCGGCTATGCTGCGGGCATGGCTCAGGGCGAAGCTAGCACTGACACAGGACCGCCCATGGGACTCACCTGCTACAACTTCCGAGCCACCGCGTTTCAGGCGGTCATTCTTCACGACCAGCTCAAAGAACTTAAATCACTGATCGAACGTTATGAAGTCAACGCCGTCAGGCTCCAAAAACGATTGGCCGACGTCCCGGGCATTCGAATTCAAACCCGTGGTCGCCTGTCCGACCCACAGGGCTATTACGGCCTGATCATCCTCTTTGATCATGAATCTGTCGCTTCAGTTCCGGTAAAAACCCTGCTAAAAGCCATCGCCGCAGAAGGATTGAATCTCGGCGGGACTTATGGCCCGGTCGCGGAACATGCGTTGTTCAGCATCAAGCCCCAAAACTATCGCATTGCCGAGGGCGGCTACCCCGTGGCGAAGAAAATCGGCACCGACCGAGCCCTTACGTTGCCTCACCCTTACCTTGGTGGCGACGATCAACTCATCGACACCATCGGCGATATTCTTGCCAAGGTGACACAAAATGCCAACACATTACTCGAATGCCCCGTATCGTAATTGTCCATCCCATCAGGGAATCACATTGCGTGCAGCAGTGAAAATCAAAAACCTGTCCAGCCAATCCATCGCCAGCAAAGGTTTTAATTTTTACGATGATTTTTTACTTCCCTTACGATAAACGGTGTTGGCATTGGGGTCATCCCTCAATGCCAACATGTGTTATGGGGAACCAGTTCAATTAGGAATCAATCGCATGAAAGTCTGCGTTGTCGGCGGAACAGGAAACATCAGCACCCCAATCGTCAAACTCTTGCTTGAACAGGGCCACGAGGTCACCCTTTTTAACCGAGGCCAGCGAGATAACCCTCTTAAAGATGCCAAAGTCATTGTCGGAGATCGAAAAAACCGAGAAGATTTTGAATCGAAAATGCAGGCTGAAAAATTTGATGCTGCCATTGACATGATCTGCTTTGATGAAGCAGATGCACTTAGCAACATTCACGCCTTTGCAGACGTGTCCCATTTTATTCAGGTTTCAACTGTTTGTACCTATGGCGTTGATTACGATTTTTTGCCTGTCACCGAAGATCATCCTTTACGTCCCATCACCAACTACGGCAAAAACAAAGTCGCGGCAGACCATGCTTTTCTCGAAGCCTATCATCGCAACAGATTCCCTGTCACCATCATCAAACCTTCCACCACGTTCGGCCCTCAAACGGGACTGTTTCGCCAAATTGCGTGGGACCGCTCTTGGCCTCACCGGGTCGAAACCGGTCGACCGCTGACCATCCTTGGCGAAGGATTTACTCCTCATCAATTTCTTCATGTCAACGATGCCGCTCCGTGCTTTGTCCATGTCTTGGGGCGTGAAAAATGTATCGGACAAACTTACAACATGATGGCCAGTGGATTCACCACTTGGAAAACATGGCACGAAACAGCGATGAAAGTCATCGGCCAAGAAGTCGAATTGGTCGGCGTCACGCTGGCGCAGCTTGAAGCTTTTGACGTTCCTGCCCGTGCTGCTTCTAAAGAAATTTTCGCTCACAACTGTTACTACAGCAACGAAAAAATTCTTCGCGATGTCCCGGAATTCAGCCCACAGTTTTCTCTTGAAGAAGCGATGCGAGATGTCTACTTTAAAACCAAAGAAGCGGGTACGATTCCAGAATCTGAAAAAGGCGGATGGGAAGACACTTTAATTAAAAAAATCCGTAGCCTTTAAATTAACCTCAAGACACAACCTCTATTTAATACGAGACCAAACCATTTTTACTTGAAAACTGGACCTATGAATCCTATCCCTTTTATCTGGACAAATGACGATATTGAAACTGGCCTGCATGACAAAATGGTGGATCAGATGGCTTTTCTGGATCGTTTTGGGCTGAAGGGAACTTTTTTTGTGGTGCCTTGCCGTGCGGGGACCAAGCCTCTGACCGGCGACCCCAAGCTCGTCACGCTACTCAAAGAAGCCATGACACAAGGCCACGACATTCAGCAACATTCAACTACCCATGTTTGTATCGAAAACGGCACCGCTGACCTTCGAATGTTTGACCTGATGGGCGATGGCTCCAAAGTCGACTACTCCGAAAAACGATTCCTCTGGGAACGAATCTGGGAAGTGGATGCCATCAAAGCTCAAATTAACTGGGGTCGACAAATCTGGATTGAATGCTTCGGCAAACAGTCCACGGGCTATCGACCAGGTTGCGGCGCGTTCTGTGGCAACATGTACAAAGCGCTCGAGCAACTGGACTTTCAATGGGCCAGTGCCAGACTCGTCAGCATGACCGGCTGGATGTGGCAAGCGAATCATGATGATTATCCGGTTCGACTTGAAGGTCCAGTCAAACCATTTCGCCAAGGCAAGATCATTGAATATCCGATCCTTGATGACGTGGCCTTCCGCGTGCCACAAGACCAAGTCGACCGCTACGTTGAATTGGGTTGGCAGCATTGGCAAGCCTGCGTCAAACGACAAGCCCCCTACATACTGCTGTGCCATCCTTCTGGGTTGAACTTTGACGGCGGGACGGGCTATGCCATCCATGAAAAATTGCTCCCGCGTATCCTCGAATCCAACATGGCGATCCCCATGACTCTCGATGAATATCATAATCGTGTCGTGGCAGGAAAATTCCCGTTGGCAACGCCAGAGCAAGCGTACCCCGACTCTCAAAAACTTCCTGCGTGGCATATTCTTTCAGACAAACAAAAGGGCAATCCTTACAGGCCAGCACAAGCCTAAACAACCTGTTTGCACAACAAAGAGTAAAGGCAAGAGAAATATGCGTAAGCCCAACATTGTTTTAATCATGAGCGACCAGCACCACAAGCGAGCCATGAGTTGGGCAGGTCATCCTTACGTCAAAACACCGGCCATGGATCACCTCGCATCCAAAGGCTTATCCTTTCGACAGGCCTTTTGCGCTTATCCACTTTGCGGGCCGTCGCGGGCTTCATTTATGACCAGTCAACACCCTCATGAAACTGGCGTGTTCACCCATCAAGGTGAATTTCGAACGGACACGCCTACTTTTGCTCACCAGTTTCTTGCTTCGGGTTATGAAACAATTCTCTCTGGACGCATGCACTTTGTGGGCCTTGATCAACGGCATGGTTTTGAACGACGACTCCTTGGCGATGTCTCGCCAACCGCATTCCTCGCCACCTTATTCAAGAACACCACTGGCGAACATTTGAACCCGGTTCTGACAGACCTTCACGGCACGCAGGGTATGTCAAAACAGGGCATTGAAAAAAGTGGACCCGGCAACAGTGGCTATCTCGCCTACGACAAACAAGTCACCAAAGCCACCGTCAAGTTCCTCGAAGAACGAAAAACAAATCCATCAGACAAACCTTACATGCTCACCGTGGGCTATATCATGCCTCACTGTCCTTTCGTCGCGGAGTCGGATGATTTCTATCAATATTGGGATCAACTGCCGACCCCTGATACCCGTGAAGAATCCCTCGGCCAACAACATCCGTTTCTAGAAGAACTACGTCGTCATTGGGGAGTCAATCCCATGCCTGACGCTCAAACATTCAAGCGGGTGCAAGCAGCCTACTACGCCATGGTCAATCACTTGGATCGACAGATCGATGCCGTCATGCAAGCCATCGAGGCGAGCGGCGAAGCAGACAATACCATCATTGTCTATACCTCAGATCACGGCGAACAACTTGGCGAACATGGGCTGTGGTGGAAGTCGACTTTCTATGAAGGTTCCATTGGTGTGCCGTTGATCATTTCAAGACCCAATGATCCCAGAGCCGGTGAAGAAACCCAGTCCAATGTCAGCCTCATGGACATCGGCCCCACCCTGCTTGATTTAGCAGGACTGGACCCATTGCCCGGCGTTAGTGGACAAAGTTTCCGCTGCGTGCTTGACGACAAAGAAGACGATTGGTGCGATGAAGTTTTCGCAGAAAACTCCAACTCATTGGCTGGCCCTCAAATGTCAACCTTGGGCCTTCCCCAACGCATGTTCAAGCAAGGTCCTTGGAAATATGTTTATTACCATGGCATGCGTCCACAACTTTTCAACACAGCAGAAGACCCACTCGAAGAAAATGATCTTTGGGATGACCCATCACAAACGGATCGAGTTAAGGCCATGCAAGCTCGAGCACTTGACGAATGGGACCCAGAAATAGAACGTCAACGTCACGAAGTGATCGATCAACAATATGCGGTGTTTGCCAAAGCAACATGTGCTGCACCGCCGGCGGAGCCGGATGAGGCTTGGTTTGATTCGCCGCCAAAAAACTATATCGAACCTATTCAATCAAAACAAACCCGCCAGAAAGACCACACATGAGTAAGCCCAACATTGTTTTAATTATGAGCGACCAGCACCACAAGCGTGCCATGAGTTCTGCCGGTCATCCTTACGTCAAAACCCCGGCCATGGATCGCCTCGCATCCAAAGGCTTATCCTTTCGGCAGGCTTTTTGCAGCTATCCACTTTGTGGACCCTCGCGGGCATCATTTATGACCAGTCAACATCCCCATGAAACTGGGGTCGTGACCAATCATGGCGAATTCCGAACAGACACGCCGACGTTTGCTCATCAGTTTTTGGCTTCGGGTTATGAAACCGTGCTATCGGGCCGCATGCACTTTGTCGGAATCGATCAACGACATGGCTTTGAACGGCGGCTCATCAGCGATGTTTCCCCCACCGCATTTCACGCCACCCGTGGCAGATTGAATACGGTCCTCGGCGATCTCCGCGATACACCAGGCATGAGCAAAGCAGGCGTTGGAAAAAGCGGGCCAGGACGCAGCGGCTACCTCAGCTATGACGAACATGTCACCAAAGCCACGCTGCAATTTTTTGAAGATCGAAAAACCTATCCAACAGACAAGCCCTACATGATGGTCGTAGGCTATGTCATGCCTCACTGTCCTTTTGTGGCGGAGCCGAAGGATTTTTATCAATACTGGGATCAACTGCCAACCCCTCAGCCCAGCGAAGAATCGCTTGGAGAACAACATCCTTTTCATATTGAACAACGTCGGCATTGGGGCGTAAACCCATTGCCTGAAGCACAAGCTCAAAAACGCGTCGAAGCGTCCTACTACGGCATGGTCAATCACCTCGACCGACAAGTCGACGCCGTCCTCCAAGCCATTGAAGCCAGCGGTGAAGCAGACAATACCATCATTGTTTATACCTCGGATCATGGCGAACAACTTGGTGCCCATGGACTGTGGTGGAAGTCTACTTTCTATGAAGGGTCCGTTGGTGTGCCGTTGATTATCTCAAGACCCAACGACCCCCGGGCAGGTCAACAGACGCAGTCCAATGTCAGCCTTATGGACCTTGGGCCAACCTTGCTGGACCTTGCGGGGCTCGACCCCTTGCCGGGCGCCAGTGGGCAGAGTTTTCGTAGCGTACTTGATAGCCAAGAAGAGGACTGGTGCGACGAAGTTTTCTCAGAGCTATCCAATCCAAGAGGCGGGCCAAAGGCCTCCGAGCCAGGCCTCCCCCAACGCATGTTCAAGCAAGGGCCTTGGAAATATGTGTATTATCATGACATGCGACCGCAGCTATTTAACACAGCCGAGGACCCACACGAAGAAAAAGATCTCTGGAATGACCCCGCTCAAGCGGACCGGATTCAAGCGATGCAAGACCGCGTGCTTGAAGATTGGGACCCTTTAAAAGAACGCGAACGCCATCAAGTCATTGATCAGCAATTGGCGATTATTGCCAAAGCAACACGCATCGCCCCGCCGCCGGAACCTGATCCAGTTTGGTTTGATTCGCCGCCGGAAAACTATATTGACCCTATTACACAAGCTTAAAAAGGTAATCCCATGCGTAAGCCCAACATTGTTTTAATTATGAGCGACCAGCACCACAAGCGTGCGATGAGTTGGGCAGGTCATCCTTACGTCAAAACACCGGCCATGGATCGCTTGGCCTCCAAAGGCTTTTCTTTTCGACAGACCTTTTGCAACTATCCACTTTGCGGGCCGTCGCGGGCGGCATTTATGACGGCTCAACACCCCTATGAAAACAAAGTTGTGACCAACACCGGTGAGATACGAACGGACACCCCCACCTTTGCCCATCAGTTCCTCGCGTCAGGCTATGAAACCGTGCTATCGGGCCGCATGCACTTTGTCGGCATCGACCAGCGTCATGGCTTTGAAAAACGACTCATCGGTGACGTGCCTGAATCGGCACACATCTCTGCGGGCTGGAAATTAAGCAATGTCCTCGGTGAACTTGCTGGCACCGCAGGCATGTCAAAACATGGCGTTGAAAAAAGCGGACCCGGTCGCAGTGGTTACCTCAGCTATGACGAGCATGTCACCAAAGCCACCGTCAAATTCTTAGAAGATCGCAAAACAAATCCATCGGACAAGCCCTACATGATGACTGTGGGCTATGTCATGCCACACTGTCCTTTTGTGGCCGAATCAGATGATTTTTATCAATACTGGGATCAACTTCCTACGCCTCAGACCTCTGAAGAATCTCTCGGCGAACAGCACCCGTTCACTGAAGAATTACGTCGTCACTGGGGCGTAAACCCGCTGCCTGATGCGCAAACACAAAAACGAACTGCCGCGGCCTACCTCGGCATGGTCAATCACCTCGACCGACAAATCAATGCCGTCGTGCAAGCCATCGAGGCCAGCGGCGAAGCGGACAACACAATCATTGTCTATACATCCGATCACGGCGAACAACTCGGCGAACATGGACTGTGGTGGAAATCTACTTTCTATGAAGGATCAATTGGCGTGCCGTTGATTATTGCAAGGCCCAACGACCCCAGAGCTGGCGAAGAAACGCAGGCCAACGTCAGCCTCATGGATATCGGGCCGACCTTGTTAGACCTTGCGGGGCTCGATCCCTTGCCTGGTGCCAGTGGGAAAAGTTTCCGCTGCGTGCTTGATGGCCAAGAAGCAGACTGGTGTGATGAAGTGTTCGCAGAACAAACAAAATCCATGGTCGGGGATGCTATGTCGGACGTGGGCTTTCCTCAACGCATGCTCAAACAAGGGTCATGGAAATATGTGTATTACCACGGCATGCGTCCTCAGCTATTCAATACAACCGAAGACCCCAATGAAGAACATGACTTATGGAATGATCCCGCACAAGCAGACCGCATCAAAGCCATGCACGCCCGGGTTCTTCAAGACTGGGACCCTGAAAAAGAAAACAAGCGTCATCAGACAAACCGTGAACAACTCGCGGTGATTGCTCGTGCCACGCGTGCAGCACCTCCACCAGAGCCAGACCCGGTCTGGTTTAAAACACCACCTGAAAATTACATTGATCCGATTCAATAAAAACGATAACGTTTGCTCGTGATTCTCCATGTCATGGCAATCTACTTATATCAAAAACCTAGGTAAATAAGGTAGTTCATCATGTCACTTCAAATTGGTTTTGGAAAAGTAGACATCACCCCTCGCGTCGGTGTGGAAATGGCGGGGTTTGGACCTTACCTGCATCGTGTTGCCACGGATGTACGCGATCCGCTTTATGCGCGGGCTGTTGCTTTTGAAGCAAATGGAAAAACGGTCGTGGTGGTGAGTTGCGACATCATCGGCATCACAAGCAACATCACCCGCCAGGCAAGACAGCTTACCCAGGATGCCATCGGCCTGCCCAACGACGCGATGATGGTCCATTGCACCCACACCCACAGTGGGCCAGCCACAGCCAGTTCCTGCGGTTGGGGTGAACCAGACGCTCCCTACTTGGAACTATTGCCTCGTCGCATTGCCGCGGCAAGTATCCAAGCCGTCCAAAACCTTCAGAAAGCCGAGTTGTTCCATGCTCAGGTTCCCTGTGAAGGGATCGGGTACAACCGCCTTTACGATACCGTTTCTGATGAAACTGCCGCCCTCACCGAGGGCTGGCGTCCCGCGAAACCTGAATTGACCGATACCACCTGTCACGTTTTTCGCGTCGAGGCCGCTGGCCGTGTCATTGGATTTTTCTCCTATTTTGGCTGTCACCCGGTGGTATGCGCCAGTATGACCACCCTGCTTCATGGCGACTATGCGGGCGTGGCCACCAACATGATTGAACATGATTATCCCGGTGCGGTGGGTCTGTTCCTCCAAGGCGCCCAAGGCGACGTAAACACATGTGTGGTCCATCAACCTCAGGAAGGTGCCATGCACGCGTTGGATATCGTTGCAAGCCGGTATGCCCGAGCGGTACGTGAAGGCCTCGGCACTGCCGAGCCGTTGGCGGCAAACCATGTGGCATATACCGCCAAGGAAGTCACCTTCAGCCGTCAACCATGGAGCCTGTCAGAACTTCGCACCCAACTCGCCGAACAAGAACAAACGCTGCATGCAGTCGATGCGACAGATGATGACATGGAGATCCGCATGGCGATGGTCTACACAGCGGCCTTGCGTCGCATGATTGCAAAAAAAGAGAGAAACGAATCTCTCGTCCCCGATACCACGGTTCAGGGATTTCGCGTGGGGCCAGTGTCATTGCTCGCCGCTCCGTTTGAGATTTTCCAGGCCATCAAAAAGGACATCTGCCATCAGGCTACCGCACCGATCCCCTTGGTAATGAGTTTCACCAACAGCGACATGGGATATGCAGTAGACCGAACTTCCGCCACCACCAATTATGAAGGCAAACGTGTTCCCTTCATCAAAGGGCAACTCCCCTACGCCAATATCCACGACGAACTGGTCGCGGCACTGTTGGCATTGGACACAACCCTTACCACAACGCCTGAGGGATAATTGCGGTAGCCCACGAATAGCGGATTCCAAACCGAACCGGGATAATGCCCGGCAGAAAGGAATCCATTATGACCGAATCAACTTCCAATTCATCCCAGGCCTCGAGCCACTTGTCGCCTCCTGAGGCACCACGTCGCCGT
>JAJRRC010000071.1 GCA_024279865.1 Planctomycetota bacterium | reverse complement strand
GAAACCACCCACATGGGCTACCGTGGCAACGCGGGATGCTCGGATAGAAGCATGGGAACCAGCCAAAACAGACGACTCAAAATAAAAGAACCTTGACAAGCAACGGTTTTTCATAGAAGCCGCACGCATACTGCGTGCGCGGGGCGCGTTGTTGTGTCATTGTTTTCGTGACGACTACGGCTGTCGTGCGATGACGAGCATGATTTGGGTTTGCTTGTGGTAGCGATTGTATTGCAGCAACATTTTGCCGAGGGTGGGGTAATTTTTTTCCAAGGCTGAGTCGCCGGGTTCGGGGGCAAAGATGTCTTTTTCTAATTGCTTTTGACGCCATTGGCTCAGTGTGATGGGGGGGGTGTAGGTGATGACCAACAGTTGGCCATTGGCGAGGGTGAATTTGGCGGCTAATTCGTCGAAGACAGTTCCGTCCCAGATGCGTTCTAGGACTGAGCGGGGTTTGACGCTGGCTTCGCGGGCGTGGTGTTGGGGGACGATGTTGAGGTTGACGGTTTGGCGGGTGGTTTTGCCGACGGAGATGAGGAAACGGTATCGGCCATGCCTTTTGCGAAACAAGGGGGGGCGTTGGATTTGGTGTAGTTGGACGGTCACTTTGCTATTGAGAGACGGGGTGGTTTGCAGGGGTGTGCCGTCGTAGGCGAGTACAAGATTTTTGCGGGTGACGTCGACGGGTTTTCCCAAGGCGGCTGCAAACTTTTCATAGTCTTTGAAAGCGAGCAGACTAAACCGTAGGCCGTTGTGGGCTAGGAGGTTTGTTTTTCGCTCGTCGAGGGCTGGCTCGGTGAGGTCCAGAGCGTGGTTGAGATTGGTTTGGGGGGAGAGATCAATGTAGCTGACCCGCAAGGTAACGGGATTGGCTCGGCGGGGGTTTTTGCCGACTTTGGGCGGGGCCATGCGATAGCGTGGGTCATTGAGCTTGGGCAAGGGGGGCGGCGTGGGTTTGACCCCAGAAGTTGCCGTGCGTGTTTTTTGGCAGCCAGTCAAACACAAAAGTAGACAGAGCAAAAATGCGGCACAAAGCATTGTTTGCTGGTGTTTTTTCATAGATGGATACCAATTTGTTTTCAGTCTGAGCTCTTTTCTGGTGGGACGCGGCTTATTGGCTACAGATCACATCTTTGAGAATGGCGAGTCCTTCATCGAGTTCTGCGTCACTGATGGTCAGTGGTGGGGCCAATCGCAGGACGGTGTTTTGCGTGGCATTGATGAGTAGTCCACGTTCCATACACTGGTTGACGATATCGGGGCCGGGGGTACCGGGGGTACCGGGGGCGTTTTCTGAACTTCCGGGGGCGGGGGGGAGTTCGATACCTAGGAAGAGTCCTTTACCTCTGATTTCGGTGATGCCGTTGCCGATGAGGGGTTTGAGTTTGGCATAGATTTGTTGGCCTAGGGTGGTGGCCCGGGCGACGAGGTTGTCTCGTTCGAGGACTTCAAAAATGGCTGCGCCGACTGCCATGCTCAGGCAGTTGCCGCCGAGGGTGCTGGCATGAGCGACGCCGCCGTTGACGCGATAGTCAAAGAGGTCCGCCACGCGGCGATGGGCACACATGATACCCACGGGCAGTCCGCCGCCGACACCTTTGGCGAGTGTCATGATGTCTGGGACGATGTTCCAGTGTTGGTGTGCGAAGTATTGTCCGGTTCTTCCGCCGCCGGTCCAGACTTCGTCACAGATGAGTAGGAGGTCATGTTGATCGCATAGTGCTCGGAGTCCTGGGAGGTAATCGGGTGTGGGCATGATAATGCCGCCTTCACCTTGGATGGGTTCAACGAGGACGACGACGGTTTGTGGGTCGATAGCTTTTTCGACAGCAGGCAGATCGTTGTAAGGCACATGGGTGTAGCCGGGGGTGAGGGGTTCAAAGCCTTGTCGGACTTTATCTTGACCGGTGGCGGGCATGGTGCCGAAGCTGCGGCCGTGGAAGCTGCCGAGGGTGGAGATGATTTTGTGGCGTTTACCTTTGCCATAGAGACGGGCGAGTTTGAGGGCTGCTTCATTGGCATCGGCCCCGGCATGACAGAAGTAGGATCGTCCATCAAAGCCATGTTTGGCAATCGCCTGGGCAAGGCGGGTCTGAGGCTCGGTGTGCATGAGGTTTCCCACATGCCAGAGGGTTTGAGCCTGCTCGGTAATCGCTTTGACGATGTCAGGGTGACAGTGGCCAAGGAGCCCCGCTCCAAAGCCGCTGAACAAGTCGAGGTACGCTTTGCCCGTCGTATCCCACAGGCGACAGCCCTCGCCCCGCTGCATCACAATGGGGTAGCGGCCATAGTTGATGGTCATATAAGCATCGTGACGGGCAATGGTAGAATCGGACATGGGTAAAATCCTGAGTTTGAAAACGATCAGCGTACCACATCTGTTGTGAGATTGGTACGATATACCAATCGCCGTTGAATTTCCCCGTTTTCCTTTGGACGTGACAGCTTGTTTTAGTGATCAGCGATCAGCTATCAGTTATCAGTTATCAGTAAGAGAAGAGAATCGGACACGTTTTTCCCAAATTTTCCCTCTTTTTTCTGTTCCTAATTCTTACGGACAACTGATAGCTTGAAAAACTTTCATCGCGGACATTCTCATACCCGATGGGTATACGCAGACTGTCAGCGATCAGAAGCCCGCGAACATTGATCAAAAGACATCAGAAAACTGTAAACTAAAAACATGGTGCGATCCACTTCATCCAAATTTTTGAAAGACCCTGCGGGCGAGGGCTTGCCTCTGGGCAATCGGCCGGTCATCGGGATTACCATGGGTGAGCCGGTGGGGATTGGCCCTGAAGTGGTGGTAAAAGCTTTGGCGGACCCGGCGATTCGTCGTTTGGCCCGTTTTGAAGTGTTCGGCATGAACGAGTTGATGAGCTATGCGGCAGACCTCGCAGAAATAAGTCCCTTTTGGTGGCGGGTGCAGCACGACTCGCCACGCACCGATTTTGATCTGATGCACGATGTGGTCGTTCGGGATTATGATGAGTTTTCCATGTTGGGCCACACAAGGCATCGGCCCAGTCGAGAAGGGGGTGTCGCGTCACTAGCTTTTTTAGATGATGCCATTGCCGCAGCCATGCCCCCAAGCAAGCCCCCCGGAAGTCCCAAGGGCTATGTTCCCTTAAAAACGCCAGGCCAACTTGATGCGATTGTGACCGCTCCCATTTGTAAAGAGTCTTGGCATTTGGCAGGTTGTAAATTCCCAGGCCATACAGAATTACTCGCCCATCGCGTTAAAGCCAAACGCGTGGTCATGATGTTCGCGTCGCCCACACTGAATGTGGCTTTGGCGACGGTCCACATCCCACTGATGGACGTACGCAATGTCTTGACCATCGGCAAAGTGTTTGACCCCATCGACCTAGGCCATCAGGCATGTGTGCGGATGGGCATTGAAAAACCACGGATCGCGGTGTGTGGCCTTAACCCCCATGCCTCTGAAAACGGCCTGTTTGGTGATGAAGAACAACGTATCATCAAGCCCGCCATTGCTTCGGCTCGTGAGCATGGCATAGATGTGCATGGACCGTTTCCTGCCGACACGATTTATCTTGATGCGGTTAAAAAACGGTATGATCTGGTCGTGGCCATGTATCATGATCAAGGGTTAATCCCCGTGAAGTTGTTGGGGTTTGATGAAGCAGTGAACGTGACGCTGGGCTTGTCTTTGTTACGTACCAGTGTGGATCATGGGACCGCCTTTGATCTGGTGGGTCAAAACAAAGCAGACCCTGGCAGCATGAAGGCTGCGATCCGATTGGCTGTAAAAATGTCACTGGGTTAAATTTCCCTCTTTGAAGGACGGTCATTTATGGAACATCGCATTACTCAGATCACAGCCACGCCGGTGGTAGTTCCCCATAAGCCTGACTCCATCATGTCTGAAGGGGGTGTGGATGATTGGTCCAAATCCCCAGGCATCGGCAAAACCAGTGGCGGGAGTATGGATGCCTTTTCTCAAATGCCGAAATACATTTTGCGAATGGGAACCAATCGAGGTGTGGTGGGCTTGGGTGAAACCTATCGTGCCGTTTCATTGGAAAATTTACATCGCAATGCCGAGGCGTTGCTCAGCATGCCTTTGAACTCGCTCCAGTTGTCGCACTTGCCGTTTCCATTGGATCGTGAATACGATGGTTTTG
>JAJRRC010000070.1 GCA_024279865.1 Planctomycetota bacterium | reverse complement strand
GGAGAGCGGATCGGTATTCTTATCAAGGCGATCAAGTCGAATTTGAAGATCAAATAATCCGGTGAACATAGGATGCATCCTTGCAAAAGGAAGGAGAGAAAAGAGACACATGCCATCCTTGACGGGCCAAGGGGACATTTTGTCAAAAAGTGGCGGAATGACTATTTTTCAAAGAACCCTCAAGATATAATGGTCGGTGTCAGGTTCATCGACGGGGAAAAGAAACAGGCCGCCTGATCATGAACCATCCACAACTTTTGACAATATCTCCCGGCCCAGTCGGACAAAGTTCAGATTGCAGAGTTCTTTCGCTCGCATGCTCATCCCGTTTAGCCAATATCAATCAATTCACGGGTAATGCCTGGGAAGGCTGTGTGGGCGTGGGCTTTGGCTGCGTCGATGAGCGGCCGACAATTGTCAAAACGAATCAGCTTTTCCAACACGTCCAGCGTGCGCGCATGACCTAGTTGATGCAGATGGTCAATGATGGCTTTGTCGCTATCAGTTTGCTGGGCTGTGATGGTTTGCTGAATCAGCGTGGTGACAGCAATCAATTCAAAACCACTGTCCTGCTGACGCATCTGTTTGAGCGCGTGGTCCGCTTGTGTCAGAGAGTCGTTTGCTGGTTCAGATGCAGAATTTATGGGAATATTTCTGGAGATGGGATCGCTTTCGGTGGTACTTTCGAGGACACTTCCGGGGGTGGGGGGGGGGAAGATTTGTTCGTAGAGGTGGGTTGCTGCGTTGTTCAGACAGTAACTGCTCAGACGGACCGGGCTAGGCAGACGGCTATCGGCAGGCTGACGACGCATCCAGGTCAGATATTTTTGCGTGGCAGGGTCCGACCGCAACGCATAAGCCTCGGTGGCCAAGCGGAACATTTCAGTGGTGTAAAGTGCCGAGTCCAACAGATGTCTGCCTGCAACTAGGACGTTGAGTTGAGCGGTGAGACCTGTAATCGAATCCGGGCCAGTGAGGTCACTGACCACGCGGGCGCCATGAACGACGATCCTCATATCACAGGGGGCAGAGCCGTCGTAATCGCACAGATCGATGAGTAGGTTTTGGAGGTCTGCTGCGAGGGTTCCAGCAATGGGGCCGATGCCTTGCTCGTTGACCACGTCACGGACGAAGTCCAGGAAGCTACCTTCGATTTCGTCGATGTCGAGGTCTTGGGCAATCCCTTCACCAAAATCATTTTCGATGAGCCTGCCTGCTCCGACGCGGACGGCCGCAAGAATATCGGTGGCGATCTGACGACACATGCCATCACGCTGAGTTTGATCCAGTGAGGTGGCGAGGAGTGCTTGATGGTTTTCTTGTAGTTGTGCGGTGAGTGCTTGAAGTTGTTGGTATAGGTCTGGCCTCGGCATGGCAAGTTTCCCTTCGCGTTTTTGGCGAAGAAGGTTGATGGCCGATTGTATGCGTTTGGGGGACAGGTTGGTATTGAGGGTGTCGTTGATGTGCCTGGCGATGGCGGTGTAGTTCACGTCACAAGGATCATGGCCCGGTCGGAGGCAATCGTTTAAAACGTCATTGAGATTGGTTTGCGGTTCATCATGATTGACGACCGCAGCGGTCCAGATGGCGACTGCTTCAGCGGCATCTTTTACATTTTTACGAATGTCAGCAACCTGTTCATCCACACGGCGAAGCATTCGCCGCCCCCCCCCGGAAGCTCCCCCGGAAGTTCCCTCGGCTCCCCAAGGGGAAGTTCCGGGGGAGCTTCCGGGGGGGGGGGCAGGGGCTTGTTGCATTAGAACACTATCAATGAATTGTGTTCGACAGCGGTCGGGATGGACAGGGGGGTGAACCATGATTAGCGGTTTGAAGACTGGGTGGTTCCGGGTGCCGGTGGAGGAACAGGGGTGCGATGGCAACCCGATTCTGCTTGAACACTAGATGTTCCAAGTAGCGGCCAGGCCAGCACTGCTCCAACAGCCAAGATGGTTAGCCATTTGCGTAGGTTCATGGTCAATCACTCCTCAATACTTGACTTATATGGGTCGTCTACATTTATAAACGCATGAACTGCCGGGTTTGATGCAGTGAGCGTTTGGTGGGTGGTTTTGTTTTTATTATAACTCTTTTTATTTAAAAGTCTTGTGTTTTATGAAAGTTTTTTTTAGCCCATGCGCAGCCCCTCCCTCACTTCGGGCTGGTCGGGCGAGGAATCGGGGTTTATTTTGAAGGGCTTGGGGATTAAAAAAGACTTTATTATTTTATTTGAATAAGAAACGGGATTTTAGCAGGAGCTTTTGGTACGGTGCGAATCTGCCGATGTGTTGGGTAGAACTTATGGAGGATACGGCCATGATTCGTGAAGCCAAGGCAGGGGATTTACACCCCAATGGCGTGCTGAAAGAACTGGGTTTTCGTTACGACTCGAACAACCTTTATCAGCAAACCATTGATGCGGTTTTAGATGCAGCAGAGATGCTGGACTTGCCTCATCATTTGCGATTGATTTTAGCTGAGCCCAAGACGGAGTTAATGACTCACTTTCCGGTTCGGTTGGACAATGGCGTGTATCGATTGTTCAAGGGGTATCGTGTTCAGCACAACAATATCCTTGGCCCGTACAAAGGCGGCATGCGTTTTCATCCGACGGTGGCGTTGGACGATATTAAATCGTTGGCGGTGTTGATGACGATGAAGTGTTCGTTGTCTCAGTTGCCGTTGGGCGGCGCTAAGGGCGGCGTACAGATTGATCCACGTTCGCTTTCAGAAGACGAACTTCGTCGATTGACCCGACGCTTCACCAGTGCCTTGGGCGATAACATCGGAACCGATCATGACATCCCCGCACCGGACATGGGAACCAATGCCCAGACCATGGCCTGGATGGCTGATACCTACATGAACTTTCATGACTCTCAAAATAAACACCAATCCCGCGCAGTGGTTACCGGCAAACCTCTAAAATTCGGCGGCTCTTTTGGCCGGGAAAAAGCCACCGGTCAAGGTGTGGTCTATGCCATGGAAGAATGCCTGCCCGCTCTGGACATTGACATCGCCAAGGCAACCTTCAGCCTCATCGGCTACGGCAACGTGGGGTCATGGACCGCCAGACTCCTCACCGAGCAAGGCAGCACCCTCAAAGCAGTCATGGATCACACTGGTGCGATTTATAATGACAAAGGACTCGACGCTGAAAAACTTGCCTCCCATGTTGTCAGCACCGGCGGCATCGCAGGGTTCGAAGGTGGCGAAGCCATTGACGAAGAAACCTTCTATCGCACACAAGTCGACATTTTCATCCCCGCAGCCCTTGAGCAAATGGTCTGTCGGAAAAACGCCGCTCTTTTGAATTGCCGCGTGCTTGTTGAAGCAGCCAACGCACCGGTGACCCCCGCAGGCGAACGTATTCTTCTTGGTCAAGGCGTGACTATTTTGCCTGCGATTCTCTGTAACGCAGGCGGCGTGACGGTGAGCTATTTTGAATGGAAGCAAAACCTCCAAGCAGAAACCTGGGAGGAAAAAAAAGTCGACAAAAGACTGCAAAAATACACCCGTGCAGCCGCCAAGCGGGTCACGCTCGCAGCCGAAAAATTTGGCTGTGACCTGCGAACCGCAGCCTACTGTGCAGCATTGGAAAACATTGCCGAAGTCTACAAACTCCGAGGCATTTTTCCTTAATCGCTTCGCCTTTTTTAATGCAAAGGTAGGCTCGTTTATCGCATTTTGCGTTGTTTTAGAGCGTTTAACGGTCATCTGTCGTGTTCGCAAAGAATCCGACTCTTCAGAGTTTGGCGTTGTTTTAGCTGCAAGCTGACTTATGCCAATCGCAATTGAATTTTCCCGTTTTCTTGTGCACGCGACAGCTTGTTTTAAGCGTTCAAACGACTTTCATCGCGGGAAAATTCATACCCGATGGGTATACTTACGCTTCCGGGGGCAGCCAAGGCTATTCCTCTGATGCGTATAGCCCATGTTCTTGGATGTACTGGGCGACCTTGGGCGAGACCCACTTGTCAATGGGTTTGCCGTCTTGGACGTGTTGACGAATTTGCGTGGAACTGATGGTCATGGGTTTTACTTGTACAGTCCGTTTTTCCCAAGCGGCCTGATCAAACCCCGCAGGCAGCATTAACTGATGGTCGTGAGGCGGACGAAGCATCACCACCGGCTCTGCAAATTCAATGACCTGTTGCCAATCTTTCCATCGATCAAACTGAGCCACTTGGTCTGCGCCAATGAGCAATCGCAAGGAGACGTTGTTTAGTTTTTCTTTTAATTGCCGAAGCGTATCCACCGTGTAACTCACGCCAGAGCGATCCATTTCATCCGTCAGGATATGAACGCAAGGTAAATTTTCTAACGCCAATTCAAGCATCGCCAAACGATGAATCGCAGGCGTTTGGTTTTCTTTGAACGGTTGAGACGCACAGGGAATATACGCCACCGCTGAAGCGTGAATCTGCTGCATGACTTTCAAGGGCAAGTCCACATGTCCCAGATGCGGCGGATCAAAACTGCCACCAAAGATTAAAAGGGAATCGAGCTGTTGAAGGTTCATTGCTGCGTCCATTGTGATATTTTAGCAGCGACCCAATACGCCAACGAATCACCCGCTAGAGAGGAGGCTTTGCCCAGTCGAATCAGTGTGCCGAGGCGCCACGGGCCGGTGATGAGTAATCCTAGAATACGAGCGATTCGCAGGTCGCCCTGTGCGTCTAAACAGTGGCCCGTCCATGCGGGCAAAACCTCCTTGGAAGTGTCACTGATCGCTCTAGCGATTGCCAACGGGGTGTCTTTTGTATGAGCTGCTTGGGCGGCAAAGAAACTTTCCATGTCCACGGCAGACGCGCTAGTTTGCTCGGCCAATTGTTTTTTGTCTGCGGGATTTTCGATAATGCGGTCGACGGACACGATGATTTCAGTCATGGTGCCATCGACCGAACACTGTTGGCCTTGCTCATTGATGACTGTGGCAGGTGAGAGTAGATCGCCCACTTCTAGTTCATTGGCGAGTGAGCCCGCAAATCCTGCAAACAGAATGCGTGTGGGTTGATATTGCTCAATGATGGCCGTCACGCCATCGCACGCCCGTTGCGGTCCCATGCCAAGCACGGCCGCATAAACCGCCACGCCATGCACAAAGCCTTCATAGCGATCCTTTTTGCGCACAAGCCCAAGCTCCCGAGCAATCGGGTTCATCTCAGGTCTCGTCGGGGTCAGAATGCAAATACACTTGGCAGTGGTCATTTCAATTATTTCTTTTTTACCCGCCTGCTCGTCGGGCCAAGAGGAAAGTTCGGTCATCACTTTGCAGTCGGTTGCCGGTGTAGGCATCGAGTAGTTCGTTGAGTTGATCGCCAACCAAGGGGAGCGGGCTGTTCGCTCCGTTTTGGATGAGTTGGGAGAAGTGATCGCCTAGCCTCACGGAGGTGAGCATTTTGCCTGCGTGATCTTTGAGCTCCGTTAAACCATCGGTGAACAGGCAGAGCGTTTGGCCCGGCTCAAGCTGATCGACCGAAGGTTCATAGGTGATGTGCTTGAGGCCTAGCGGTTCATAGTCGCCTAGATCCATGGCTCGTCGTTGGCCGTCGGGATTGATGATGATCGGGGCGGGGTGGCCTGCATTGATGAACTGCATTTGGCCGGTTTGTGAATTGAGTTCAATGAAGATGCCCGTGACAAAACGGCTCGGCGGCAAATAGGTGACCAAGTGCTTATTCAACATCTGAACCAATTGAAGCATGGCAATGCCTGACTCACAACTGGTGTGTGCCATGGTGTGCAAGCTAGAAGAGATTAACGCAGCAGGCAAGCCCTTGCCACAGACATCTGCCACGACCAGCAGAGTGTTGCCGTTGGCAAGTTCGAAGACGTCGACATAGTCGCCTCCGACCCAGCGGCAAGGTTTGAACCCAAGGGCAATTTCCATGCCCCGAATGTCTATTTCCTGGGGGATTAAACGCATTTGAATGTCTTGGGCGCGTTCGAGGTCAATTTCAACAAGGGCATTGACCTTGGCGAGCTTGCGGTTGGTCCAGGCTGCCTCGGCTTGCTTGAAATGCTCTGCTGCAAGGGACGCAAGGGTGAGCCATTCTTCATTGGCGTACTTTTGAGGGACCATCATGTACAGCAAAACAAGGGCTTCTTCGTCATGACGAATCGGACAAGCCATCGCTCCTCCCCCCCCGGAAGCCCCCCCGGAAACCCCCCCGGAAACTTCCCCGGTTCCCCCCGAAACAACCTCGGCAGCTCTGGTAGCCAAGGTGGGCTCAGCATGTTGATCCATCGCTTCGATTAAAGCGTCCGCAATGTACAGAGATGAAACAGAGTGTCCGGCACGTAGTTGAGGTTGGCACAAGGTGTGTGGCGGGGCAGGGGAGTCTCCCTTGGGAACCATCACCACCACCGCAGCCTCGGCTGTGAAATGCTCCGAAACCAAAAGGGCGCAAAGCATTCGCAAGCGTTCACTTTGACGTTCGGTGCGTTGGAGCTGATGGCTCAGTTCCATCAGTTGGGTCAGGTGCAGGGAACTGATGCGAGAGGTTCCCGTCTGGGATTGACGGAGCATGCTGATGCTGGTGGCTTTGGCTTGGTCATCGGTGACAAGAACGTCTTGGCCTCCGAGGCTCGCTCCTGCCGCAGATGAATGTCCCGCATCAAGCATCGGGCTTGGCATGGTGAGAGTGAGTAGGCATTCGCCTAGTTCGATACAGTCGCCGAGTTCGAGCATGCGTTCGGTGGTGCCGAACCCGTTGACCCGTGTGCCGTTACGTGATCCGAGATCTTTGATCCACCAACGTCCCCATCGGTCACAGGACAGCTCTGCATGGTGACGAGAAATGCCCACGCGGGGTAGGTGCAGGTCCACATCTTGAGCGCGGCCGATGCTCAGCGTTTGGCCTGTCAATGGGACATGTTGTGTTTGGCCTTGGCCATCATCGATTTCAAGGACACGGTCATACGGCTCAGCAGCAGACAGGTCCGAGGGTACAGTCACGTATTCAGTCACAAGATGCTCCCAATTTCGAAAACGATAAAAAACCCTTGACAGATTCTACCCGTACCCGTAGCCTAACATGTAATGGATTAACCAACGAGGTGCATTTATTCTTTTTGTCCCGTTGTTCTAGCCTCAATAGAGAAGCGTTAAATCGGACACGATGTTCATACCTTCTCGAATGCAAGTGTCATGAAGACACCAATCATTTCTCGACCGACTACATGCTGTTTGGGTGCAAGCTCAATAAAGGGCTTGGGTTGTTTGCGTGTATGGGTGGTTGAGAATGTGGAAATATTATCCAGGGGACTGCCATTGCGATGCATTTGCATCTCTGGTCTTGCGTTTGAAAGCGTGGGGCTTGAATAGGCGAATGAAACAGTTGTTTGATTGTATTAAAGGAACGGTCAGGGCGTCGGCGAACACAGCCATCTATATCAACCCTTTATTATGCAGCGTTTATCAACGCGGCCCCTGACCTTCTTTTTTTGTTTCGGACTGGAGACATGACCTGATCCCTTATGTTTGTTTCAAATAATGCGAGGATTCTGGCATGAAAACCATCCTGATCGCCGATGACGAGCCGAATATTCGGTTACTGATTCAAACCACGCTTGAAGCCCCTAAATACCGCATGATCGAAGCGGGCAATGGGCTTGATGCCTTGGCCCAAGCACGCAAGCATGTGCCTAACCTGATCATCCTTGATTGGCTGATGCCTGGTCTGCATGGGGTGGACGTGGCGGCGAAGTTACGATCTGAGCGAAAAACCGCCAAAGTTCCGATTATTATGTTGACATGTAAAAGTCAGCCAGCAGATATTGAGCAGGGACGCGCTGCTGGCGTGAATACGTATTTGGTAAAGCCGTTTAGTCCCATGGAATTGCTCGACTGTGTGCAGGATGCACTTGCCGAGAACGTCCTCGATGAATCACACGCATGACCGACGCTCACGCCTTGAAAATTTTCCATCCTGTCCCCGGAAGTTCCCCCATCCCCGGAAGCTCCCCTGACATTTCACAAGAAATATCGGGTCATTGTTCTTCTGATGAAGTGAATGACCAATTGTCTCAACGTCTAAGCCAGCTTAATTCACAACTGGTTCTCTATGCTCGTGATTTTCGGCGGATGGTCGATCATCAACAACGCAAAGCAGACGAACTCGAACAAGTTAAAACACAATTGGCGCAAGCTCATGGCCGACTTGAAAACCTCAGCGAGCCAGAGGCTTCACCCACATTGAAACTTGCGGGGGGTGATTCTGGGGGAGCCGGGGGAGCCGGGGGAACCGGGGGAACCGGGGGATCTGAGGGGGATTTAAAGGAAATTTCCGGGGGTCGGATTGTAGGCGAATCGCCTGCTCTTTTGAAGGCGATGCGATTGTGTCAGCGTGTCGCACCGACCCAGACGACGGTGTTAATTACCGGTGAAACCGGGACGGGCAAGGAGTTGGCTGCTCGCTGGATTCATCAAAATTCAAAGCGGCACGACCAAGCATTCATTGCGATTAATTGCGGTGCGTTGCCTGAGTCGTTGATGGAAAGTGAATTATTTGGTCATGTGCGGGGTGCGTTTACCGGGGCGGATCGAGACAAAGTTGGTTTGGTGGAATTGGCTGCGGGTGGGACATTGATGCTTGATGAAATCGGGGAGTTGCCGTTGAGGCTTCAGGTGAAGCTTCTTCGCGTGCTTGAAGACCAAACGTATCGCAGAGTGGGGGAGGGTATTGAACAGCAAGCAGACATTCGCATTCTGGCAGCGACCAATCGCGATCTCAAAGCCGAGGTGGCTGCGGGTCATTTTCGAGCGGACTTGATGTACCGTCTGAATATTTTTCCTGTGCATTTGCCCGCATTACGCGAACGGATTACGGATATGCCGCTGCTCGTGGCACACTTTTTGCAACAATGGTATCCCGATGGACAAGAAGTGATGGAACTTTCCCCCCAAGCAGCAGCTTGCTTGATGGCTTACGACTGGCCTGGGAATGTTCGAGAGCTACGCAATATGCTTGAACGAGCAGCCTTATTGGCGGACGATGAAATGATCGAGCCAGAAATGTTTGGCGAGGAAATACATCAGGAAACACCAGCGGAGGCAATAAAAACGCCATTGTCAAAATTGGCGATGCAGGAAAAAACAATGATTGTGGCAGCGTTGAGTCAGAATAAGTGGAACAAGGCTGCCGCGGCCAGAACACTGGGGATCAGTTGGGACAATCTTCGTTATCGAATTAAAAAGTATGACTTACACAAGGAATCCACAACAGGAAATCGGTAATATTTCCGCAAAATGTTGATTCGCTCGGCAATATTGCCGAACATGAGAAGAAAAATCCGCACATACCAGGAGCGCCAGGATCCCCCAATAATTGTCAGCCATTTGAACCCATTTATTGAAAACTATTTGAGTTGTACGGTTTTCTAAATCATATTCCTGACGCTCCTGGTATTTGCGGTAAAACAAACAATAGAGTGACAAGGGGCCTGTTACTCTCCACGCTCAACAGCCAAGCCCCAATTGGCCTTCCCTTTAATTGAATGCAGCTGTTTGATCATTCGTGATAGGTAGATCGTGGTTACATTGAGTGTTCAACAAAACTCTCCCCGCACCCCCGGAAGCACCCCCGGAAGCACCCCCGGCAATCCCCCCGGAAATGCCCCCGGAAATGCCCCCGGAAATGCCTCGGGAAATGTTCCTGGTTTCTCCGACAGTGTTCATTCTCAAACGGCTTCTGTTTTGATGACGTTGAGTAAGTTGGCTCTGCAAAGTGCCAGCATGGAGCAGTTGATGGGCCATGCCATGGCCGTGGTGACCAGGACGCTTGATCTGGAGCGGGCTGCCATTTTTGAGCTACAACCCGATGAAAAAAACCTTGTGATGAAATATGCGCATGGCTGGCCTGAGGAAATGATCGGCTTGGCGGTCTTGGATGTGTCGACTGACTCGCAAGTGGCTCAGACGCTGAGTACCGGGCAGCCAGGGATTGTGGCTGATTTTGATGAGGAGAGGTTCTTTGAACCTCCGCCGTTTCTCGTGAGTGAAAAACTTGTCAGTAGTGCCACGGTGCTGCTCGATTCGCCAGATCGTTCGTTTGGCATTTTGATGCTGAACAGCCATCAGCCGCGAACGTATAGCATGGAAGACCGCCGCTTTTTGTTGGCTGTGGCAGAACTCTTGGAATTGGCTATTGGGCAAATACAGCAACGTCAGATCGATGCGTTGCAAGTGGATGCCTATCAGTTTTTTCAACGTGATTTGCCCATGCAAACCAAGTTGACCCAGCTTTGTCAACGGATTGAAATGATTCTAGGGACAGGCCAATGTGCGGTGATGCTGTTTGAGCAAAGCACGCATCGCATTCGGTTGGGGGCTGGTCCCAGTTTGAACGCAGAACTTGCCGAGGCAATTGATAGTATTCAGACCGGGCATTCAGAGGATGTCGAAGCCATTGCCAAACACCATGGCATTCGAGCGTGTTGGTCCACGCCTATTTTTATCAAACCCGGTTTGTCTGTGGGTATTTGTGCGATCTTGCATCAAACAGATGCCAAGCCGACGTCATTTGAATTGCACATTTTAGAAATTGCGGCCCAGTTGGTCGCGGCAGTCGTTCGACAAGCCCGCAAGCAGTGGCATATGAAAAAAACGGAGAAGTCACAAAAAACACTCGAAACGCAAGTGGCTGATCGGACCTGTCAGCTTCAAAATGCCTCCGAAAAATTACAGCATGAAGTCAGTCAAAGAAGACTCGCTGAAGATCAAGCTCGTGGCGGCGAAGAACGTTACCGAGACCTGTTTGATAAATCCAATGACCTGATCCTGATCATTACTCCTGAAGGTGCGATTCGTTTTGTCAATCAAACCTGGCAGCAGGCCATTGGTTATACCCAAAGTGAAATTCGTCGCCTCAGTGCGTATGACACCATTCATCCCCAGTGCCGTTCGCAGTGGACGGAACTGTTTCGTCGCGTTGGGGCAGGAGAAAGCCTGGGCAATATCCAGACAAGGCTGTTTACACGTGAAGGGAAAACCATCGCGGCAGAGGGTAGTTTAAGTCCCGTGGTTCAACACGGGCAAGTCACGTCGATTAGTGTGATTTTTCGAGACATTACCGAAAGCAAGCGGGCCGAAGAAGAACAAGAAAAATTTGCTTCGCTGGTGCAATGTTCCAGTGATTCGATTGTCATGGCAACCCAGTTAGGCCAGGTTCGCTTTATCAATAATGCCGGCCGAGAACTATTGGGCTTTGAACAAGACGAATCGGTCACCAACCTGCATCTTTCAGATTTATATAGCACACAGACATGGGAAACACTTTCCCAGATTGCTTTGCCAGCAATCAATGAAGTGGGACAATGGGAAGGTGAAGGGGAGGTGACGCATCGTCAGGATCACGAGTCGATTGATGTGCATATCAGTACCTTTTTGGTGAGGCATCCCAAAACCAATGAGCCGTTGTGTATTGCCACGGTGCAGCGGGATATTCGTCAGAGAAAAGAAGTCGACCGGGTGAAGGACGAACTCATCACCACGGTGAGTCACGAATTACGCACCCCACTGACAAGTTTGCGTGGCTATGCAGAGTTATTGCTTTCGCGTGATTATGACAAGGAAAAACAAGAACGTTTTTTGAATATTATTCACGATGAAACACAACGGCTCAATAAACTGATCAATGATTTTCTGGATATCAGACGAATGGAGTCGGGCAGTCAAAGCTATGAACTCAAAAGTTTGGATCTTAGGTCTTTGATCGAGCAAGTCGTTAAAACATTTCAGCAAAACAAACGACCCGTGAGCTGGGAAGTACAGTTGCCGTCGGAGTTGCCTTTGGTTTATGCTGACCGCGACCGAATTTGGCAGGTGTTGAGCAATCTATTGTCCAATGCTCTGAAATTCGCGCCCCCGCAAAGCACCGTTTCGCTGGGCGCACGCCAGCAAGGGTCCAGTGTCGTCTGTTGGGTCACCGACGAAGGGTCAGGCATACCCAAATATGAACAAGCCAGCCTGTTTGAGAAGTTTTATCGCACTGCCATCAGCGAAGAAAACAAACTCCCCGGTAGCGGGCTAGGCTTGGCCATCGTCAAAGAAATCATTGACGCTCACGAAGGTCGCGTGTGGCTTACCAGCGAGCTAGACAAAGGCACCACCTTTTACTTCTCTCTGTTCACCGTGGGGACTGATCGGTAATCTCCCGGTTTAACTTTCCTCTTAATCAGCAATATTCCCGACTGGCTTGTTTTAAAAACAGCCCAATTTGTCTTTTTTTTATTTTCTCAAAATATTCCAGCGTTTGGTTTCGGGTGTTTGAACCACAGATGGCCCCGGATCAACGAGAATCAAGAAAAGCAATAGAGGACTGGGCAGAGCCTGTTTTTTTATTTTTTAGCTAGGTGATGTCAGACAGAATACAAAAAAATCAAACTTTCAAATCAGTTTTTTGCGTGTTTTATAGATGTTTTAAGAATAAAGTCTTGCGTGTGAGGTGATCGCAAATCTTTTATTGCCTTTTTTTTAACCACGTTGATCGGCCCCTTTTTGTGATGGATTTATCTTTCTCCAACTCCCTTGCCTCAATCAACTCTTCTTTACTGGCATAGCAATTGCAATAGTGATTGGCGACTCTGGAGGGAGTCATTCACTCGCGTGTTCACGAACCGGAAAGGAGGCAGTGATAGCTTGTAAATAAGTGTCGCCATTGGGGCGGATTGGGAGAAGTACCTTTAACGATCAGGGGAGAAACAATGATCGAACAAAGCAAACAAAACAGGTGGGAAACAGTGGGTCAACGAAGATCCAAAGAAACGGTTCAATTTTTATGGATGCAGTACCGACGAAACGGAGGCGATGTGACGGCTCGTAATCAATTGATTGAACATTATTTGCCGATGGTCAAATTTCATGCTGACCGGATTGCCTTTCGAACCCATGGCCGGCTCGGCGGCGATGAATTGATGGCAGCAGGTGTGTTTGGCTTGATGGATTCAATTGAAAGCTTTGACTTTGATCGTGGGATCAAGTTTGAAACCTTTGCAGGCCATCGTGTGCGTGGTGCGATGCTTGATGAACTGCGAAGTCGGGATTGGGTTCCTCGGCTCGTACGGTCTAGAACCAGCAAGGTTGAACAAGCTCGTTGCTCTTTCATCGCACGCCAAGGCCGCGAGCCTGCGGACGTGGAAATTGCTCAGTCGCTGGGTGTAGATGATGTGGAGTACCGGAAGATCAGCCGAGATTCACAGGTTGTGGGCCTGGTTTCGTTACAACAGAAAATGGTTGGGAACCGTGAATCAACCGATCGAGATTTGACCGCAGCCCGTAGTCTGGCAGACCCCACGCAGGCTGAGCCGTTCATGGCCGCCCAGACCCAGGAATTGCGTGAGTTGGTTCTGGAAGACCTTCAACGTGTCGAGCGGTTGTTGATTCAGCTCTATTACTACGAGGGCATGACCATGAAAGAAATCAGTTTGACGTTTGACATCAGTGAATCTCGTGTCTGTCAATTGCATAGTCAAATTTTAACCAAAATCAGAACACAACTGCGACGCCATCAATTGGCTCCTGTCGAGCCAGTTCTTGAAAGTGTCGCGTAAACAAATTTTTCAAATTCGCGTTTACACCCCCTCACGGCATCGATTGCAGAAATGCAATCGGTGCTGTTTTTTTAGGGAATGAAGACGTATGGAATCATCAAATAGAACCGTGGGAAGCATGGTTGTGGGGATGTTTTTACCTTCGATTGTGGCATTGGACAAGGGATTCAATTCGATATCAGAAGCAGAACGTATCAATATCCAGAGAAGGATGCATCGATTTAGCGGAGATTCTCCCCACAGCGGGCGCGTTCTCTGCCTTTTGCCGGTATAATTCCACCTTGTAGAAAAACCCGAAATCGGGTGACTCACTTTCATTTCAGAGACAGTATTGAGGTTGATCCGCATGAAAAATCCATTTCGTTTGTGGGGCTTTTTGTCAAAATGTAATGTGGCAGTGATGCTACTGTTGGTTGGTCTGATGACACTGGGTGCCAAAGCCCAGACAGACGCTGATGCCAACGCCAAAGCAGAGGCAACTTCTGAGGATGCCCCACGGGTGGTTTCGTTGGTGGTGAAGACCCCTTCAGCCACCGGACGGCTACGCAGTGATGAAGTGGATGTGAAGTTGTTTGCTCGTCGTTTGGCGCATGGCCGAATGACCGATGAAGAAATCTCACTGAAAATTTTATCGGTTGAACCGATTCGCAGTTTGGCGACCGGGCGTGCAGCCTCTTACAAAGTGCGGGTGGAAATGCCCGCTGAGGTGAACCGCGATGACTATGCTTTGCTGGCATACATTGATGCGGGCAATGCGGTGGTTGAATCGGATGCTGGTGCGGTGGATTTGGTGATTGCGTTTAACAAGGTCACCTTGCCTCGCCGCATTGTTTCAGGCGGCAAGGGCGTGGCCCGTTTTTCCGTGAAGATTACCAACAAAGGCGATCTGGCAGTCCGTCGCAAACAACGGGTTGATATCACAATCGTCGCACGCCAGGCAGGTGTGATGGATGACAGCAAGGACGTGGTTTTGTCCACGGCAGAAAACGAATCGCTAGGCGGCCTTGAGCCTGGCGAATCACACCGACTGGTTCTCATTGCAGAATTTCCTGGCCAGCTTGATGTGCAAAGCTACAACTTGCTCGCCAAGGTGGATACCGCCAATACAATTACAGAGCGGGATGAATCCAACAACTCCGATCAGTTGCCAGACACGATTGCGGTGACGGGGCAGAACGTAGACCTGTTGTGTGACATTGCTGATGTGCAGTTGCCCAAGGGGATTGTCGCGGGGTCCACGAAGAGACTGGTCGTGCCTGTACAGATTTCGAATGTGGGGAACCTTGGGTTTGATCTGGATCAGACGGTGGATATTCGCATCGTGGCGAGGCCTGCTTTTAGCGCGACCGATGCCAGTGAAGATGTGTTGTTGGCTTTGCTTGGCGGTCAGTCGATTGCAGAGCTAGGCCCTGGCAAGGTTCAGGTGATCAAAGTTCCCGCTGTGATTCCTGCAACACTCGCCAAGGGGACGTATACCTTGCGGGTCACGGTGGATTCAGCCAACCGGGTCAAAGAAGCCAACGAACATAACAATACCGCCATGTTGCTTGAGCCGATCAGTGTGTTGGCGAAGGTGGTCGATTTGCAGGGCGAGTTGATGGAAGCCCGAGCACCCAAGCGTGTGATCGCTGGGCAGACCCCTCGTTTGATCATGCCTGTTCGGATTACCAATAGTGGCAGTGTGCCGTTTGGGGCAGGGAGTGCGCCGATAGACGTGAAGTTTATTGCCCGGCCATCCGATGCGTTGGACACCAAGGGGGACATTCTTCTCAAAGAAATCAAAGCTCGGCCGATCAGTGGGCTCAAGCCCAAGCAGTCGATGATTTTGAATCTGGACATTGATTTGCCCAAGCAGATTCAGCCTGCACGTTATCGCCTTTTGGTTTTGGTGGATGCTGGTGACGTGATTGGTGAAGCAGACGAAACGAACAACGCGCCGGTTTATCCTGATTTGTTGTCTGTTGAGAAGCCGTTTGTGGATTTGGTGGCGGGGATTGTCACGTTGCGTCCTGCGCGGCCGATTGTTTCAGGATCGACCCATCAATTAACCGTGCCTGTGAAGGTGACCAATCGGGGTAATGTTTCGCCTAGCTCAGGTCCTGTGACCATTCGGGTCAGCGCCCGGCCGATCAGCAAACCCAATTCCGCTCGCAATGATGTGACATTGGCCACACTTGAAAAAATAGATTTAAGTGGCCTAGCTCCTGGGACCACGCAGATGTTTACCGCCAAGGCCAGCTTCCCTGTGAGAATGCCCGGCGGCAAGTATCTGTTGGTGGCCCATGTGGATGCTGATGCAGTGGTGAAAGAGCCCGACGAAGATAATAACTTTGCGGTGGCGCCCAAGGTTCATGCCATTCAGATTGCATCGCCTCGCGTGGACATTGCTGCGGAGATTGTGAACTTGGACTTGCCTCGCTCGGTGATTGCAGGGCAGGGTAATGTATTGATTTTGCCTGTGAAGGTAATCAATCAAGGCAATGTGCCGTTGGCTGCAGACCAGTACGTGGACTTGAAGGTTTCAGCCCGTCCGCTGGGTTCGACTGGCGACAAGGACGTGGATTTGGCATTGTTAATTGATCGTCCGGTGACAGGTTTGCCACCTCAGGCTGCGATGACGTTTGATGCGAAGATTCAGATCCCTCAGAACGTGGAGGCTGGCCGTTATTTATTGACTGCGGTGATTGATGCCACGGACAAATTGGCAGAAGAAAATGAAGAGAACAACCGGGTCGTAACCGCGCCGGCTCAAGCATTTGAAGTGGTTGCGCCTGAGGTTGATTTGGTGGTGGACATTGTGAATCCGCAATTGCCCAAGGCCGCGATTGCCGGGCATGGTCCTGATGCGGTGTTGCCGATTAAAATTACCAATGCTGGTAATGTAGCGATCAAAGCCACACAGACCATTGATATCAAAGTCTTTGCTCGTGATGTCCAAGGAGGCGAACCGACCCTCGTCGCCACGCTTGCCAATCAATCGGTGGGTGGGTTAGAGCCCGGTCATGACCTCAGTGTGACCGCGACCGCCCGCATTCCTGAAGGCTCGCCGCATGGCAGTTATGTGTGGATTGCTCAGATTGACACCTCTGATCTTTTGGCTGAGACGGATGAAAAAAACAATGAAGCTGTCACTGCCGGGGCCAATGCAACGGTCGTGGCTCGGCCGTTTGTGGATCTTGCCATCAATGTCGAAGCGCCCAACCGTCCAACAGCTTTAATCGGCGGCCACGGCGAACCGATTGACTTACAGATCACAATTACCAATACAGGTAACGTGGCAGTCGCCAAGGGCGTGAAGCTCAACGCTGATGTGTTCTGTGTGGCCAAGGGACAAGATCGCCAAACGCTCGCTCAACTCACTGAAATTGAAGTGGGGACGTTGGCTCCCGGTCAAGGTCGTCACGTGTCCGCTTCGGTGCGTTTGCCTGCGACGTTGAGTGCGGGTCGTTATGTGCTTGGCACGTCTTTGACCAATGCGAAGGTGGCTTCGGATACCAATGTTAAAAATGACACGGCTAGTCTCGTGGCCGCCGATGCCATTACACTGGCTCGGCCGTTTGTGGACCTTGCGATTAGTATAAAAGCTTTGGACTTGCCTTCCTCTTTGATTGCGGGGCATAGCAAGCCTGTTTCGTTGCAGTTGACGATCATGAACAAAGGCAATGTGGCCGTGGCGAAGAACGTGAAGCTCAACGCTCAAATCTTCGGCACATCCGCAGGCAAAACACCTCAAATATTGACCGAACTGAAGAATATTGCCGTCGGCGAATTGGCTCCAGGCCAGTCCCGTCAAGTCTCTGCTGAGGTTCGTTTCCCCCTCACGCAAGAGGCGGGTCGTTATGCCTTGGGTGCTTTTTTGTTAAACACCCAAGCGGCATCGGATATTCAAGAAAAGAACAATGCTGTACAGATGGTGGATGCCAAGGCGATTCGCCTCGTGCGGCCGTTTGTTGATATCGCTTTGGCGTTGGACCCTGTTCGTCTGCCTCGTCAGGCAATTGCAGGTCATGCCAATGAAATTAAATTGCCCTTGCGTATCACCAATCAAGGGAATGTGCCGCTGGCTGCCAATCGCCAGATCAACCTGCATTTGTACGCAGTGGGTCTTGGCAAAGAGGGCGGCCGCATTGAAACCGGTTCTCTCGACGGCGTGCCTGTGGGTTCATTAGAACCAGGTCAATCGGTGGTTGCCGTGGCACGCATCAAATTGCCTGTCACCTTGGTGGCAGGGCGATACCAATTGGCTGCAGAGCTTGACCCCGCCACCGCCACAGGTGATACCGATCCTGGAAACAACAGCGTGGCGACTGCTGCGGCTCATGCCATTGAAATTGGACGACCCTATATTGACCTAGAAACCACACTCCTTTCTGCCTCTTTACCCCAATCGGTGATCGGCGGGTTTGGACCGGCCTTTGAATTAGAAATTCGTCTTTCTAATCAAGGCAACGTTTCAGTGGGGCCCCAACAGAAAATCAAACTGACCGTTGAAGCAATCGCTGTCCAAGGCGGCGACTCTATTGCAGTTGCTTCACGAGACGGGGTTCAAGTCATGGGACTTGCTCCAGGTCTTAATACCAGCGTGAAGGTTCCGGTCTTGTTGCCAGCATCGCTCAAGGGCGGACGGTATCACCTGCGAATCAAGGCCACGCCGCTGGGGCAGTTGGCGGAATCCACCTTGAAGAACAATGTCATCACCACCACCGAAAGTATCGAAGTGGTGGACCCGGTGGTGGATTTGGTCGCAGGCGTGGATAGCCCAGCCATTCCAGCCACCGTGGTTGCTGGCATGGGAGCTCCGGTTTCCGTGTCCGCTCTGATCCGAAATGCGGGCAATGTTCCCACACGCTTGGGCCAAAAAGTCAACGTCAAACTCTTTATGCAATCCACCCAGAAAAATTCGGGCAAGCCCATTATTCTTGCCGCGGTGACCGGGGTGAACCTTGCTGGCCTTGAACCCTCTTCCGTTGAATCGGTGGCACTGACTGGGAAAATCTCAGCAGACATCGCTGCGGGGACCTATCGCTTGGGCGTGCTTGTTGAGCCGTTGGAAGCGTTGACCGAGCCGGACCGTGCGAACAACCGTTACTTGCTTGGGATTGACAATGCTGTGGAGGTGACGCGGCCGTTTGTGGACTTGGCGGTTCGGTTTGATCCCACAAACTTGCCTCGTAAATTAGTCGCTGGCCATGCCGCTCCAGTCATCGTGCCTGTGTATGTGACCAACCGAGGCAATGTGCCGTTGCACGCATCTTCTAAAGTACAAATCCAGGTCTTCGCCCGCGCGATTGACCGCAAGGCCAAGGATATTCTGCTCGCCACATTGTCCGACCAATCCCTTGGATCACTGTCCCCAGGCGGGACTGCGACCTTCGACGCTCAAGTCTCCTTTCCACCAGCCATGGCAGTAGGCTACTACGTGGTGGGCGTGGCCGTGGACACTGCCGGTCAGGTACGTGAGTCCAATGAGAAAAACAACCTTAGCCTCATGGATGAAGGACTCGCCATGGCCGTGGATCGTCCGCGTGTCGATCTGTTTGCAACCTTAGAAACAGTCAGGCCAGCCGGCGGAACAATTCTGAGCGCTCAAAAAATCAGCGTCTACCTCAAAGTCGGCAACCGAGGCAATGTGCCTCTGTCCGACAAACAGACCATGGACATCATGCTCTACGCCCGTCCAGTCTCCCTAGGTAGCTTGCCTGACATGGATATCAAGCTCGGCCGCATGGCTGACCTCGATGTCAGCGCCCTAGGACCCGGACAAATCCGAACCTTCCGTCACGCAGTCATGTTCTCCACTGCGAGCATGCCCACCGATGACTATCTGGTCGTGGCTCAAATTGATTCCTCTAACTTGATCCAAGAAGTAGACGAAGCCAACAACGATGCCTCCAACCCCGATCATGTGATTGCACTGGGGCGACGCTTCCGCATCAAAAGTTTGCCCGTTCCCTTTGATTCAGATGGCCCACGTCGTTACAAAGTGCGTGGCATTAAATTTAAATTCCAAGGCACAGGCAAGAAACCCCCACTGGAACAACTCCTCGCTCTGGAAGTGGGCTTTACCCAATCCTATGCAGGCCTCGTCGCAATACGCTACGACGAGCCAGTCAAACGGATGTCCCTCAAACAAGTTTCAAACCTTCAAGATGTCTACCTCTACCGCAGTGCTGTTCGCGTACTCTGTGCCAGAATCGCAGATAACCTTAAACATCTAGGCTATCCCGGTTTGACGGTGTTGCCCGCTCCACAGCACATTGATCGCCAAGGTGAAGACCTGCGACCCAAAGGACAGCTCGGCCTCACAATTGTGATTCAACGTCGTAAATAACCCGAACCACAATGGCGTTTTTCGATTGCATGCAACCCTTGCCACTTGTCTGGTGTGGCCAGGTTTTTTGATGGCCCAATTTCTCAATTTTCACAGATAGAAAAGAGCTTGCTCTATGTCTTTGACACCTTCGACCATGTTGCCGTTGGGAACACCTGCTGCGGCATTTAGCTTGCCCGATACCGAAGGCCAGACCGTTTGCCTTGAGGACTACGCACAGAGCCGTGCGCTGCTTGTGATGTTCATTTGCAACCACTGCCCTTACGTGATCCATGTGGCAGATGAACTGGCCCGCCTAGGTGATGATTATCAATCCCAGGACATCAGCATCGTGGCCATCATGTCCAATGACGTGACAGCCCATCCCGACGACAGTCCAGCCAAGATGAAGCAGGAAAAACAAACGCGTGGCTATCGGTTCGCTTATTTGTACGACAAATCTCAAGCAGTGGCCAAGGCTTATACAGCAGCGTGCACGCCGGACTTTTTTTTGTTTGATGCAGAACGCAAATTGGTCTACCGAGGCCAGCTCGACAACACCAGACCCAACCACGGCATCCCCGCACATGGCAAAGATTTACGAGCCGCCATAGATGCTGTTTTAGCTGGAAAACAGACCAGCTCAACACAATTGCCGGCCACTGGCTGCAACATTAAATGGCAGCAAGGCAACGAACCGAAATCCCGTTAAGCCTCTTCAAAGCAGGGCCATCGCATCTAAATCATGCCTTTCACAATTTTGAGCAGGTAATCGTGATTCCATCCACATTGGAGGCGTTTTGATTGAATGCCCACCTTCAACGTCTTCTCGTTTTTCAATAAATTCTGACTGAATCGTC
>JAJRRC010000069.1 GCA_024279865.1 Planctomycetota bacterium | reverse complement strand
TATTCATCAGACATTGGGTTACAAGACGCCAGATCAGTATGAAGCAGCGTATTATGCAGCCGACCACGCCCAGGCTTGCAAAGAAAAACAAGTGGCGTAAAATCAACCCGGTTTGGAATCCGCTATTCGTGGGCTACCGCATGGAGTGGAAGAAGGGTTTTGGTGAATCCCCTGAAATTATCCATGAATACATAGTTCATAGTGTTTTTCTTTATGTTATCATATGTCAACTAGTTGTTATTTTATACAGATATTTGTACAACTAAAATGATACTGTAAATAGTGGAAAAATCAAATAAAGAGAAAATAAAAAAGGCTTGACTTGTTGTTTTGTCTGTCAATTCACCCTTGTTTCATCGCTTCAAGCACTTCCCAGCGGGCGTAGAGTTTGGTTACTTTTTCTTGAGCTTGGGCGCTGATGGCACAGGCTTTGCCAAAGTCGATGTGGTTGTTGACGATGGCGGGGTCACTCATCTTTTCCTGAGCTTGGGCAAGGGTTTTCTCGGCTTGGAGAATGAGTTGCTCCATGCCATCAAATTCACGCTGCAATTTGTAGCTTAACTTTTTACTACTTCCCCCGCCCCAGGTTTCCCCCCCGGTTTTACCACTGGTTCCTTGGGTTTTTCCTTGGGATTGATTGGCGTTGGCGGCTTTGGCTTGTACTTTTTTTTGAGCGGCTGCTTTTTGCTTTTCCGCGCGTTGACGCTTGGCGGTGTCGGCGGTGTATTGCTGCCATTGTTCGAGGGAAACGTGGGATTTGGCGTTGCCTTGGCCGTCGAGTGCGAGCATTTCGGTGCAGAGGCGGCCCAGTAAAAATCGGTCATGGGTCACGAGGACAATCGCGCCGGGGAACTCTGAAAGCGACTGTTCGAGCACTTGAAGAGACGGGATGTCCAGGTCATTGGTGGGTTCATCGAGGATGAGGATGTCCGCGGGCTTGAGCATGAGGTTGGCGATCATGATGCGAGCTTGCTCGCCGCCTGAGAGTTGGCCGACGGGGGTGCGGAATTTTTCAGGATCGAATAAAAATCGTTTGGCCCAGCCAGCGACGTGCAATGCTTTGTCACGATAGAAAATCGTATCGCCGATGGGGCAGAGGGCTTCTTTGAGTGTTTGGGTGGGATTGAGTTCTTCACGGTGTTGGGTGAAGTTCACAATGCGTAAGTTGGCGGCCCGTTTGATGGTTCCTTCGTCGGGCTCAAGGTCATCGGTGATGAGTCGCATGAGGGTTGTTTTGCCTGACCCGTTGGGGCCTAGGAGGCCTACGCACATGCCTGGGGAGAGGGTGAGGTCGAGTCCGGAGAAGAGTTTTTTATCTCCCATGGTTTTGGAGAGATTGTGGGTTGAAAGCATTTTTTTTGTTTTGCGTTCGGTTGCCTGGAACTCGATGGACGTTGTTTTGGAGGGGGCGATGTTGCGGGTTTGGATGACCGCAAGTTCTTCGCGTCGCTGGGATGCGGCGGTGACTTGGGAGGTGTTACGGGTTTGACGACCTTTAACGCCTTGGCGAAGCCAAGCATCATCGCGTCGAACTTTGGTCGCCAGTGCGGTTTGTTGGTTGGCTTGAGCGGTGAGGAATTCTTCTTTGCGTCGGATGAATTCCGAGTAGTTGCCGTTGACTTCGAAGGTTCCGTTGGGATAGGCGCTGTGTAGTTCGATGATTCGCTTGGCTGCGTTTTCCAGGAAGACCCGGTCATGGGTGATAAAGGCCATGGCCATATTGGATTGTTTGACAAAGCGTTCGAGCCAGATGACGCCTTCCATGTCCAGATGGTTGGTGGGTTCATCGAGCATGAGCACATCAGGCTCACAGGCGAGGGCGCAGGCAATGGCGAGTCTTTTCTTCCAGCCACCTGAGAGTGTTTTGATGGGTTGTTCCAGATCATCAAAGCCGAGTTTGGATAGTTCGATGGCAGCTTGTGTTTCGGGATCGAGGCCATGGTCGTCATGGTCGCGGTCCTCTTTGATGGCTTCGACGACGGCTTCGATGGGGGGTTTTGCGTCGCCGAACGCGTCTATTTGTTTGACGTAGGCGAGTTTGAGTCCTCTTCGCCGAATGATTTTACCTTCGTCGGGTTCTTCGATTCCGGTGAGCACTTTGAGGAGGGTGGACTTGCCAGCCCCGTTTGGGCCGATGAGTCCAATGCGGTCATTATCAAAAATCGTCATCGAAACATCTGTGAACAGAGTTTGGGTGGTATATGATTTTGCGATACCAGTAGCGGTGAGTAGTGATGCCATAGTCGGGAGATGGTATCAGAAATAAGCATAAAACACACCAAAGTCACAAAAAACGCTCCAAAGAGAAGCTCCTCGCAGCCGTGTTTTTTTGTGGGTTTTTTACTCTCAAACCAAGGTCGCGGCACAGAGTATGAGCTGGCACGTTGTGGCATGGTTTTAGAGCGTTTAACGGTCATGTCTAGTGCGTTTGCAACTGGGAAAATGGCATGAACCAAGTTGCCAAGGCGGTTGCGGAGAATCAGATCGCTATACCTGAGTGTTCGGTGTCCTAATCGGGGAGATGTTCTGCGGAGATGGTGAGGTCATCGACATAAAGGATGGCTGAGCCAGGACTGTTGCTGTGAGCGCTGAGGCCGATTTCCAGATCATTGTAAACCGCATCGGCAAACGGAAGAGTTTGGCCCCGTTGATCAATGATTAAGACATCATCTTGCCAGAGTTGGATGATTCCATCTTTTTGATCAGAAAGAAACAGACGTGCTTTGAGATGAACCCAGCGTCCGATGGGAAAAGGGATTTTCTTTTTGTAGGACTGTCTGTAAATCGATTTGGGAAACCATTTGGCGAACTCAAAATGTAAAGCTCCACCACTGAGGCAGATTCGCATGCCTGGGTGGTTGCGTATAAAGGTGGTTTCCAGGTCCATGAGTGTGTTGAAAGTTCCCGCTTTTTCAACGTAGTACCAGGCTGAGAACCAGACATCATCTCCTTTGACGAAGTGTAGCAGTGAGGTGTGCAACGAAGCTTTGGTGCAGACCATGTCAGCCGTGGGTGCCACAGCCAGTGCTTTTAAGGATTGTTGGCCTGTGTGTGCTTGTTGAGAGCTGGGTTCAAGGCGGTTGTCTAAAAAGTTTTTATTGTGCGTGAGGATTTGCTTTCGGAGTTTGTTGTAATCGGCGATGGTGGGCGCTTGGGGTGACTGAAGGGTGAAGTGGGTCCAGCCACGTTTGAGGCTGATGAAATCGCCAAGGGTGGAGGCATTTTCAAAATCTTCGCGGAAAGTTCGCATCACGGGATAGCGTTTGTCTGTGTTGGGGTCTTTGCGGTAAATTTGGCCGTCTTCGGTTTCAAAATTTTTATCATAAAAATTTTTATCGTAGAGCACCCCCGCAAAGCTGGTCATGTGGAATGCCAGCGGTTGCCAATTGAGCATGATGATTGCTCCAGAAGCAATCAGGATGGCGACGATTTTTTTTTTGTGCGTCATTGGCTATATCTTGTAGATGACTGACCTGCTAGTGTGGATTCAATTTCTGTTAACGAAACAGGTTGTCCGCTGTGGACTGATTGTTGTGCTAAGAAGGCCATGGCACTGGCGCGGTAGGCATCTTCAAAGGTTGCAGGCACATTGTCGTTGCCTTGTGCAAATTGATCAAGGTCGTGCATCAAGCGGTGGTCGGCTCCAAAATGGCTGGTGTGATGCAGGCTGTCACGACTATCAATTTCTTCATGGGAGCGTCCATGGTCCGGGTCCAGTGAAATTTTTCCTGCATGACGATTGAGAATTAGTTTGCCTTGATCGCCCAAAACTTCCAACGTTTCCTGGTCTTGGGTCGCAGGTCCAAACACGCTGAAAAAGAAGACTGCTTGAATGCCGTTGCGATAGGTGATCGTGACTACATTGTGATCGTCGACGTTGGCTTCATCTCCAAAAACGCACAGGTCGCCTGCCAATTGGTGGTCGGGGTCTTGGTCGTAATTCATCCGTACGCCGACCAATTCATCTTGAGGGACTGTTTCTTGAGGCAAATTTTTTTGGGCGTGAGATCGAAGCAGACGATCTCCCTTGGCATCTTGTCGATAGGGACATTCTAAGGAACATTCACTGCATCGTGCGGGATAGTTGGGCTTGGGAACAAAGACGCTGCGTCCGCCTGTGGCAAACACTGAGACAGGCTCAGAATTTGCAAACCAATTGAGCATATCAATAAGATGAGCGCCTTTTTCGTTGAGCAGTCCGCCGGACCATTCTGAACGACGATGCCAGCGAGAAAAATAGCGGTGAAAGGGGATCACGCTGCGAAGCAATAACATCCGAGGCGTGCCGATGGTTCCTTCTTGGACGATCTGATGGGCTTGCATCCAAGTGTTTTCATACCGACGGGTAAACCCGACAATACAAGGCGATTGATACAGGCGTTGAGCCTGGAGCATCTGGTCACATGCTTGAAGTGTGTGCGCCAAGGGCTTGTCACAATAAATGCGTTTGCCTGCTTTGGCGGCAGCAATAAAGATTGGATCATGCACGTGCTGCGGAGTGGTGACCATGACCACGTCCACGGCCGGGTCATCAATCAACGCTTGAGCATCATCATAGAAAGTGGGTATCCCATAAGGAACGCCAGAGGTCTGGGCGACCTTGGCCAAATGATTTTGTGCATCGCCTAGTCGCTGGGGATGCCGATCCGCCACCGCCACCAGGCGGATGGATAATTCCGCGTGCATTTCCAACATTTTTGTGCCGAGGTTAAACGCCCCTCGGCTGCCAGCCCCGACGATGCCGACACCAATTTTGTCCGTCGGGCGAGGCTTTGTTTGTGAAACAGTCACGTTTGAAACTCCTTTTGAGACTTTGGTTGCGAATCATTTAATTTAACTGGGAATTTTCATAGTGCAACAGCGTGTTTTTTTTGTGGTGTTTTTGGGGCGAATTTATCGGGAAAATAAGTGTTTTTTTATTTCCATGCGTTTTCCTGAGAATGAAGTTTGAGCCATGGCAAGTCATGTCGCAGCTTGTTTTGACGGAGTTTCTCAAAAACAAATTTTTTTCTCTCAGATATGGGAAAAACCTTGACAGCATGCTTTTGTGCGTTAGCCTGGATTTAGAGATCGTTTTGTCTGTTTACCGCCGATTCCCTGAAATTTTATGTATGCGTCGGTTCTTCGGGCCGACCGTCAGCCAGCCAGCTCATACGAAAAATCGTATGGTATTTTGGCTTTTCTGTTTTTTTGAAGTTAGTATAGATTCATGCAAGATCAACATGGTCGAGTGATTGCGTATTTGAGATTGTCGGTAACGTCTTCGTGTCCCATGCGGTGTCGTTATTGTCGGCCGGCCACTTGGTCTGCTTCTGCGAATAGTTCGCATTGTCAGGATGAACTTTCGGTTTCTGAAATTGTGGATATGGTCACCCACTTGGCGACGCGTCATGGCTTAAAAAAAGTCCGCCTCACCGGCGGCGAGCCAACGGATCGGGCAGACCTTCTGGAAATGATTCAGGCGTTGTCAGCGATCAGGCCAGCGGTCAGTTTAACCATGACGACCAACGCATTGCGTTTGCCTCAGATGGCCTCTGATCTGGCGGCCGCAGGTTTAAATCGTATCAATATCAGTTTGGATTCACTGGATCGTCAGACGTTTCTCAAAATGACAGGCGTTGATGGATTGTCGCGTGTGCTTCAAGGGATCACAGCCGCCAAAGAGGCCGGCTTGATGCCGATTAAAGTCAACACGGTGGTGATTGGGGGTCTCAATGACGGGGAATTGTGGCCGTTGTTGGATTTTGCAGCCGAGACGGGTGTGGAAATTCGATTGATTGAATTGATGCCGATGGGTCCATTGGCGGGCGATTGGGCCAGTCAGTTTGTCAGTGCTGCTCAGATGCGTGAACGGTTAGATCCGCATGTGGCTCATTGGCGGCCTTTGACGATGGGGTCTGATGCAGCTCGTCGCAATCGTGTGACGTTGAATGATGGGCGTGAAGCTTTAATCGGCTTGATTGCTGCGATGAGTTGTCCGTTTTGCGGGCAGTGTGATCGCATTCGCGTGGCTTCTGATGGCAAGCTGTTCCCCTGTTTGATGGATAGTCCTTCCGGTAGCGTGCTTGATGCGTTGCGCCCTCAATTTGATGCAGATCGTTTGGAGGCATTGCTTGAAAATGCCATGTCCGTCAAGCCTCAGGAACATCCGGCGACAGGGTATTCGGTGATGACGCAGATTGGTGGATAGTTTTTTGTAAGCAATATCTTGAGCCGAGTGTTTTCATCTTCAAGCGAAGCCAGTCGTCTAGCTTCATCAGCATCCATGTTGCCATACTGTTTTTTTCAGCGGTAATAAGTCTGCTCGCTGACCGCCAAGCATTTGGCAGACCGCAGCCGTGTGACTATTGCGTGACCCGATGTCCGCTCAAGGCTCAAGCGATGACCATTGGGCTTGATGATGCGGGTTTGCCCCAGATTGATGACGAACATTGTGCTGGCTGTGGTGTTTGTATGTATCTTTGTCCGGGCGATGCGATTGGATTGCGTCTTGTTTAGATGAATGGCCTTGTGTTGTAGTCAGCTACCATGCAACAAGTGCTCACGAGCGGTTGGCTGGTGAGCACTTGGGCATGATTGATTATTTAGATATTGCGACTTAGATTTTTCCAAGGAGCAGACTGACATTGTGTCCGCCGAACCCGAAGGAATTACTCATCGCGTATTGGATTTTCTGTTCACGCGCGACGTTGGGGATGTAGTCCAAGTCACATTCGTCGTCAGGGTTGTCCAAGTTGGTGGTGGGGGGGAGGTTGCCTGTTTGGAGGGCTTTGATGGAGATGATCGCTTCGATACCGCCTGAGGCTCCCAGCAGATGGCCTGTCATGCTCTTGGTGGAGTTGACGGGAATCTTGTAGGCCAGGTCGCCGAAGAGACTTTTCACCGCTCGTGTTTCGGCGAGATCGCCGAGGCCGGTGCTTGTGCCATGGGCATTGATGTAGCTGACCTGATCGGTGTTGAGCTTTGCGTTGTGCAGGGCATTTTTCATGGCATAGGCTGCACCTTCGCCATTTTCCATGGGTGCAGTGATGTGTGAGCCGTCGGCCGATTGTCCATAGCCTAGGAGTTCAGCATAGATGGTTGCACCGCGTGCCTTGGCGTGTTCATATTCTTCGAGTAGGAGTATGCCTGCTCCTTCGGAGAGAACAAAGCCATCACGGTCTTTATCAAACGGTCGTGAGGCCCGTGTGGGGTCATCATTGCGTCTGGAGAGTGCTTTGAGGGCAATGAAGCAGGCTGTCCCTAGTGGCGTCAAGGCTGCTTCAGAGCCGCCTGTGATCATCACGTCGGCGGTGTCGTATCGAATGGCGTCCATGGCGGCACCGATGGCGTGTCCTGCCGAGGCACATGCGGTGGCGACGGCGGCATTGGGGCCTCGGATACCAAAGTGGATCGAGGTATTGCCTGATCCAGCATTGCACATGAGCTTGGGAACCATAAAGGGGCTCACGCGGGAGGGGCCCTTGGCGATCATTCTCCCATAGCCTGTTTCGAATTCCTCGATTCCGCCGATGCCGGTCCCGATGATCGAGCCACATCGCCAGATGTTTTCTTTGGAAAATTCGATACCAGAATCGTTGACCGCATCCACTGCTGCATTAAGTGCAAACTGGGAAAAACGGTCAAGTCTTTTGGCTTCACGTGGATGGATATTGGGCGTGGTCCAGTCCTTGACTTCGCCGCCGATTTTGACGACGTGAGCGGATGTATCAAACCGCGTGACCGTCGTAATACCACTTTCACCTGCGAGCAATTTGCTCCACAGGCCATCAATGGTGCAGCTCATGCTGCTTACCACACCCATACCAGTAATGACTACTCGACGTTCGCTCATGCAATACACTCGGCAAATCCGAACCTGTGAGGCTCACGACATTGTGAGGGACACAGGAAAGTCAGATTTATTCGCCGCTTTCTTTTTTGAAATCTTCGATGTAAGTGACGGCCTGACCCACCGTGGTGATTTTTTCAGCTTTGTCATCAGGAATGGAAGTTTCAAATTCGTCTTCGAATTCCATTACCAATTCAACGGTATCAAGGCTGTCGGCATTGAGGTCGTCAACAAAGTTGGTGTCGAGTGAAATTTCACCTTTATCGACGCCCATTTGTTCAGCCACAATGGCAATGACTCGTTCTTTGATTGAGCCGTTCTGTTCGCTATCGGTCATGTTCAATCCCTTTCTGGAGGACGGTGTTTATAACAAATACTTCTAAAGTTTATCTTCAGCAAAACAAGGCAATACTATACCTATGCTTTGCCCTATTGCCAAGCGAGTTGGCATCAACCTCGATGTTGTATTCACATTGCCATTCCGCCATCAACGCATAAGACCTGTCCGGTGATAAAGCCCGCGTCTTCGGATGTTAAAAAGGCAATGGCGGCTGCGACTTCATGAGGCTGCCCAAATCGACGCAGGGGGGTGAGCTGTGTGGCCATTTTTTTGACCATGTCAGGCAGGTCAACGGTCATGGCTGTTTCTACAAATCCTGGTGCAATCACGTTGGCGGTGATCTTCTTGGCAGCCATTTCCTTGGCCATGGTCTTGGTCATGCCGATGAGGCCAGCTTTGGCGGCCGCGTAGTTGGCTTGCCCAGCGTTGCCGATCACGCCCGAAACCGAGCTGATGTTCACAATGCGGCCGAATTTGCCTCGCATCATCGGTCGTAACGCAGCGCGGCAGGTCACAAAACAAGCTCGTAAATTGCAATGAATCACATCATCGAATTCTTCGTCACTCATTCGTAACATCAGGTTGTCACGGGTGATACCAGCATTATTTACCAGAATATCCAGACGCTTGTGCTCAGAGGCAACCTTCTCCACCAACTCTGCAAGGCCCACATGGTCAGAGATGTCACAGGCGTGAACCGAAGCCAAGCCGCCAGCATCGGTAATTTCCTGGGCGACTTCTTCAAGTTTATCTGTGCTGCGAGCTGCAAGAACGACGTGGCGTCCTTGTGCAGCAATGGCTTTGGCAGCTGCAGCACCAATGCCTCGAGAGGCGCCAGTAATCAATGCAATTCGTGTGGGAGTATCAGACATAGCCAGTTTCACTTCATTTCTGTGTTATACCGAAGCATCAGGCAACGCACGATTGGCTACCTTGGTCTTGCGGTCAATCCGTCTCATGAGACCAGAGAGTACCTTACCAGGGGCCAGTTCGACAAATCGGCCCTCTAAATTTTCAACCGCCCAGGTCATCGATTGGGACCAGCGGACCGGATGGGTTAATTGTTCGACGAGTCGCTGTTGGATGGATTTGAGGTCGTTCCCATCGTGTAATTGAGCGGTGACATTGCCAATGACCGGGATGCGAGGTGTTTGCCAAGCCGTTTGGGCCAAGGCTTGGGCTAGGCGGTCTGCTGCTGGCTGCATCAGCGGTGAATGGAACGCGCCCGTCACGGTCAGAGGTGTGGGCTTGAATCCCATTTCCGCAGCCACGCTCACTGCTCGCTCACAAGCGTCCAGCGAGCCGGAGACAACCACTTGCATCGGTGAGTTGTAGTTGGCAGCGACCAAAATGCCGTCGCCTCGGGCTTTGTCGCAGAGTTCATTAATTTGTTCTTCTGTGACGCTGCCTGTGATGGCGACCATGGTTCCATCGGATGCCTCGGCAGCATCTTGCATGGCCTGACCTCGCAAACGCACGAGCTTAAGGCCGTCCTCAAAACTCATCGCTCCAGCGAGATGCAAAGCGGTAAACTCGCCCAGACTCAAGCCCGCAGCGGCAATCACGTTCCCAACGTCTTCGCCCAAGGCACGAAAACACGCGACCGAGGTCGTGTAAATCGCCGCCTGGGCAATGTCGGTTCGGTTGAGCTGGTCAGCAGGCCCTTCAAAGCACAGACTGCTCAAATCCATGCCTAGCACGTCATTGGCTTGCTCAAAAGTTTCACGGGCTGCGGGGGATTGCTCAGCCCAGGCTTGACCCATGCCAATCGCTTGAGCGCCTTGGCCAGGACAAAGAATAATAGTGGGTTGATCTGACATAAATCGAATACCAATTCCAATTCCAATGAAGATTTTTTTTGACGCGTTTCTAATTGATTCTCTGGCTGGTCACTGAGAGCTGGTAGCTGATCGCTTCTTTATTACCATCTCCAAAGATTCGACCCCCAGGTTAATCCGCCGCCCATGCCGATGAACAAAACAAGATCGCCTGTTTTAATTCTGCCAGCTTCGTTCAACTCATGCAAACACAACGGCACGCTGGCTGCCGAAGTATTGGCAAAACGATCAATGTTGATATAAAGTTTTTCTTTAGGCAGGCCCAGCTTTTCGCGGGCTGACTCTAAAATGCGAGCATTGGACTGATGCGCCACAATCATCGCCAGATCATCTGCTTTGAGATTACAAGCTTTGAGGGCCTGATCGACGGTGGCTTTGAAGGTGCTGACGGCAAATTTGTAGACCTCGCGGCCGTTCATCTGCAACGTATCCAAAGAACCATTGAAAAGGGCATTTTCGTCAGGCAGTTGATACTCGCGGCGAGGGACAAACAAATCCTTCCAGCCGTTGCCGTTGCTGTGCATGGCTTGATACACGCAGCCGCACTGGGTTTGGTCCGTGGCACTTAGAATCACCGCGCCAGCGCCATCACCAAAAAGGACGCAGGTGCGTCGATCTTTCCAATTGACCATTTCGCTGAGCGTTTCAGCTCCGACCACCGCAATATTTTTATAGCTTCCGGACTTAATCAAGTCATGGCCGATGTTCAGGCCAAAGACAAACCCGCTGCACGCAGCACTGAGATCCATCGCGCCCGCAGGGACGGCTCCGAGGTCCGCCACGATCCGGGCGCCTGTGTTGGGGCAAACCATTTCAGGGGTCATCGTGCAGCAGATTAAAAAATCTAAATCTTTGGGTTCAAGGCCCGCATTTTCCAATGCTTGGCTGACCGCGCCGACTGCGAGATCACGAACTGTTTGCCCATTTTGAACAACATATCGCTGGCGGATGCCGGTGCGTTGTTGGATCCACGCGTCGTTGGTGTCAATGGTTTTGGAAAGTTCGTCGTTGGTGAGCAGGTGATTGGGGAGCGTTAAGCCTGTGCCGAGGATTTTAACGCCTCGCTTTGAAGGGGAGTCGCTATTTGGCAGATTCATACAGACGCCTTGCCCACGGATGCGGATTGACCGACCGCCTTGACGATGTCAGCATTGACATCTTTCTCAGCGTAACGAATGGCAGTGCGAACCGCAGCGTAAATCGAGCGAGCTTCACTCGATCCGTGACAGATCAGACAGATGCCATTGGCGCCGAGCAGGGGGGCTCCGCCATACTCGTGATAATCATGTTTTTTATAGATACTTTTGACCACAGGCTCAAAGCGAGCTGCTAGGTCTGGGTCAATTTCAAAAATTTCCGCTGCAATGGTCTTAAACAAGCCCGAGGACAAGCCTTCAGCTAGTTTCAGGACGACATTGCCTGTGAAGCCTTCACAGACGACCACGTCGGCGATCCCGTTAAAGAGCTCACGTCCCTCGGCATAGCCCACATAGTTCACGGAACTGTCCGCTCGCATCAGTACGCTTGCTTCTTTGACCAGAGCGTTCCCCTTGGCTTCTTCAGATCCAATCGAAAGCAAGGCCACTCGGGGGTTTTCAATGTTCAGCATGTTTTCTGCATAGCCTGAAGCCATTTGGCCATACTGATGCAGATGCGAAGCACGGGGTTCAGGGTTGGCACCCACATCGCAGAGAACGATTGGGCCATGGAACGTCGGAATCACCACCGCGATACCCGGTCGATGAACGCCAGGCAGGCGTCGCATGGACATCTGAGCTGCTGCCACCATCGCACCGGTATTACCCGCACTGATGATGACTTCGCAATGTTCTTCGGTGTTTTTTCCACGACGACCGCCAAGCTTGGCGATGCGCACAATAGAACTATCGGGCTTGGAACGAATCCCAGACACAGGCAGGTCATCCATTTCGATGACCTCGGTCGTTGGATCGATCACGATACGCAGATCATCACTACATCCTCGTTCGGCCATGACATCGAGAATAATCTCTTTGTCGCCGACGAGAACCATACGATCCCCAGGACCCAGTAGCTCCAATGCGTCCAATGCGCCATCCAGAATGGCGTCTGGCGCATGATCTCCACCCATAACATCGATGGCTATTCGCACTAGTCTTCCTTGGAAAAGTTCAGGCGCAGGCCTGGACGCACATAACCACATTCAGCACAGGCTGAATGAGGTAGCTTAATACCGCTGCAATTGGGGCAACGCACAGATGCGGTTGCCTTTGCACCCTTGTGGGCACGGCCCATACGGGATTGACTCTTTGATTTTCGTTGACACGGGACCATAATCTAGTACCTACCTATTGTTAATCCAACTCGGATTTTGTCCAACATAAACACACAAACGGTAAAATTTACCGGGCCAAGGGCCATCCGTCAAGCCCACAGCCCAATGGGCCAGGGCCATCGCATCTAAAATTCGCTCGAATACCGAATAGTAGGGTTTTGATAGGCATTGCGCCCTTACGCCTTGTTTGTTAGATTAGGGTCATGACCTGACGTGTGAGGCCTCACGTTTAATAAAATCCTTTGACAAGG
>JAJRRC010000068.1 GCA_024279865.1 Planctomycetota bacterium | reverse complement strand
GCCCAGCTCCCGCTGACGCACTTGCCGTTCGCTCAAGCCAAGCACACGCCCAGCTCCCGCTATTGACAAATGACCCGATTGCACCTGACTCAAAATAGACAACCGACGACGTTCTTTGCTGCTCATCATAAGTGTTTCCATAGCCGTCAATAGCCGACGGTGGGCAACACTTCCAATGAGCAAGAACCATGACATTTCTAATGAGCTACAACATGCTAATGGCACGTGTTAGCTTGTTCTGTTGAAGTGGCATGGCGGGCGAAATGGGGGAGGTGGTTTAAGCCCAGTTTGTGGATTCAAGCACAATTTTTCCGACATGTTTTTTGGATTCGTACAAGGCATGGGCTTCATTGGCTTGGGCGAAGGTGAACCGGTGGGGGTCTAGCAGGGGCTTGATTTTGCCGTGGTCGACCAAGGTTGCAATGTTTTCTAGAATAAAGCCTTGATGGGCGCGACCGACATCGGTGAGCAGGGGCAGGGTCATGTTCTGAAAATGGAGCGTGGCCGCATTGAGAAACGCCATCGTCACATCATGTTTTTTGAAGCCGAGGATATGAATCACTTGGCCTTTTTTACGGATGGCCTTGAAAGATTCCTCTAGCACCTGGCCGTCGACGGTATTGAAGATGATATCGAACCCTTGGCCATTGGTGAGTCGCTTGACGTATTGCTTCACGGATTCGCCGTGGTAATAAATAAGATCATCAGCTCCGAGATCGCTGGCAATCTGTCCTTTTTTGTCTGTTGAAATGGTGGTGGCAACGCGTGCGCCTTTGGCTTTGGCGAGTTGGACTACCACGTGGCCTACGCCGCCTGTACCGCCTTGGACGAGGACATGTTGTCCTAGCTGAAGGCGAGCGCGGTCGATGAGTCCTTCCCATGCGGTGATTGAGACCAAAGGCAAGGCAGCCGCCTGGGCAAAATCAAGCGATTGCGGTTTGCGTGCCACGACCCTCACGTCAGCAAGCATGTACTGCGCCAGTGCGCCGCCATGGCCTTTGAAACCACCGGCGCAGGCGTAAACTTCATCGCCGACTTGGAATTGGGTGATGTCCGGGCCGATGGCTGAAACCACACCTGCCACATCGCTATGTAAAACCGAAGGCAAATCCGGGTTCATACCCAGGTCTGCTCGCAGAAATAAATTGTCCACCGGGTTAAGGCTCGTGGCTTTAACCGCAATAACAATTTGCCCATCGCTTGGTAGAGGTGTTGGGATTTCGGCAAGTTCAAACCGAGCGGTTTTGCTGCGTTCGCGTGTGATATAAGCCTGCATAGGAGAGCATCCCTTTTGAATCTGGTGAGCAATAGAATTGGTATTGCCGTCATTATCATACAGACTGCTTACTAAGTTTGGACTTGATCGAGATGTAAGGCAGTTAAGAAAGGGATGGGGTTTAAAAAAATGTTTTTACTTTCTAGAAAACTAAAAAACTTAGAAAACAAGTCCTTTTCAATTCGCAAACAAATATAAACGTGTTACGATGGCTCCCGTTTTGGGCATTTATGTAAACAGTTTTGTGGCATTGCGAGGTCATTAAATTACGCAAATGAACAGTGATACCAATCGCCGTTGAGTTTTTCCGTTGTCCTTTGTACGCGGCACCTTGTTTTAAGCGTTCAAATCGATTCCATCGCGGACATTCTCATACCCGAGGGGTATACATTTAATGATTCCGAATTTTTCAAGCATAAGCAAAGGCTCGATCACATGGAAACGTATAAGACTTTTTGGGGTGATACGCATCACAATACTTACATGGATGCACCACAAAATCCTTCTGTTTCTGATGTGCTGGCTTTTGCTAAAACCTATCTTGATTTTTACACAGGAGCTTATTACACGCCGGTCGCTCATACCGCGGCACTGAAAGAAGATCAGGCCACCGTTGCGCTGCCTGATGCCCAAGGACATCCGGCCGAGCAGGCCGCAGCCGAGGGTTGCAACTGGAAGGGCATTCGCGTCGAACAGATCAAAGATGCTGACACCATTGTCCGTGAATGGAAAGAGTTTGAAGAAGCGATCAAGGCTCATCACATGCCAGGAGAATTCGTGCCTTTTTCTGGATATGAATGGCAAGGCGATGGCGCATGGGGGGACCACAATGTTTTCTATAAGGAAGAAGGCCATCGGGTCTCGATGGCCATGACCTTGCCTGATTTGTACAACGAAATTCGGGGCAAAGAGGCGATGGCCATTCCGCATCATATTGCGTATCACCCGGGCATTCGCGCGCCGATATGGGAACACTGTGATGAAAAGATCAGCCCCTTCGTCGAGATTTATTCCATTCATGGCTGTTCAGAAACAGATGAAGAGTGGGTCGGCCTACGGAATAACTCACACATGGGACCGGGGGCTGCCAAAAGCACCTATCAAGCAGCACTCGATCAAGGCCTCCATGTTGGGGCGATTTGTTCAACAGATAACTGGACCAACGTGCCTGGTTGCTGGAATGAAGGACTCATGGCCTGTCTTGCCACGGAACTGACACGCGACAGCCTCTGGGAAGCCTTCCAAAATCGTCGTGTCTACGGTGTTACCGGCGACCGAATCGAACTGGGATTTACCTGTAACGACCAACACATGGGAAGCATCCTCAAAGCAACTCCCCAGCGTCAACTTGAAATCACCGTCAAAGGTCAAGATGCCATCGACCGAATCGAAGTGCTACGCAATGACCGGGTGATCGGGACCTATTGCCACCAGGGAACATGGGAACGCCCAACAGGCGATCAAACAACACGTTTCAAAATTCGTATCGAGGCGGGTTGGGGACCACGCCTAGGCGAAATGCCTGCATTGATCCGCGAGTGGGTGGGTGAAATGACTTTGTCGGAAGGGCGATTTGTTGGCTGGTCACCTTGCTGGATCGCAAGAGGTCAAGAAGCTCCCGTGCTTGAAGGCGCTGCGGCACATTTTAAAATGGTCAGCAGTCAAACCAACGTGGGAGAAAAATCTCAAGGCGCGATTGTTTTGGAATTTGAGGCCAAGCCTTCAACCCAAATTACCCTGCAAATCAACGGCAAAACCCTTCAGAGTTCCGTTGAATCCTTCGCTCAAAACAGTCAATTGCTCTGGTATAAAAAAGAATGCATTGATTTGATTGAAAAAACCACGGGTGTGAAGCCCGAAGAATTTGAACGCCAGGACCCTCTTTTTTATCACTATGCGTTCAAAGCAAAAATCCATCGCGTCATTCCTGAAGCAGGCTACAAGGCCAGTTTTTCTCTGACTGATTCTGAGGCGTTATCAGGTGAAACCAACTACCGAGTTCGCGTCGAGCAACGTAACGGCCAGCGAGCATGGTCAAGCCCTGTTTGGATTCAAGCCCAATAAAACAGAGCCCCCATTGCCCATTGATGAAAAACGGCTCATCTGAACGTATTGGGGTATGGTTTTTCAATTTTGAATGCTTTCCCAGAGCCATGCCACTTATTTGGACCTATGGGCCAGCCAAGACTAAACTTTTTTTACCAATGAACCGACATTACAATGACAGGCAGTTCATTCCCCGTAAAGAGACGTCAGGCCCATGAATTCCAAACGCGCACTAATGACCGGTATTACCGGCCAAGATGGTTCTTATTTGGCAGAATTATTGCTCAGCAAAGGGTATGAGGTTCATGGCATCATTCGCCGTGCCAGTTCTTTCAATACCCAACGCCTCGACAGTCTTTATCAAGACAGCCACGAGGACAGCGCGAAGATGTTCTTGCATTACGGCGATTTGGCGGATGCCAACAGCCTCGCCAAGCTCATGGGGCAAATCAAACCCGCCGAGGTCTACAACCTCGGCGCTCAAAGCCATGTCCGCGTGAGCTTTGACCAGCCGATCTACACAGCCGACATCACAGGCGTGGGGGCCTTGCGGCTACTTGAAGTGGTCCGGGACTTCCAAGAAACCAACGGCGAGCAAGTCCGATATTACCAGGCCTCCAGCTCTGAAATGTATGGCAAGGTCGCTGAAACCCCTCAAAAAGAGAGCACGCCCTTTTACCCGCGATCACCCTATGGGGCCGCCAAGGTCTACGCCCACTGGATCACCGTCAACTACCGGGAAAGCTACAACCTGCATGCTTCCTGTGGCATTTTGTTCAACCATGAAAGCCCTCGACGTGGCGAAACGTTTGTGACCCGTAAAATCACCCGAGCTGTGGGGCGGATCAAGTGTGGCCTCCAGAAGAAGCTTTATCTGGGAAATCTTGATGCCCAGCGAGACTGGGGATTTGCCGGCGACTACGTCAAGGCCATGTGGCTGATGCTACAACAGGAAACGCCTGATGATTATGTCATTGCCACGGGCAAAACATTTTCAGTTCGTGCATTTTGTGAACGGGCTTTTGAGCGGGTTGACTTGGATTACCGAGACTTTGTAGAGATTGACCCACGCTATTTTCGACCCACCGAGGTGGATCTTTTGTTGGGAGATCCCACCAAGGCTCACCAGGCCATGGGATGGAAGCCCCAGGTGAGCTTTGAGGAATTGGTCGACATGATGACCGACCATGATTTGGAAATGGCGCGTCAGCAAAAGACACTGATTGATGCGGGCCATTCTTTGCCTTCGGCGAAAGATGATCTATGAATCTTCAGTCACAGCGCATTTGCATAACAGGTGGGGCCGGATTTCTCGGGCGTTATGTGTGCCAAGCATTACAGCAACGCGGTGTGTCTGAGGACCAAATTTTTGTCCCACGGAAAAAAGACTTTGACTTGACCCACGAAACGGACGTGCAGCGTTTATACGAGCAGGTTCGACCGACAGTGGTGATTCATTTGGCAGCAGAGGTCGGCGGGATCGGGGCCAATCGAGCGCATCCGGGTCGCTTCTTTTACGCAAACATGGCCATGGGGATGAACATGGTCGAAGAAGCTCGTAAGCACAATTTGCAAAAATTTGTTCATACGGGAACCGTCTGTGCCTATCCCAATTTAGCGTCTGTACCCTTTAAAGAATCAGACCTTTGGAACGGCTACCCCGAAGCAACCAATGCGCCCTATGGCATTGCCAAAAAAGCGTTGTTCGTCATGCTCGATGGCTACAAACGCGAATACAACCTCAACAGCAGTGTGGTGGTGCCTGTGAATCTTTATGGGCCTGGCGATAATTTTGACCCCGAAACCTCGCATGTCATTCCCGCGTTGATCCGAAAATGTGAAGAAGCTCGCGTGGCGGGTCATGATTCGATCACTTGCTGGGGAACAGGCAGCCCGTCACGCGAATTTCTTTATGTCAAAGATGCGGCTCGGGGGATTGTGGCTGCGACCGAGAAAATGGACGAGCCGTTGCCGATCAATCTTGGCACTGGCAATGAAATTACAATTAAAAATCTGATCACCTTGATTGCCAAGCTTGTTGGCTTTGAAGGGGATATTCTTTGGGATGCCACCAAGCCCGATGGCCAGCCGCGTCGTCAGCTCGATACATCTTTGGCTGCAGAAAAACTAGGATGGTCTGCTCAAGTTGATTTCGAGCAAGGCCTCAAAAAGACCATTGAACATTGGCGCACGCAAACCAAGGAGACTCCCCCATGCCAGTCATGAAAAACGGCGGTTCGTGTTCCATGCGGTACATTGGCTCATTGGTCGCAGATTTTCATCGCATTTTGTTAAAAGGTGGTGTCTTTTTGTATCCGCCCACTCAAGAGCAAATTGAAGGTAAATTGCGTTTGATGTATGAAGCCAACCCTCTTGCATTTATTGCTGAACAAACTGGTGGCAAGGCAGAAACAGGAAGCGGACGCATCATGGAAGTTCAACCTCAAAGTTTACATCAGCGAACGCCGTTGGTGATTGGATCATCTGAAAATGTCGATCACGTAATGGGCTTTGTGAATCAGGCTGCGGGCGTGCTCAAATAGCCCAAAATAGATCAACTTGTATTTCATAAGCATGAACAAGCAGAAAGGCGTGATATGCGTATTACCATGGTAGGGACAGGATATGTCGGGCTGGTCACAGGCACATGCTTTGCCAATTCAGGCAATGATGTCATCTGTTTGGATGTGGATCAAAAGAAAATCAATAAGCTCAATCAGGGCATCAGCCCCATTTACGAGCCAGGCCTCGATGAACTGATCCAGCGAAACACACGAGCAAGGCGATTGCACTTTACCACCGACCAAGCAGCGGCCTATGCCAATGCTCAAGTTGTTTTCATCTGTGTGGGAACCCCCAGTGGTGAGGACGGCCATGCAGATCTAAAATACATCCTTCAGGCAGCCGATGAAATCGGCAAGGCCATTGAAAACGAGCAAAATACAAACGAACGTCGTGCGAAAATCGTGGTCATTAAATCCACCGTGCCCGTCGGGACCAATGCCAAAGTCCAAGCACGTATTGCAGCATGTACGCAAAAAGAATTCCACATGGCCTCCAACCCTGAATTTCTTAAAGAAGGGGCTGCTATCAATGATTTTCAAAAGCCAGACCGCGTGGTCATCGGCTGCGAAAACAAAGGCACCGGCGACCGAATGCGTGATCTCTACGACCCTTTTGTACGCCAGGGCAATCCCATTTTTATGATGGATATCCCGTCGGCTGAAATGGTGAAATACGCAGCCAACGCGATGCTGGCGACGAAAATCAGCTTTATCAATGAAATTGCAAACCTCTGCGAATCCTATGGCGCGGATATTGACGAGGTGCGGCGGGGTATGTGCTCAGACTCACGCATCGGAAACCAATTCCTCTACCCAGGACTCGGCTACGGCGGATCGTGCTTCCCAAAAGATGTCCTCGCTTGCATCAACATGGGAAAAGACAAACACCAGCCCGCACAACTCCTCGAAGCCGTCCACGAAGTGAACCAACGACAACGCCAAAACTTCATGGCCAAAATTAACAGCCACTTTAAAAATACAGGCTTGGCTCAAAAACGAGTGGCCATATGGGGCATTGCGTTTAAGCCCGGAACCGATGATATTCGTGAAGCACCCTCTATTACCTTGATGCAACAACTCCTAGATCAAGGTGCGACCGTGATCGCCCATGACCCGGTTGCTCATGAAACTTGTCAAGACGTCTTTGGCGATCAAATTCAATACGCAGAAAATGCCATGGATGCGTTGGATGAGGTAGATGCGTTGGTTATCTGCACCGACTGGGCTGAGTTTCGTCATCCGAATTTCGAACAGATGAAAGCCAAAATGAAGCACCCCGTCATTTTTGATGGGCGAAACCTGTACCGTCTTCAGACCATGAAAGATGAAGGCTTTAGCTATTGGTCCATCGGACGAGCGGTGGTTTAGAGTAATTTGAATCTAAACAGAGCGTGTTGTAGCTCATTAGAAATGACATGGTTTAAGATGATTAGAAATGTCATGGTTCTTGCTCATTGGAAGTGTTGCCCACCGTCGGCTATTGACGGCTATGGGAACACTTATGATGAGCAGCAAAGAACGTCGTCGGTTGTCTATTTTTGAGTCAGGTGCAATCGGGTCATTTGTCAATAGCGGGAGCTGGGCGTGCAGGGCCATCGCATCTAAAATTCGCTCGAATACCGAATGGTAGGGTTTTGATAGGCATTGCGCCCTTGCGCCTTGTTTGTTAGATTAGGGTCATGACCTGACGTGTGAGGCCTCACGTTTAATAAAACCCTTTGACAAGGAGCTTTGGCATGGATGCGAACACTCCCAGTGATTCATTGC
>JAJRRC010000067.1 GCA_024279865.1 Planctomycetota bacterium | reverse complement strand
TGGGGCGGTCTCCGCTACGGTCTCGGCTGCGCCTCGCCCTCCGCTACGCCCGCCCCAACCCGCAGCGTGACACATGACATTTCTATTGTCATAATAACCGTGACACTTCTATTGAGCGTTCACAACCGTCAGACTCCAAAGGCGGCCATCGCTCTTTTCTGATAAGATAAGGTGTTGGCTTTAATATGCCTTCAATCACCCATTATGAATGATTCAACCAAAACAATTGAACCACGTACTCTCTCAGATCTTCCCGTCACAGAACGGTCCAACGAAGAATTGTTTTTCAACCGAGAACTCAGTTGGCTGCAATTCAATCGCAGAGTGCTTCACGAAGCCCTCGATGAACGCACGCCACTACTCGAACGCGTAGGCTTTTTAGCGATCTTCAATTCCAACCTTGACGAGTTTTTTCAAAAGCGTGTCGGCGGACTCAAACGCCAAATTGCCGCAGGCGTCACCACACGCACCCCCGACGGACTCACCCCCAAGCAACAGCTTCATGCCATCCGAGAAACCGTACTCGAAATGCTCGCCCAACAAGCAGAATGTTTTGAAGCCATCATCAAGCCCGCGCTCGCTCAAGAAGACATCGGCCTACTTCAGTGGACAGATCTCACCGAAGACGAAAAATCCTTTGCTTCAGATTACTTCCAAAACAACCTCTTCCCCGTGCTCACCCCCTTGGCGGTGGACCCCGGACATCCCTTCCCTTTTATCAGTAACCTCAGCACCTCGCTGGGCGTCATCCTGCAATACCCGTCGGACGCCAATCCCTCACGTCCCCACGGTGACTCCGAAGAAATGCATTTTGCACGCGTTAAAGTGCCTCGCATTCTGCCCCAATGGGTACGGCTCGGCGACGACCAATCACCCCTTCGATTTATCCGGATCGAAAACATTATCCAACAGCACCTAGACCAACTTTTCGAAGGTATGACCATCGTCCACGTCATGCCCTTTCGCATCACCCGCAATGCAGACATTGAACGGGATGAAGAAGATGCTGAAGACCTTCTTGAACTCGTCGAACAAGAACTCCGCGTCAGACGATTGGCCAATGTCATTCGTCTGGAAGTCCCCTCCGACTTCGATGAAACCATGACGCAATTTCTGGTCCGGGAACTCAATCTCGACGAAACCGATGTCTACCACATGCCTGCGGAACTGGACTACACCGACCTGTGGACCATTCACAGCATCGGCTTGCCTCACCTCACAAAACGCCCTTGGTCGCCAGTCCCACCGCCACGGCTCACCGACGAAGAAGCAGATATCTTCAGCGTCATTCGCAACGGCGACATCATGGTCCATCATCCATACGAATCCTTCGGCAGCAGCGTCGAACGCTTCATCCGTGCCGCCGCGGCAGACCCCGCGGTCGTGGCCTTGAAACTGACGTTGTATCGAACCAGCAAAGATTCTCCGTTCATCCCCGAACTCATCAAGGCTGCCGAGGCAGGCAAGCAAGTCGTCTGCCTCGTCGAACTCAGCGCCAGATTCGATGAAGAACGCAATGTACAATTAGCCCAAACCCTCGAAAAAGCAGGTGTTCATGTCGTGTACGGCTTGGTGGGTCTTAAAACACACACCAAAACAGCCTTGGTCGTGCGTCATGAATCCGATGGCATGAAAGTTTACTGCCACATCGGGACCGGCAACTACAACTCCAAAACCGCACAGCTCTACACCGACCTGGGCTTGTTCACCTGCAAGCCTCACCTCACCAACGAGTTGACCCAACTGTTCCACTACCTCACGGGGCGAAGTCTTAAAAAAGATTTTAAACATCTCTTGGTCGCACCGGTCAATATGAAAACCCGGTTTATCCAGATGATCGACCGGGAAACCACCCATGCCCAAGCGTGGGTCCAACGCGGGTCCGATCCACAAGACCCCCAGCGTCCACGCATCATCGCCAAAATGAACAGCCTCGAAGACCGCGATGTGTGTCGCAAGCTTTACGAAGCCAGCAAAGCAGGTGTTCAAATTAACTTGATCGTGCGTGGGTTCTGTTGCCTCAAACCTCAAATCCCAGACCTCAGCGAAAACATCACCGTCACCAGTGTCATCGGACAGTTCCTCGAACACTCACGCATCTATTACTTCCACAACAACGGACAAAACGAATTCTTCTTCGGCTCAGCAGACTGGATGTCCCGCAACCTCAACAGTCGCGTGGAGTGCATTGTTCCCGTCGAAGAACCCACTCTGCAAAAACGGCTCTGGCAGATCCTCACCATCATGCTCGAAGACCAACGCCAAGCATGGGACCTACAGCCCGATGGCACTTACATCCAACGCCAACCCAATTCGTCCAAAGAAGAAATCGGAACCCAGCAACAGCTCATGAAAATTGCCAAGAAAACGCCCTCTTGAGTTTTCGCCCAGAGCGAACTTGCCCCCAACGCACGTTTATGGATGCCTCGGCCGTCATGGATGAACTGGCGAGCTTGACCCCTGCATGGGGAGGCATCAGCTATGAACGCCTCGACCGTGAAGGATTTATTTCAGTGGCCTTGCCCAAACGCAAATCATCCAGGAACCCGCATCGTCCATGAAAATGGACAATTCGTTCGAGGTAAAGCAAAGCTCACACCCCTTGGCAATTGCCCGGCGAACTGCCTGATGAAAACGATCCCTTCGCCCTGACCACGGGCCGAATCTTGTTCCACTACAATGTCGGAACCCAAACCCGACGCACCGATATCAGCCTGCTGGACAAAGCAAAACGTGAACAACTCCGCATCCATCCACGTGATGCAAAAAAAACTAAATCTAACCGAAGGACAACAAGTCCACGTCATCTCCCGACGAGGCAGCGTTCAAGTCGAAACTCGCCTCACCAAGGCCACCCACGTCGGCACGTTGTTTCTGACCTTTCACTCATCCCCAAACACGCGCCAACATTCTCATCGGCAACGCCAAGGACGAATACACCGGCTGCCCCGAATACAAAGTTTCCGCGGTGCGCGTCGAAGCCGTTGTGGATTAAAGCTTCTAAAAACGATGCTCCATTTTGGAAAATGAAATCCCCCCAGAATCCGGCTCTTCAGCGGACTTCAGAACTCGGCTTTGTGATGATCGCATACCAATCCTCCCCAAAGAAAAAAATGAGAGCTAAAAGTCTAGCCAAAGAAATACTTCCGGGGGGGAGGTTGAGTCTTGAGCAGTTCTGACGTACCTTCTGCATCATGCGAACAGCAATGATTATGGCAGGCGGATCAGGGACGAGACTTTGGCCGATGAGTCGGGCAGGACAACCCAAACAATTGATCCCACTAATCAATGGCAAAAGCTTAATCGAACTGGCCTTTGATCGGCTCACCGGTCTCATCGAACCAGGCCAACGATACATCTGTGCGGGACAAACCCACGAACCGGCTATTCGAGAAATCTTCCCCCAACTTCCGGGGGGGAGTTATCTGGCTGAGCCAATGGGGCGAGACACGCTCAACGCGGTGGGGTTTGCCGCGGCCGTGATCGCCAAGACCGATCCGAACGCCATCATGGCGGTGCTGACCGCGGATCATCTCATTGAGCCGGTGGATCAGTTTGTCCAGATGCTCGAACAAGGTTTTGAACTTGCTGAATCACAGCCTCAAACGTTGGTGACGTTTGGCGTGACTCCCACGCACGCCGCCACGGGTTATGGCTATCTTCAACTGGAAGATTCCATCACAGGTGATGCCCGGCAAGTGAGCCAGTTCAAAGAAAAACCGGACGCTGCCACGGCAGGCGCTTATCTCAAAGCCGGGGCGGATCAATATCTCTGGAACAGTGGCATGTTTGTTTGGCCGGTGAAAACATTGCTTGCGTGTTTGGAACGGTATGTCCCTGAGAACTTTGCGGGCTTGATGCAGATTGCTGAAGCGTGGGGAACCGATGACCAACAGAAAGTTTTGGAGGCTGTTTATCCGACATTGGAAAAAATCAGTGTGGACTACGCGATCATGGAACGTGCTGCCGCCGATGATGCGGTGACGGTAGCAGCGATACCGATGCAAATCACCTGGCTGGATATTGGCAGTTGGCCAGCGTTTGCTCAAACCCTTGAGCAAGATGAGCAGGCCAATACCCATACCGCTGGCCGTCATTTGTTGATGGATTCGAAACGGAATCAGATTGTTTCCCAAGACCCTGAGCATTTGATTGCGATGATTGGCTGTGATGATTTGGTGGTGGTTCACACGGAGAAATCAACGCTGATTTGCCATCGGGATCAAGCTGAAAAGATTAAGAAATTACAGGCTCAGGTCGCTGAGCAGTTCCCGAGGCACGCATGATTTACATGGCCATTGATCGAGGCGACAAGCGGACGGGCTTGGCGATTGGGGACGATGTGTTGCGAATCGTTTCGCCGTTGGATGTGATTACGACCACCTCTCAAGCGGTGTTGCTAGAGCAGATTCAAAAGTTTGTGAATGAGCATGAACCTGACGCGTTGGTGGTCGGATTGCCGTTGAACATGGATGGGACTGAGGGGGGGGCGGTGACGCAGGCGCGTGCGTTTGCTTTGGCTTTGGAAAAGCATGTGAGCAAGCCGGTCCATTTACATGACGAGCGTCTTAGCAGTTACGCGGCAGACGAACGGATGAGCCAAACAGGCTTAACCCATGGTCAAAAAAAAGCACGCCGTGACGCTTTGGCAGCGGCAGAAATTCTGCAACGGTTTTTGGATCATGCTGCGTCTTCGGACGAACACTGACATGGCCGACAAGCCATGCTCCGGACGTTTGATTGGGATGGTTCACTGGCGGGAAATCAGACTTCATAAAACACTTCCTGTGAATCCAAAATAGATGCGACCCATCTTATCCCAAATGCGTTGAAAAATCATACCAATCCTGTTTAAAACTCGTGCGTTTTGTGATTCAGGGAGGCTGAATTGGCCAGATTTTATAAAACTCTCAACGCCTCATAAAAATACGCCATGCGTATCATTTCAGTGTATTGGCGAAAAATTCAATACACGCCTTGATCAAACTAGGCCACATTGGCCATTTCACGGGCACGTTGGAAAATTTCTTCTGAGATTTCAGGCATTGGATAATGTTCACGCAAGAAGTTTCGCAACTGTTCGCGGTTGGCGACTTGGAAGTAGCAGACCGGCTCAATTTTCGAAGCCATGAACGACACCGCCCGGGCGAGCCGGGCTTTGGAAGCCGCCACCAACAGTTCACCACTGGGTTCATACCGCAACGGCAACACTTCAAACTGCCACGCTTGCCTACGGTTGATCAAAGACAACGCTCGTTCATCAAGCGCCTGCTCTGCCAAATCAATCGTGCCGACAAAACGATGGTACTGTTCGATCCAAGCATTTTCGATGGTATCGGTGGTGACATCGAACATGCGTTCAGCGAGTACGCCAAACGGCACTCCTTGTTTTTTCTGAGCGACAAGAATTTCAAAGACCTGTTGTTCACTCAAAATCCCTTGTTCGATCAGAATTTGGCCTAGTTGCATGTTTTTTTTGGTTTGAGACAAATTGCTTACCTCTTCCTCTTAAATAGCTTGTTCACCATCAGCATCGGTCAAACAGCAAGAGGGATTAAGGTCATTGTGGCCCAAGAAGCAGAATCCACTGCGTCTGGTTCTGATTAGACCCATCGGGTATGAGAATGTCCGCGATAAAAGTTTTTAAAGCTCTCAGTGATCAGTAAAAAAATACCCCGTACAAAGGAAAACCGGGGGCGGGAAAACTCAACTGCGATTGGTATACACTTATTTTTTTAAGAAGAGCGCAAAAAAAAGAGGCGACGAACCGCCGAAGCGAGTTCGCCGCCCTTCCGGGGGCAAATGAATATGGGGTAAGAGTATCCTCCAGTTAACCTTGCGTCAACCCAGGGTAGGGGAATTTTCACAAAAAAAAAGATTTGTAGCAAGATCGCCAGACCAAACACTTGTTTTTTTGACTTTTTTGACCCCAAAAACACGCTCTAAGGGCCGATAACCGTGGTTTTCTATGTTATCACTGGCGTTCGAATGATGTTAAAAATTGGTATTTCCTTCAAGATTCCATCTTGTATCATGCCAATCGGAGAGCCATTTTTCTCTAAAAAAACTCCGAGCGAGGGTACAGAGCGTTTGATACATTTTTTCGCAGCAAAAAGACACCACGCATATCCAAAGAGCTCTTCATCCGGTTTTGATGATGTCCGATAGAACCTATAGATATCTGTACGCGCATTGATAGGAATGCTTGGTGGCTTTTAATTCGATTGAATTTCTCATTTTTTTGCCGGTGGTGTACAGCCTGTACAGGCTGCTGAATCTGCGTTGGCAGAACTTGATGCTGCTCACGGCAAGCTACCTGTTTTATGGCTGGTGGGATGAACGGTTTTTGTTTTTAATCGTTTTGTCCACTGCCATTGATTATGGCAGCGCGTTGATGATCGAAGAAGGCAAAGTCCCCCGCCGCGCTCGGTTGGGGCTCAGCGTATGGGTCTTGCTCTCGGCGATTGGGTTTGTCGGCCTTAACTGGCAGGGTGATTTACTAGCCATCACGCCTCAAGGCTGGTGGGTCTGTCTGGGCATGGCAGTGGTGGTGGGCTTGGCTCATTTGCTGTACCCGATGTTTTGCCGTTTGTCGCCTTCAAAACGGCGCGGGGTGTTTTTGTTTATCAGTATGGCAGCGAATTTGACCATGCTGGGCTTTTTCAAATATTTCAATTTCTTTATCGATAGTGCTGAACAGATGGTCTCCACGCTGGGCGTGACGGCGAGCAGCTTGCGGCTGAACATTGTGCTTCCCGTGGGCATCTCGTTTTATACCTTTCAAACGATGAGCTACACCATTGATGTTTACCAGAGAAAAATGAAACCCACGCATCGGTTTTTAGATTTTGCGTTGTTTGTTTCTTTTTTCCCTCAACTGGTCGCTGGGCCGATTGAACGAGCGTCTCATCTGCTGCCTCGCATTCTCAATCCACGCACGATCACGTTTGACCAATCGATGCGTGGGCTCTTTTTGATTTTGCTGGGACTGTTCAAAAAAGTCGGCGTGGCCGACAGCTTAGCCGGCTCGGTGGATTCTATTTTTCTGGCCGGTTCACCGGTGGGGCCGTTGGACATCATGGCTGCAACCGCCTTGTTTGCAGTCCAGATTTATTGTGACTTTTCAGGCTATTCCGACATCGCCCGTGGCACGAGCAAACTATTGGGTATTGATCTGATGGTGAACTTTCGGATTCCGTATGCTTCAGCCACGCCGAGTGAATTTTGGGAACGCTGGCATATCAGCCTTTCCTCCTGGCTGCGTGACTATCTCTATATCCCACTGGGAGGCAGTCGTGGCAAACCCTCGATGGTCTATCGCAACTTAATGCTGACCATGCTGCTGGGCGGGTTGTGGCATGGGGCGGCGTGGAACTTTGTCCTTTGGGGAGCGTATCAAGGAGCGATCCTTTGCATTTACCGCGCATTGGGCATCACCCAAACATTCCAAAGCCGTCTGGGCAAAACCTTACAAATCGGGTTCTTTTTTGTTTTGACCTGTTACGGCTGGCTGCTGTTTCGGGCGGTCTCGTTCGCTCAAATTCTCGACTTCACCCAGACTCTAGCCATGGGCTGGGGAGATTTATCCTTGTCGATCCACAAACCCACCTTGGCTGGCATTGTGGGTTTGATGGTGCTTTTGTTTTATGAACTTTGTGAACATGGTTCAGGCAATACGTTGTTTTATCGTCGCTTGCCTTCGGTTGTTCGTGGCGGTTTGTACGCTGTGATGGTATTTGTCATTTTATTGGGAACGTCCAATGCCCCGGTCCAATTTATCTACTTCCAGTTCTAAACGCCGTGCCTTGTCTGCGTTGGCGTGGATGGTGCTGTGGCTGATTGTGTTTGATATCGCCATTGGTGTGTTATTTGCCCGTCAGGCAGACCCCACCGTTCGGCCGGGCGTGTTGTCCCAGTATTTTGACTACGGCCGGTCCATTGCGGGCAAGGTTCGCTTCATGGTGGGCGAAACCGATCAAACCACCGCATCGGTTTGCATTGCTGGCTGGCCTGATGATGGTGTGGATCGCCCAACTGAAGCCGCCTCTAAAGACGGGACACTTGTGGCTGTCTATGGCCAATCCTTTGCCCAGCGAGCTTCTCAAACATGGGCCAGGCAAAACCCCAAACTCACCCTGCGCATTATTGCAGGACCCGGCGCGCCGCTGAGCTATGCCTACGACCGTTACCTCCAGGACCGACACAACCACCACGCCAAGATCGTCGTTGTTGGCGTACTCGCCAGTGCGATCCCCCACCTAGACACCATCACCGCGATGACTTGGAATTTTGAACGCCCGCCGACCTATATGTATCCCCGCTATCAGATCCGCAACAATCAATTGACCCAATTTGAGCCGCCAATTCGCACACTGGCGCAATTTCGAGAGGTTTTAAAAGCACCTTTGCAATGGGATGATCTGCTTCAAAAAATCCAAGAACATGACGGGTTTTATGATTCGTTTGTTTTCCATGACAACCTCGTCGACCGCTCGGTCATCGGTAGACTGATTCGTCGAGCCTGGGGGCAACGCCAACAACACCGCGTCAACGCCCGTTACCACACCGCCCAAGGCTACCGCCCTGAGACAGGCGTGATTCAAACCGCTCAAGCATTGCTCACTGAATTCGCCCAAGCGATCCGCAACGATGACCGAACCCCCATCATCCTGCTACTCAATGACCGAGGCTTTGACGATCATCTATATCAGGAAGTTGCACCGCTACTGAGGCAAAAGGGAATCCCCTTTGTCAGCACCCATGCTTATGCCCCCGCCAAAGTTTTAAGCAACTTTTTGCCTGACGGGCATTTCATCCCAAGCGTTGATGAGATCACCGCACAAAAAATGCAAGCCATTTACGAAGCAAGCCAAGCTCAAACGGCGTATGCTACCGTGACTTCTTATGAACACGATACTGGGCATGATCATTCTGTTTTCCGTGGCACTGATGCTGATTTATCTCATCGGCAGTTTGGCGCTTATGAACCGGATGATCCATCCGTCCCGTAAAACCTATGCCGTCGCACTGGGACGCGGTTGGCCCACGTCGCCTGCGGACATGGGACTTGAATCAACCGAACAGACCTTTCGTTTTAGAGATGACAGTACCTCCCCCGGCTGGATCATCACGGGGGAAAAACCGGACGGCCCGTTAATCATTCTCACCCACGGCTGGTCCAATAGCCGCTATGGCGCACTAATGAAAGCTGGCCGTCTTACCCAATGGGCCAGCCGGGTGGTGGTCTATGACATGCGAGGCCATGGCGACCAGACCGCCAAAATATGCCAACTCGGCGCAACCGAACCCCAAGACCTCATCGACCTGATGGACCAAGTCCAGCAAACACCTGACGAACCCATTGTGCTGGTCGGATCATCCATGGGAGCAGGGATCAGCCTCGAGGCTGCGGTGCGCGATCAACCAGATCAATTAACCTCTGACAGCTCCCCCAAAAATCGTGTCGTGGGGGTGATGCTTGACGGCCCGTATCGTTTTGCCATGCAACCGGTCGCCCGCCATTTACAAAATGGCCGTATCCCAGCTGAACCCTTCTGCACGTTGGCGCACCTTTGGCTCCGCCTGCGATTGGGATGGTTTAGCACCTATGACCGAGCCGCCCAAGCAGCCCAATTGGCCTGTCCTCTTTTGGTGATCCACGGCACAGACGATCCAATCTGCCCCATCGAATCCGCCCGCCAGATCGCCCAAGCAGCCCCGCAACATACCTTTGTCGCCATCCAAGACGGCCTGCATGGCCAATTACCCCTCGTCGACAAAGAGGCTTATCACAATGCCATCGACCAGTGGATCGGCCTGTTATCCGACAAAATTTGAATATTTTGGGCTAAAACCGCAGCTTTGCCGATAAAGAACAAAGTATCGCGCGATCCGTGCACATGATCGAACATGCGACAAAAAATAACAATAACAGGATGTCAAATAAGTCGTTATGACAAAAAAACGTTCCAACAAAGCTCCCATCCGCAAAGCGCCTCCCAAAAAAACACCCGTTCAGAACACGGGCGATTCACGGGGATGGCACTTGGTCTGGATTCTCACCTCGCTGGTCTGGTTTTTAATCGTGGCGGCTCTGCTGAGCCATCACCCCGGCGACTGGCCCGCGCACAATGTCTCGCCACACAATCCACAGTTTCAAAACTGGATTGGTAAATTTGGAGCTGTCGTCAGTGACAATATCTACGTCATGCTCGGCCCAGGCGTGTGGGTCGGCCTAGCAGGTATCCTGGCGGTCCTCGCCGTTACTGCCGTGGGTCGAAAAATCAATCAGCCGATCTTGCGCATCATCGGATTGGCGATCCTCATCCCAACCACCAGTGCGATCCTAGGCCTGTTTGGACCGGCCAATCTGGGAACCTTTTTTGTTCAATTAATTCATCATGTCCCTGCTGACGGATTGGAAAATCCTGAAGGGGCCGGCGGCCTCATTGCCATCTTTATCAATACCGAACTGGCGAGCCGTTTTGGAACCTTTGGCACAGCCGTCATTCTCATTGCCGCCTTTTGGCTTGGCGCACTACTGGCTGTGGACCATCTGGTCTTGGCGATGCCCAAGCTGGCCCGATGGCTGTTCAATGCACTCACCAAGATCAATCTGCCTCGCCCGGTCCTCGTCGGAAGGCTAAGCTGGCCCGGCCGAGGGTCCATGCCAACGGCCTCCAAAACACCCACCCGACGAGACAAAAAAGAACTGGTCATCGATGAAGACACCGGCGGGTACGGCGGAACCAAGTCCTTCGGCATCGAAACCGATCCCAACGCAACCGAGCCCATCATCGAAGAACCCGATGCAGATGAATTAGACGCCCAATCTCCCATCACTGAAGAAGAACCCGCTACGCCTGCCAAAAAAACGGTAAAAAAAGAAGCCAAAACAGACACTGCTTCCAAAACCGATCAGCTAGACCCACAAGCTCTACGCGAAAAATTCAAAAACCTGCCTATCAACTTCGCAACCTCTGGCTCTCAAGGCAAAGCCAAAGTTCCCCCCCCACGCGAAGTAGACCTCTCAGGCTATCGGTTCCCCGACATCAACCTACTGGTTGAACCCGAAAGCAATTTCAGCGAACGCATTGAAACCTGGGTCCGTGAACAAGCCATCAGCCTTGAAACCGCCCTGCAAACCTATCGCATCGAAGGCGAAGTTGTCGGCGTGGACTCCGGGCCAGCCATCACGAGGTATGAAATTCGCTTGGCGCCGGGAACCAAGGTTTCAAGTATCAACGCGATTTCGTCTGACCTGGCGCGGGCCATGCGGGCGCACAATATTCGTGTGGTCCCCAACATGGCTGGCCGCGATACCATCGGCATCGAAGTTCCCAACGCACAAAAAGAAAAAGTTCGACTCAAAGAACTCATGACCACCGAATCCGAATCCGTCGCCAAAATGCGATTGCCCATGTTCCTAGGCAAAGATTCGTCAGGCAACCCACTGGTGGGCGACTTGGCCTCCATGCCTCACATGCTCATCGCAGGCACGACCGGCTCGGGTAAATCCGTCTGCATGAACAGCATCATCATGTCCTTCTTGTTCACCAAACGACCCGATGAACTGAAGCTTGTGCTGGTCGATCCCAAGATGGTTGAAATGAGCCAGTTCAAAGAAGTGCCTCATCTGATGTGTCCTGTCGTCACAGACATGGACAAGGCAGCCGCCATTTTAGAGTGGGCTGTGACCAAGATGGATGAACGCTATTCCTTGCTCGCCGAAGTCGGCGTGCGGGACATTGTCAGCTACAACAATCTTGGCTGGGATGAAATCAAAGAACGAATGCAGCCTAGTACCGAGGAAGAAGAAGCTCGCATTCCCAAGAAGTTGCCTTACATGGTCTTCGTCATTGACGAATTGGCGGACCTGATCATGACCAACAAAGAAGTGGAGAGCTTCATTGTCCGCATCGCCCAAAAAGCCCGTGCGGTGGGTCTGCATCTGATTTTGGCGACCCAGCGTCCTCAGGCCAATGTGGTAACCGGTTTGATCAAATCCAATATGCCTTGCCGCATTGCGTTTAAGGTGGCTTCGGGGATGGATAGCCGCATTGTGCTCGACCAGAAGGGGGCAGAACTGCTCCTCGGTCAAGGTGACATGCTCTACCTCTCCCCACGCACCAGCAAGATTTCCCGCTCGCAGGGAACACTTGTGGATGAAGCGGAAATCCGCCAAACCGTGAAATTCCTCAAAACCGTGGCACAGCAAAACTTTGAACCCCAACTGGTACAAATTCGCAAGCCTGGTCTTGGAACCTCCGAAGGCCAGGACCGTGACCCCCTGTTTAATGATGCAGTGCGTGTGGTGCTTGAATCCCAGCGAGGCAGCGTTTCGCTTCTGCAACGTCGACTCACCATTGGCTATTCACGAGCCTCACGGCTCATCGAAGAAATGGCCCTCGCAGGTATCATCGGCGATTACAAGGGCTCCCAAGCTCGTGAAGTAAATATGACGCTAGACGAATTTGACGCCCTCATCGCCCAAGCAGATCAAGAGCAATTGCCCAATCATCTCATGCCAGCGGACACGACCGAGCCTGCTGAAGAGCCATTTGACCCCAATGAACCCGACGATGACGACGCGGTTCCTGATGAAATGCCCGGTGAATTCCAAGCATAAAGACAGATGTTTCGCGTATCACATGCAAAAAGCACTTGTGGGATAGAGAATCGGGCCCTTCACGGCGTTCAGAGCTCGGCGTTGTGATTGCGATACGCTCAGAATGAACGCCGTTGGGGGAATCCTAAAGCATTTTGCATGAACAGCAGCCACCTAGTCAGAGGCGGTAAGTCTTTATTCAAAATGCTCTGGAACATGGGGTTTTCAAGATGATCGTGGCATTGAATTAATTTTGCGGTCCCCTTGTTGCGGTAGCCCACGAATAGCGGATTCCAAACCGAACCGGGATAATGCCCGGCAGAAAGGAATCCATTATGACCGAATCAACTTCTAATTCATCCCAGGCCTCCCGCAACTTGTCGCCTCCTGAGGCACCACGTCGCCGTCG
>JAJRRC010000066.1 GCA_024279865.1 Planctomycetota bacterium | reverse complement strand
CCGACTCCACCCACGCCGCCAACTGCTCCGACGCAGCCGGGGGGACCGGGGGGACCGGGGGAGGTAAAGGACTCGCAGGATGCAGAGTCTGAGGAAGCATCATCTAAAAACCTGTCGGGGAAAATTCCGGGCGGAGAGCTTTCGGGGGGGGAACTTCCGGGGGTGAGGCTACGGATGCAGCGTGATGATGGCAAGCGTGGCTTGCTCATGACCACGTTTGCAGATCGTTCGCCGTGGGGCCGGTTCCCGGAGTTGTTGGCACGCACACGATTGCGGACCCAAGGCAAGCCGACGTTTTACAAGATCGCAGATGAATCTTTTGTATTGTATGTGCCGGAGTCTTACGAGCCGACCGAGGCCATGGGCTTGGTCGTTTGGATGGGCGAATCCCCAGCAGCAGTCCCACCTGCTGCGTGGTGTGAAGTGCTGGACAAGCATGGGCTTATCTGGGTTGGTGCGAACAACACAGGCAAGACGCAGCCCCGACACCGCCGGCTAAGTTTGGCATTGGATGCCGCTTTCAACGCACAAAAGAAATACAACATTGATCCGAACCGTTTGTATTTGGCAGGCCTAAGCACCGGGGGCGAAGCAGCCAGCATCCTCGCAGCCCACTACCCCGATGTGTTCCGTGGCAGCCTATTAATGCAAGGCAGTCTCTACCATCGGGATCTTCACTTAATCGATCAGCCGCAAAAAACCTTGCCCGCTGGTTTTCGTCGTCCGATGATGACCCGTTATTTTCAGGTAAAGATGCACAGTCGCCATGTGCTGATCGCAGGCGAGCAGGCTGCTAATTTTTCAGACCTCAAAACGATCTATCAAAATGGCTGGATTGAAGACCGCTACCGTTCCACCACATTTCTAGTCATGCCAGGGATTGCCAGTGAGCAGCCCAATGCTCACTGGTTCGAGCAAGCGATCAAAGCAGTCGAACCCTCCAAAGCAACCACCACCCAAGCAGCTTGGGCGCGGTGAAAGGAGTCGGGATGTGGAAAAAAAGTAGAAAATCGAAAAAAAACAAATCTGTTCCTTGAATAAAAAAGTTAGTGAATAGAGATGAAAAAACTATACACCCAACGCAATGCTCCTCCAAAGATGGGAATGATCTATATTTTTGAGAGATCGGTTCGTAATCGCATGTTGATAACACTTGAAGGCCATATTTTGAATGGGGATCAGTTTTATCGAGGGCTCCAGAGAGACTTGGGCAAAGTGTATGGGGGGTTGCAATCTGCTACATACGTTGCCGCTCGTGTAAGTGATAATCCTGCAATTGAGCATTTGTACTACTGTGAAGATGAAGAGGTTATTGACTATTTTGAAGCAGCATTTCATCAAGATTCATATTGTGGGAAACAAGAAGGGGTTGATGATATTAACGCCATCTTGGAAATGGAGGGTATCGGGTACAGATTTTCCAATTATCCTAAAAAAAGCCAAAAAAGAAAAGGAATACCGGAGGTTCATTTTCCAGAAGGGCTTCGAGTTACAGATGGTTTTGCTTACTCAAATATTGTAAAGCCGGTTTTAGAATTTCTTGTTGAGGACGGATTTGATCTTGCGCATCACGAGTTTATGCGGTCTCTTGCGACTTTTCGCCAAGGAGAATTGGATAGCGCATTAACTTTCGCTGGTTCTTCGTTTGAGAGTTTCCTTAAGACGTTGATGACAAAAAAAAGTTGGGAATACAACGAAACAGATGGTTGCTCTGTGTTGGTAAAAAAGTGCATTGAGCACAAACTGATACCTCCGTTTTACGAAGGATGCCTCGTAGGACTGGGGACGATAAGAAATAAATTAAGCAGTGCGCACGGTAGAGGACCGAAAGTACAGTATCCTCCTTCTCCAGAGGCTGTGGAGCACTTAATTCACTTAGTATGTTCAAATATCCTTTTTTTGAGGGAATGCGCAGCGAAGTGAGAGTCAAAAAGATTTTCCTTGATAAGCTTGTTCGCTCATGGGATAATTTTAGTATGAAGCTTGAAGACTTAAAAAACGCCACTGCCTCGGCTTGCCGTGAGTTCAACGTCAAACGACTTGACGCGTTTGGGTCTGTGGCCCGGGGAGTGTCCACAGCATCCAGTGATGTGGATTTACTTGTGGAATTTAGAGAGCCAGACGTCCGTCCAGCCAAGCGTTTTTTTGGCCTTCTGCATCAATTAGAAGATGTTCTTGGATGTAAAGTGGATCTCTTGACGCTTGGCAGTCTGCGTAACCCATACTTCCGCAAGCGTGTTCTGGGGGAAAGGCTACCTGTTTATGAAGGATGATACCCGTGCACCTTTGTATGACGTGCTTCAGGCAGGGCAAGCTATTAAAAAGTTTGTTGCGGGGCGTTCCTTTGAAGAATACGAAAAAGATGAGCTTCTTCGCTGTGCGGTGGAACGCAAGTTTGAAATCATGGGAGAAGCTCTTAATCGCATCTATCACGATGAGCCGAAGATCTTAGATCAAATTCGAGATCATCGCGATATTATTTCATTTCGAAATATTCTGATTCATGGCTATGACGCGATTGACAATCGAATTGTCTGGGGTGTCATTGAAGAAGACATCGGTCGTTTGATCGAAGACGTAAACAAACTTCTTTAACGATCCCAATGAAATAGATTTTGCGGGGTCAGCATCTCAAATTTTAATTAATTTTTCATCCATCCCAGCTTGCATGTATTCTCGGAAATGCGTGATGCTTTGGATATGGCGGACATCTTTGCGCAAGCCTGGCCAAGGTTGGAGGTGTGGAGAGTAGCGGGAGATGCGTTGGCGGATCATGTTCAGTGCAATGCGTTCGCCACGGTATTGCAATAAGTTTTCAAAATGTTGTAGGACCACCCCAATCCGCTCGTTGCGGGAGAGGGGGATGGGTAACTCTCCGGTGGCAAGGTAGTGGGCGGTGTCGCGGAAGATCCAAGGTTGGCTCAGTGCGCCGCGGCCGATCATGACGCCTGCGCAGCCGGTTTGATCCATCATCTGCTTGGCGTCTTGCGGACAGGTGATGTCGCCGTTGCCAATGACTGGGATCGTTGGGTGGTGTTTGGCCATGGCCCTGACCACTTGGGTGATTCCCCGGAGGCTGACGTTGCCTTGGAATTTTTGTTCGGTGGTGCGGCCGTGGACGGTGATCGCGCTGCAACCGACATCACCAAGGGCGGGCGGGAGTGTTTGGGTGATGTAGGATTGTTCGTTTGGGCCTAGCCTGATTTTGGCGGTGACGGGGACGGTCACCGTTTTGACGAGTTGTTCGACGATGGTGACGGCCAGTTGTGGTTCACAGAGGAGCTTTGATCCACCATTCTTTTTGGTGACTTTATCGACGGGGCATCCCATGTTCACGTCGATGATGGTTGCGCCGTGTTCTTGGGCCCATCGGGCTGCTTCGCAGAGGATGGCAGGATCTCGGCCGTAGAGCTGCATAACAATGGGCTGATCTTCGGGACAGGTGGCTGAGAGCCAGAGCGATTTATCATTTTCCCGAAGGATTGCCTGTGGGCATAGCAGATCGGTGCAGGCTAGCGCCACGCCGCCGTGAGGGCCTGTGATAGATCGGACGACCAGCCGGAAGGCCAGGTCGCAGTACCCCGCAATGGGGGCAAGGAGTAGGGGTGTCGAAAGTTGAACGCAGCCGATCTTAAGCATGGGGAGCATTGTATCGAAGCTATCAGTTGTCAGCTATCAGTTGTCAGTAAGAGGGGAGGATTGCAAACGGTTTGCCTGTGGCTTTGGGGTATTTCTTTTTTCTTCCGTATCTGTTCTTACGGATGACTGATAGCTGATAGCTGATTGCTTCAAAACTGATAAGATAAGTATTTATAGAGCATTTTATGACGATGAACATGGATGACATTCTTTCGCCGCAAGGGCCGATCGCTCGCCGTCTGGGAGAGCGTTTTGAAGTGCGCCCGCAGCAGGCGAGCATGATCCATGCGGTGGATGAAGCGTTGGGGGCTGGTCATGCGTGTGTGGTCGAAGCAGGGACCGGGGTGGGGAAATCCTTTGCCTATCTGTTGCCTGCGATCAAATATTTGTTGGCAATGAAAGAGCAGCATACTTCAGGGCCCAAGGCTCGCATTGTGGTGTCTACCCACACAATTACGCTTCAAGAACAGTTGATGGACAAAGACATTCCGTTGATCCAGGCAGCCCTTGGCGGGGAGTTTACTGCTGTGTTGGTCAAAGGGCGAGGCAACTACCTTTCGTTGCGTCGTCTCAAGCGTGCGATGGACCGTGAACAGGAATTATTCCCTGACCCGCAGGAAGCCAATTCGCTGGACGTGATTGATCAATGGTCCAAGTCCACGACGGATGGTTCGTTGGCCTCGTTGCCGACGCTGGACCGGTCGACGATGTGGTCGCATGTGCAGAGTGATGGCGAAGATTGCATGGGCAGGCGGTGTCCGACTTTTAACAAGTGTTTTTATCAAGCAGCGCGTCGTCGGATGGAGAATGCGGACTTGCTGGTGGTGAATCATGCGTTGTTTTTCTCTGATTTGGCGATGCGACGTGATGGATTTGGCGTATTGCCGCCTTATGACCATGTAATTTTAGATGAAGCGCATACGGTTGAAGCCGTGGCGGGGGACTATTTTGGTTTGTCGTTGAGCCGCTTTCAGGTGGGGCTGTTGTTATCGAGTTTGTTGAGCCAGCGTAAGCAGAAGGGTTTGTTGTGGTCGCTGACCAAGAAGGTTGATACGCAAACGGTGGGTCTGCAGCGAGCGATTACACTGGCGGGCCAGGCACATATGGCATCGGAAAATTTGTTTGATGAATTGATTACCTGGCAGGAGACCCGTGGGCGGTCCAATGGACGTGTGCAAGAAGCGGAGATTGTGACGGACGACCTGGGGCCGATTCTCAAGGGGTTGGCTTCGTCACTGAAGCTATTGCGAGATCATCTTGATGATGACGATGATCGGTTGGAATTGGCGGGTTATGCGTCGCGTTGTGAGTCGATGGCTTACACGCTTGAAGCGTTGGTGAAGCAGTCGTTGGCTGACAGTGCGTATTGGTTGGAGTTGCAGACGGACCGTCATATTCCGCGGGTGAAATGGGTTTGCGCGCCGGTGGATGTCGGGCCGTTGTTGACGAAGCATTTGTTTTCTCAAAAAACGCCTCAAGGCGAAACGGTGGGCGTGGTGTTGACCTCTGCCACGTTGGCGACGGCAAGTTCGCAGCAGGCGAACGAGCCGTTTGCCCATTTTGCAACGCGGGTGGGCGTGCCTAGTGAGGCTCAGATGTTGCTCTTGGGTTCTCCGTTTGATTATATGCAGCAGGCAGAATTGTTTGTCGAGGCCGGCTTGCCTGACCCCAATGTGCCGACGTACGCCCAGCAGATCAGCCCACGCATTTTGCATCACCTTGACCAAACCGATGGCGGTGCGTTTGTGCTGTTCACCAGTTTTAAACTTTTACGCGAGGCAGCCCATTGGCTAGAGCCGTTTTTGGCCCAACGAGGGATGCCGTTGTGGGTGCATGGCAATGGGATGCAACGGTCGCAGTTACTGAAGAAATTCCGTGAAAACCCACGCAGTGTGCTGTTGGGGGCAGACAGCTTTTGGCAAGGTGTGGATGTGTCGGGTGATGGTTTGCGGAATGTGATTATTACGCGTTTGCCGTTTGCGCGGCCGGACCAACCGCTCACCGAAGCACGCATTGAACAAATTCGATCCCAAGGCGGCAACGCATTTGGCCAGTACACCCTTCCTCAAGCACTGCTGCGATTTAAACAGGGTTTTGGACGATTGATTCGATCCCGTGAAGATACCGGCCGAGTGGTGGTCATGGACAGCCGAGTCATGACCAAATCCTATGGCAGGCAGTTCATCGACGCGTTGCCTGCGATCAAGGTACAGATCAGTCGAGACCCACGGACCTCGCCTTCATCTGAAATCACCCATTGATGCCACAATACATGCTTAAAAGATGATGCTACTGGCTTTAAGGGGCAGGCTTGTATTTGCCCAATGCTTCCCAGAACGTGTTTTCCGTTTGTTTAAATTTAGCGAAGATTGATGCCAGATGCTCGACCATTTCGTTGACTTGTTCAGGGTCAATCTCCGATTGCGAAGCAATTGATTCAAGGCTCCGCGAGACGGCATCGAGTGTTCCCGCAGCCATCGCAAAAGAGCGGGCTGCATCGTAAAGATTGTCCGTTTCTAATTCGTTTTCACTAGGTGAATGAAGCAAACGCCAAGGTGACCGTCGAATTTCAATGGTGGCCAATTTGAGCTGTTCACCTGCAATTTGAGCATTGGCGATGGTGCGTTCAAGGATGGGCTTTTGACCGGTCGCAAAGTCACGGACTTTTTGTGATGCAACTCTGACGTTTTCCAGTGCCGCTTGCGCCTTGTCCAACGCATCGGTGACTTGGTCAAAGGTCTTGGTTTTTAAGTTCGAGGCCAAAGCTTGTAAGTCGCCGCTCATGGCCTTGGCGTTGTCTAGGAAGTCCATCACGATCTGCTTTTTCTGGGTAATCAGATCGTCAATTTCACTGACTAGGTGCTTGGTTTTTGCCAAGGTGGTGTCAATGTTGTCGGTCCACTGGTCTGTTTTGATGCGAACTTCTTCGGTGATGGTTCTGACGTTTTCTAGCGATTCGTCTAGTTTGGCGAAAGATTTTTCGGCTCGGGTGAGAATGTTTTTGGATTGACTGGTGAGTTTGGGCAGATCTTCTTTGACGGTGGTGGTGATGGCTACGATGTTTTGAATGATTTGCTGAATTTCTTGGCGTTGGCGGGATTCAATGCCGAAGTTGACGGCCATGTCTCGGACCAGTGGGCTACCCGCCAGAGTACCCGGGATGGCATTGCGTGGCCCCAGATACAAAGTCAACCGTTGTGCCTCGGTCAGGTCTGCTGCATTGATGTTTGCCGGGATCGCCCACATCGGCACATAACGAGCGGGCAAAGAACTATCCGTGGAATAGGGGACTTCATTTCCCACACTGGCAATGTTGAGTCGCGTGCCCGATCCCAAAGGTGGGACGACCAGTTCGATCTGCGCATTCCAGAACAGCAGGATTTTTGAAGGAATCACCACAGACACGTTCATGCCGATGACCTGGCTGTCCGCATTTTGATAAGGCAAGATGGCTTGTACCTCGCCGATGGGTTGATCGCCCAGCGTGACGGGGGCGCCCGCTTTGAGTCCCTGTACGCCGTCACTGAGTTGATATAACACCTGGACGGTCTGCTTGGGTTGCATAAAGCGTTTGAAATCCGCTAAGACAAAGACCACCGCCAGTGCCAGTACGATCCCAATAAGAACAAAGAGGCCAGCTTTGATATGGTCGCGTTGTGGTTGGGCCATGAGAGAGATTTCCAAAAAGCTAGCAGTTGTCAGCTAGCAGCTTTCAGCAAGAGAAGAGCAGAGACGAAAAATCAAAACAGCAGGCTGCCCGTACAGCTTACGATAAGCATGATATCTTTTCTGACTGACAACTGATAGCTGAGAACTGAGAACTTTTAAATTAAACCTTGGCTCGCATGGCCGTGACGGCTGGGCGGGGTGCGATTTGTGGCTCTGCGACACCTAGCAGGTCTTCGGCGTAATTGGAGGTTTGCTTGCGGTCGGTGAGTGGCCCGTGGCAGTCGCCTCTTAAAAATTGTCGAATTAATGCCTCGTCTTCACTGTCCAGTGGACCGGTGGTATCTCTTAGTTTTTCAAAGTCCGCCCGGGGGCCGATTTTCAAGACGCGTCCCTTGTCGAGCATGACCATGCGGTCGGCAATGGTGAAGGCGGAGTCCATCTCATGCGTGACGACGACGCTGGTGACGCCCAGTTGTTTGGACAGACTCATCATGAGATGGTCAATTTCAGCACTGGTGACCGGGTCAAGTCCTGCACTGGGTTCATCGTAAAAAAGAATTTGAGGATCTAGAGCCAATGCTCGGGCAAGGCCCGCACGTTTTTTCATTCCCCCGGAAATTTCAGAGGGGAGTTTGTCAGCATGTTCACGCAAGCCGACCATTTCGAGCTTCATTTTGACCATGATATCGATGGTAGACTCGGGCAGATCGGTATGTTCCATCAGGATCAGTGCGATATTTTCTTTGAGGGTCATCGAGTTAAACAAGGCACCGGACTGAAAGAGGATGCCGATTTTTTTACGGATTTCGTTGAGCTGTTCTTCTGACAAGCCAATGATGGATTGACCAAAGATTTCAATGGAGCCTTCGTCGGGGGTTAGGGAGCCAATGAGATGCCGCAGGAACGTACTTTTACCACAGCCGGACCCGCCCATGATGACAATGGTTTCCCCTGGGATGATTTCAAGGTTGATGCCGTCGAGAATCGCTTTGGGTGTGCCGAACCGTTGGACCAGATTGTGGACCCGGATGATCGGTTCGACAGGTGTGTTGGGTGATATTTTAGCCATAAGGTTAATGGCCAAATTTTACCAGAATCTCAAATCGTGCGCATTGGTACTCCAGTTGCGCATGATCATCAGGTGCTCTAATGCTTCTACGTTTGATGGTTGAACCTAAATGGCCGAGGCAATTTTCCACTGGGCTTCTGTGCGGATGACCGGGCGGTACAACGTATCGCGTTCAATTGGCTCAAAGCCTGCCTCGTCAATCAAGCGACGCATGTCACCGACCCCGACTTCCTGATGCGTGTCTTCGCAGCCGACGTGGGTGATGTCGTACCAGCCGACGGTCCCATCCATGTCATCCACGCCACATTGCAAAGAGAGTTGACTCAACTGGATTGATTGCATGATCCAGAACGCTTTGACATGTTGAAAGTTATCGAGCATGAGCCGACTGACCGCCAGCATTTTAAGATTTTCCAATCCTGACGGGCCAGGCAAATGTTCCAGCTCTGAATCGTCTGGAATAAAAGGCAACGGAATCACCGTCTGAAACCGACCCGGTAAATCACGGGCAATGGCATCGTCCTGAGATTCGCGGAGCATGCACAGATGGGTCACCCGATCTTCGAGTGATTCGATGTGGCCATAGAGGATGGTGGCATTGCTCATCAGTCCCAGTTCATGGGCGATTTGGTGAACTTCGATCCATTGATCAGATCGGATTTTCCCTTTGAAGGCTTTATCATGCACCCGGTCATCGAAGACTTCAGCACCGCCGCCGGGCAGCGACCCAAGGCCAGCCGCCATGAGGTCCGTCAGCACGCCACGAATATCCTTGGCCCGTTTGTCGATGCGCGCGAGGTGAACAATTTCAACTGCGGTGAAGGCTTTGAGATGGATTTTTGGCGCAACCTTGTGGATGGCCTCAAGCATATCCGTGTAATAGTCAAACGTGAGCCACGGGTGCAGTCCGCCGACGACGTGCATTTCAGTGGCGCCCGCGTCGACTGCTTTTTGAGCTTCCTCAGCAACCTGCTCTAGGCTATATTCGTAAACGCCTTCTTGCCCTTTTTTACGATAAAACGCACAGAATTTGCACGACAGTGCGCAGAGGTTGGTGTAGTTGAGGTGGCGGTTGATGTTGTAGTACGCCCGCTTGCCATGGATGCGTTGACGGACTTGGTCGGCCCATTGGGTGACGGTCCACAAGTCCGGGGTTCGCAAGAGCGCAAGGCCATCCGCAGCGGAGAGTCGCGTGCCTGCATCAATTTTTTCGCCAATGGTTTTGAGTGTGGTATCCATGGTTACAATATTAAGCCTCTAAGAGTGGATTGTTTTTCAAAAGTTTTAATAAATAGCCTTAAGCATGATGTTGATGCGAGTGGTTTGAGTCTGGAGTTAAAAAATCCTATGGTCTTTTATGCTTCCGCTTCTTTTAGTAGGCGTTTGGAAAAACCTGAAGTGATTGCCTTTTGTATTATATTTCCAGGAAAAATGCTTCGCCATGTCATTAAATAGGCGCCTTTGAGTGTTAATTTTCTCATGCCATTGCTGTCTATTTCCTTGTGGCAATATCCTGAATGAACCAACTCGTCTGATTCCATGGCAAAAAACTTTGTCATGGAATCAAGGCCATTTGATTTGTCACATGGGATTGGAGGTGTAATGTTTTTTACGTATGATTTGATTTTTTTCATGACTTCATACAAGTCTTTCGGACGATTGATTTTTGGATATTTCACTGAAATTTTTATCGCCATCTTGGGGTAAATTGGTGCGATATTGATATTGCTTACGTCAAGCATTGTGCCGTCAGAATATAACTGTGAAAATTCTACATAGGTCTGTTCTTTGGCCGCATCTTTTATTGTAATTAGAGATGCTGTGATTTTTTCTTTTTCAAGACTGTACATTGAAAAATACATTTTGCTGTGTGCCTCGGGCATGGAAGAGGATTCAATGTGTTCAAAACCTATGGACTTTATTTCTTTATCGAGAGTTAAAAACAGCTCACTTCTTGTGGATAGAAATTTGTCTTCATCAATGGGCTCAAATTCGATTTTGGCAGGCAATTTGTGTGTTTTCAGGATGAACAGTGGCCCGACTAGCTGGACTAGAAGAGCAGTAGATATGACGACTAGTATAATGGCTAGCATAGTATCAATAATCATCTATCCTCCTTGGGGAAAATCGAAGCGAGAAAAATGTATTGCTCTAGTTCATGAAAACGGCTACTCAAACAGGTGGTTCATGAATTCTTGGGGGTGGGGGTGACGTTGGGTTTGAAGGGGTAGAACAGGTGCCATTCTGGGATGTGTCGGCCGTCGCCGTCGATGTTGTCGACTTGGCCGAGGCATTTGAATCCTACTTTTTCGTAGATGCCAAAGGCTCTTTTGTTGTCTAGTGCGGTGGTCAGTTCAATGGCATCGCATCCGGATTGTTTGCCGTCTTCGATGAGTCGGGCCATAATCTGTGGGCCGAGGCCTTGGCCTTGGTATTCGTCAGCAATGCCAAGGCCCAAGATGGGGTAGCTGGTTTGATACCACCATAAAAAAAAGTAAGCCACGATTTTTTCGCCATCGAGTGCAATGTACGCTCGGTCTTCATCACTTTGGGAGCGAGCTGCGATTTTTGCAACCGTTTCGTCGCTATAGGAATGAGGCGAAAACAAATCGCGAGACCGTTTTGAAAGATCGCGATTGAAGGCTTGGAGCTGGCTGGCATCTTCTGTTTGTAAACGTCGGTAGGCCAGTGCCGTGCCGTTTTTTAGATTGAATTGGGTCATGAATGAAACTTTTATTTGCTTGGGAGAATAGCCACAAAAAACACAAAAAGACACGAGAAAAGATTTTTACCATGAAGGACATGAAGAGCATGAAGAAATTGTCGGTTGTCACAAAAAAAATTGCGAGTGTTCTAGGCAGCTCAAAAACAAATTTCTTGGCGTAGTGTGTGAGAGAAGTTCAGAAAGAAGTTTTACTTTCTGAGTATTTTCTCTTCATGTCCTTCATGTGCTTCATGGTAAAAAATCCTCGTATTTTTAGTGCCGAAAGTGTCGTTCGCCGGTGAAGAGCAGGGTGACACCAGCTTCTTCGCAGGCTTTGATGGTTTCGTCGTCGCGTTTGGAACCACCTGGTTGGACGATGGCTTTGACACCTGCTGCAATTAAGAGGTCTGGTCCATCGCGGAAGGGGAAGAAGGCATCGGAGGCTGCAACCCCGTTTTTCGCTCGGTCTGTGTCGTTGACGGTTGCTTTGGCGATGGCGATTTTACAGGACTCGACGCGATCCATTTGTCCCGCGCCCGCGCCAGCGATGGCGCCGTCGTTGGCGATGACGATGGCATTGGATTTGACATGTTTGACCGCACACCAGGCCACGTGGAGGTCACGGAGTTGTTCTCCGGTGGGTTCAGGGCCGGTGACGTGTTTCCATTTTTGTGGGGTCATATCGGTGAGGTCTCGTTGTTGGACGAGCAGTCCGCCGACGATGCGTTTGTAGTCCATTTGGGCTGGATCAGGTTTGGCGTTGTCCAGTGATCCGATGGCGAGGAGTCGCACGTTTTTCCAGCGTTCTTGGAGGACCGCCAGTGCATCATCGTCATAGTCGGGGGCGACGATGACTTCGAGGAATTTCTGTCCTTCGGTGATGGCTTTGGCGGTGGCGAGGTCGACTTGTCGGTTTAGTGCGACGATGCCGCCGAAGGCTGCCATGGGGTCCCCGGCGTAGGCTTTTTCGAAGGCTGATTTGAGGTTTGCACCGACGGCACAACCGCAGGGGTTGGCGTGTTTGATGACGACGGCTGCGGGGTGTTGGGTGAATTCTTTGACGAGTTCTAGTGCTGCACCTGCGTCGTAGAGGTTGTTGAAGCTGAGTTGTTTGCCGTGCCGTTGCTTGGCGTTGACGACGTTTGGTTCGGTGCAGTTGGATTCTGCGTAGAGTGAGCCGGACTGGTGTGGGTTTTCTCCGTAGCGTAGAAAAGCGGTGCGTTCCATTCGCATGAGCAGGGCGGAGCTTTCTTCGGCTGTTTGTTGTTGCATCCATTGGGCGATGGCGGTGTCGTAGGCTGCGGTGCGTGCGAAGGCTGCTGAGGCAAAGCGTTTGCGCAGGTTGAAGCTGGTTGGGCCGTTATTGGCATCCATGTCATGGATCAGGGCATCGTATTGGCTGGGGTTGGTGACGACGGTGACAAAGCGGTGGTTTTTAGCGCCACTGCGTACCATGCTTGGCCCGCCGATGTCGATTTGTTCGATGGCTTCTTCGTATTTGACATCGGGTTTGGCGATGGTTTGTTCAAAGGGATAGAGGTTGACGCAAACCATGTCGATGGGTTCGATTTGGTGGTCTTGCATGGCTTGTAGGTGTTTGTCGTTGTCTCGGAGGCCCAGCAGTCCGCCGTGGACTTTGGGGTGGAGGGTTTTGACGCGGCCGTCCATCATTTCGGGGAATCCGGTAACTTCGTCAATGGTGGTGACGTCGAGCCCGGCATCGGCGAGCGCTTTGGCGGTTCCGCCGGTGGAAATCAGTTGAACGCCATGTCGGACCAAGTGCTTGGCAAAGGGGACAAGGTCGGTTTTGTCGCTGACGGAGATTAGGGCTTTACGGACTGGGACAAGATCGCTCATCGGAAAGTAGCTCCTGCGACGGGTCTATTGAAGACCGGCCGATTGCGTAAAAAAGGTTGTGAATAAAGGGGATTATACGCACTGTGTATTTTTTTGCGCAGTTGAGGCGTAGTTTGTTTAAGTTATCAGCTTTCAGTTGTCAGCTATACAGTAAGAGAAGAAAATCAAAGATTAAGATTTTTCGTTCATGCTGTTCTAGTTTGAATCCAACGTGTCCCCGTGAAGGACGCGATTAACATGCGATCATCACAACGCCGAGCCTTGAACCGAAAGGTGAAGGGCCGGATTCTTTTCCAATACAACAGGTGAATCAAAGCAGACCCGCACGCAAGTCTGCGTGTGACTATTTTTTTGAAGTGATCATCTGTCAGTTATCAGTAAGAGGGGAGAGGGCTGGATCGTTTTTGTGGCTTTGGGTTTAGGGCTCTAGTTTGAGCAAGCGTCCTCGGTCTGTCACGAGCAGCAAATGGTCGCCTTGGCCGTCAAGTGAAAACGCAAAGGCGATCCGCTGTGTTGGCACTTGAACAATCGTGCGGCCTGAAGCCATGTCCAGCTTCGACAAACTGGTGCGATGATGCACAAAAAGATGAGTTCGAGATTGACTGATCGGCAAGTAATCCTGAGCAAGCTTCCAATTGACCTTGCCTGTTTGTAAATCCAAAGCATAAAGACCCACATGAGCCATCCGTAACAGGACCGTGTCCCCAAGCACAAGGGGAGATTCATTTAGCGGATGGCTTGCAGAGAATTTCCATAAATCCCGTCCCGTCTGTATATCCAACGCATAAAGTGCTTGGTCTTCACTGGGAACCAAGACAGAATTTCTAGTCATGGCAGCAGGGGCGCTGATTTGGGCAAAGGTGCGGCCCTTCCAGACCGGTTCGCCGTCACGAGCGAATAGCAGCACATAAACACCCTTGCTGTCGGCGACAAAGGCGGTTCGGGAATTGGCGGTGGGGTTTGTAATAATCCCGCCGGGCATGCGATAGGCCCACTTGCTGTAATTGGTGGTAAGGTCATGGGCAAAAATGCGTCCGTTGAGGCCCCCGAAGATGGCGAACGGGCCAACCACTGCCGGTCCAGACTGAACCACGGATTCTAGGTTCCCCTGTTCCACAGCTTGTCCTGTATTGGCATCAATCTTAAGAATTTGGGTTTCAGTATTCACATATAAAAAGTTGCCGACCCGAAACGGGGCATAAAAACGATCGGTGGTGTGGCCCATCAACTGACGCCAGCGAACGGTGCCGTCACGTAAATTAACGGCCGTGAACAAATTGGTGGGCATTTCAATGGTCACCAAGATATCGCCTAGCACCACAGCATGGCTGATCTTGTGAGAGGTGGGGACGTTCAAGTAATTAGCCCAAGCCACATTCAGTCCCAATTGAGACAGGTCCTGTGGGTCAATCGGCAAACGGCCCGCATCTGTATCCACCACCGATGAAGGCTTGGGCTTGGGAAGGATCAACGAGGGAATAGCGACCAGCGCATCGCCGGTGGCCTTGATGGTATTGCCCGTTGCCAAGAGCGTTTTGGAGATCGCGTTGGAGGTGGCGTTCAATGCAGAACAGCCTGAAACAGCAAACGATAAAGCCAAAAGGCCAGTCCATATCCAGTGAAATTTGCGCATAGAGTCCGCTCCAAGGGCCATGAGGGATGATTGTGGTCTTTCAGTATCGAATCCCAGAGCGCATTGGTCAAACTACAATTTTGAAAAAGCGTCCAAAGCTTTCTCAATATGGTCCTTTTCAAGAGCCGCACTCACCTGAATTCGCAGGCGTGCTTGGCCTTGTGGGACCACTGGATAGCCAAACCCGATGACCCAAACGCCCAGTTCCATGAGCCGTTGGCTTTTGGCGATGGCGTCGGCCGTTTCGCCCACGATGATCGGAATGATCGCGGTGGGGGAGGTTTCGGCAGGTGGGCATGGGTAGCCTAGTTTGTTGAGGCCTTGCCTTAATTGGGCGACATTGGAAGTAAGTTTGGCCATGCGCTGGGGTTCTTGTTCGATGATTTCGATGGCTTTGTTGGCTGAACAAGCGACCGTGGCGGGCAGTGCATTGGAAAACAGGCTTGGCCTAGAGCGTTGGATCAGTAGGTCGATGACTTGTCCGGAGGCTGCGACGTAGCCGCCTGCTGCGCCGCCGAGGGCTTTGCCGAGGGTTCCGGTGAGGATATCGATTTGGCCGAGCAGGTTAAAATGTTCAGGCGTACCTCGTCCGCCGACTCCCAGAGCGCCGGTGCCATGGGAGTCATCGACGATGAGCCTGGCATCATATTTTTTACACAAGGTGACCAGGCCAGGCAGGTTCGCCAAGTCGCCTTCCATGCTGAACACGCCGTCGGTCACGACCCATCGCACGGGTTTGTCCATGTGGTTTTGGAGTTGGCGTTCCAGATCCGCAAGGTCATTGTGTTTGTAGACGGCCCGGTCGACTTTGCGGGTGAGGCGGATGCCGTCGATGAGACTGGCGTGGTTCAGTGCATCGGAAAAAATCACATCGCCCGGCAAGGTGATCGTGGTGAGCAACGCTTCATTGGCACACCAGCAACTGACGTAGGTCAAAGCAGCTTCGGTGTGACAAAAGCGGGCAATGGTTTGTTCAAGATCACGGTGGCAATCAAACGTGCCACAGATAAAGCGGACCGAGGCCGTGCCTGCGCCGTATTTTCGCAAGCCTTGCACCCCTGCGGAAATGACGGCGGGATGATCTGCTAAACCCAGGTAATTGTTGGAGCAGAGACAGATCACTTCGCCTTGATCTTCGAGGATCACGGTGGGTCCCATGGGGCTGGTGATATGACGAAGGTATTTGGTTTGACCTGTCTGGGACAGTTCGTTGAGCAGGTCCGCGGTTCGGGTTTCAAATGAGGGGGAGGGGGTCACCATGGTTTTTATTCAGTCTCCGTTTGGGGGAAGGGTCATGACGATTTTGATGCCTTGTCCTGATTGCATCAGTTCAAAGCCTTTTTCGTAATCTTCAATGGGGATTTCGTGGGTCACGATTGGGTCTAGATCAAGACGGCCGGCTAGGAGAAAACTTTCAACCTGATACCAGGTTTCGTACATCTTGCGGCCGTTGATGCCCAGCACGGTAGCGCCTTTGAAAATAATGTCATTGGGCAGGTCCAAACAGGTGGGGCCTGAAGGCAAGCCCAATAGCGCAGCGGTTCCGCCGTTGCGCAAGGCCGAAAATCCGTCTTGGATGGCTCTTTGATGCCCGCTCATTTCCAGTAAAACCTGAGGCCCTTGATTGTGGGTCAGACGCTTTGCCTGCTCAGGCCACGTGTGATCCGTTGCTTCAAACGTGTGGTCCGCGCCAAGTTCCTTGGCAATGGCGAGCCGACGCGAATCAACGTCGGTGACAAGAATGGTCCCAGCTCCGGCAGCCCTGGCAATGGTGACCGCCATCAAGCCAATGATCCCCACGCCCGTAATTAACACGCTACGCCCACTGACACCTGCTGCCATCACCGTGTGCATGGCATTGCCCAGCGGATCAAACACCGCTGCAATCTTGTCGGGAATGCCCTTATGGATCGGCCACACATTTTCCTCAGGCAACGTCACGTACTGAGCAAAACAACCGTCAATGTCAATCCCCAAAATGTCCACATGCTCACAAATATGAGCGTTCCCCGTGCGGCAAGGCTCGCAACTGCCACAACCCAAATGACCTTCACCACTGACCCGGTCGCCGATTTGGGTACGCCAGACCGCATCGCCCTTGGCAATCACCCGGCCGACAAACTCGTGGCCTGTGGTAATGCCGACCTTCACGCGATTGGCGCTCCAGGAATCCCACTCATAAATATGCCGATCTGTTCCGCAAATACCCGCATGGGTCACCGCAATGAGTACGTCCCGAGGCCCCACATGCGGGACAGGGGTATGAAGGCATAGTTCCAAGCCCGGCCGAGCATGGGTTTTACGCAAAGCCAACATGGATCTGTCCAGCAGGGCAGTCATGGATATATCCTTTATAAAAGAAGCCTTGTACAATATAGTAGACATGAAAGTTCCTGTTTGCAAGATAAAAGTTTAATATATTGGAAATTAACCATGGCCCGTACCAAGCCTTCGATTGATCCGGTGAGTGAGCAGTTGTGTAAGCGTGTGCGTGAATTGCGGCGAAAACGTGGTTGGACGCTTCAGCAGATGTCCGATGTTTGTGATGTGAGCCGTTCGATGCTCAGTCAGATTGAACGCCAAGGGGCGAACCCCACCTTGGCGGTGGCTTGTCGGATTGCCATGGCATTGGGTATGGACTTGGGAGATTTGATTGATTCGCCCAGTTCATCTCATACCATTGACGTGGTCCGAGCGGATGATCCATCGCATTTATTTCGTCATGATGATGATTGTCGGATTCGCACGCTGTCGCCGTTGCACTTGGAGAAGGATGTAGAGTTTTATGAAGTGATGCTTCAACCTGCCGCCAAGCTCACCAGTGCTGCACATTTTGAAGGGACCCGTGAATGCTTGACCGTGCAGAAGGGGACCATTCGGATTGTCTCTGGCGAACAAGATTGCTTGTTGCGTAAGGGAGATTCAGCCCACTACCGTGCGGATTTGCCTCACGTCATTGAAAACACCGGTCGAGGTGAAGCCCATTGCTTTTTAATTGTGACGTATCAAAAATCATAGTGGGCAGGTCCGTTATTTTACTTGCAACCTGTTTTACCGATTGGCCTCAAACCAATTTCGAATCATGTGGAACCGTTCCAGTGGCAGGGGGATGGCGCCCGACGGAATGTGCAGAAGAAAGTTGGCGGCCCGCAGTCGGGGGGTATAAATTCTGTCCAGCTCTTGCCAGAGTTCATCGCGGGTAACATCGGGCTTTTGAAACAGAAGCGGACTCATCAGCCCGCCAAGAATAATAAAATCTTCGCCCAGTACATCCAGAGCTTCCTCGAAATCCGTATTGCCCACCGGCACAGGCGTCATGGCGTTGATCCCATCAAGGTCTGTTTCCGGGAAGATAGGCAAAAGGTCGTTGAGGTGACCGCACATGTGCCAGATCGCCATCTTGCCATGCTTGTGAATGATCTGAGCATAATCCCGCAACTGTGGCCCACTGTATTGTCGGTATTGAGTCGGACTGATCAGAGCGGTGCTGGTGTTTTCCACCGGCACAATGCACCGTGAGGGAGAGCGACGGCAAAGGATTTCCATCTCCTGCAACTTGAGCTGATGCATCACGTCCAACAAGGCTTCGACCTCTTGAGGGTGGTCCACCAAGAGATAGTTGAACATTTCCACACCCATCTGGTGCTGCAAGAGTTCCTGAACCGGAGAACAAGTGATAGCAGAACAATAAATGCCGCTGTCTCCAATCACGCTGAGTGCTTTGTGACATTGTGTTTCGTAGGTGTCGCCGAGGGATTCCTTGCAAATGGAGTTCTGTTGTATTTTTGTGAAAGTTCGAAGTTCTTCAATTGACTCCACTGGATATTTGGTGGGCTGGCTATGGCTAGCCAGCCTAGTGAGTGTTCCCCACGGACTCTGGGTGGTTGTCTGAACCGTGTCCTTGGAGATTTCTAAATGGGTGTGGCGAACCTCTGGATTCACGATTCTAAACGGAAAGATGATGCCCAGCTCGCAAAGCCCGTAGCTGCCGAACTGAAGCGTGTCGAGTCCTGCGAGCTTGTTGATTTCCAGCACATTTTTTTTTCTGAATCTCCTCGGACATTCCCGTGACGGTGATCTCGTCGATCCACGAGGTCCAGGCAATTTCGTTGCCTGATTGTTTGTCCAGAATGTGGTTGATTCGCTCTTTGCCGGTCATGGTTTAGTCCTTGTGTAACGGGGTTCTATCCAGAGTCGGAAATGCTTGAAGGTCATTGAATCCACTGCCATCGAGTTTGGAGGTTCCTGTTTTGACACAGTGAATGCCATAGTACGACAGCGCTCTAAGAATTCCAGATTTTTCGCTTTTTCCGTTTTCTTTCTGCTTGCATACGACGCTTCGTTACGTACCTGATAATAGCGGCATTGCCTTTGAAGATGCGTCCATGAATAAGGGTGCTTCTGCCATATTTTCCATGCCAACAT
>JAJRRC010000065.1 GCA_024279865.1 Planctomycetota bacterium | reverse complement strand
ATTCATCAGACATTGGGTTACAAGACGCCAGATCAGTATGAAGCAGCGTATTATGCAGCCGACCACGCCCAGGCTTGCATAGAAAAACAAGTGGCGTAAAATCAACCCGGTTTGGAATCCACTATTCGTGGGCTACCGCATCGATCCCGACCTGTTAGCAATCCGCAACCTGTATCGTAGTACGAAACGCCAGTGATTGAGTGTAATCGATCCCGACCTGTTAGCAATCCGCAACGGCGAGCGTGGCGGTACGGCGTTGCGTAATAGTGTAATCGATCCCGACCTGTTAGCAATCCGCAACGACAACAGCACCCGTCAATCCAAGATCGCTAGTGTAATCGATCCCGACCTGTTAGCAATCCGCAACTAACTATGCACGCTGCCCCGAATGGGCAGAAGTGTAATCGATCCCGACCTGTTAGCAATCCGCAACCTAGTCAGCGCGGCGGTCGTTGGTGCAGACAGTGTAATCGATCCCGACCTGTTAGCAATCCGCAACAGTGGGTTTGACTATGACAGGGCGATCCGGAGTGTAATCGATCCCGACCTGTTAGCAATCCGCAACCGTCGCGTCCAGGGAAGCCTCGGTCGGGGAGTGTAATCGATCCCGACCTGTTAGCAATCCGCAACATTATTCCCTTTAGGCCAAAAATTTACACCAGTGTAATCGATCCCGACCTGTTAGCAATCCGCAACACGCACGCCACGCGAGGCGAGACGCTTTTAGTGTAATCGATCCCGACCTGTTAGCAATCCGCAACAATGACCACACCCGCAACTCGAAGAATGATAGTGTAATCGATCCCGACCTGTTAGCAATCCGCAACTGGAAAGTTCGCGGTCTGCTCATGCACTGCAGTGTAATCGATCCCGACCTGTTAGCAATCCGCAACAAACTGAGCATTGCCAGCCTTGTTGATCCGAGTGTAATCGATCCCGACCTGTTAGCAATCCGCAACCAGCGTCAAGTTCACCCCACACGCCGGTGAGTGTAATCGATCCCGACCTGTTAGCAATCCGCAACGATTGGTCCATCGCTTTACCGGCGGTATCTAGTGTAATCGATCCCGACCTGTTAGCAATCCGCAACGACGACCCTGATGATGTGCTTTACTGGCAAGTGTAATCGATCTCGACCTGTTAGCAATCCGCAACTAATGGTTGACAGGCAACGAAATGGCAAAGAGTGTAATCGATCCCGACCTGTTAGCAATCCGCAACGGCTGGCGTGGTTTATTGCGTTTTGTGAAGAGGGGAATCCGGCCCTTTACCCCCGGAGGGGTGCAGGGCTCGGCGTTGTTGTCGTCTTTCTTTTTCTTGCAAAAGAGGCTCTTGCTTTTTTTTAATCTGTGCTTGGCTGTGGTAGTCCGACCCGTTGGTACTGCTCGGTAGGGGCATCGCAGGCTTGCATTTGTTTGATCAGATGGGTCACCATTTGTTGCTCGATGGACTGGTCTTCTAGGGGCGATTCCTGGTGTGGGTCTGTTTGTAGGTCAAAGAGTAAGGTGGGAAATTTTTCAGTTGCGAGGCCATTTCCCCCATGAACAGAGGTTTTTAGGGTGTGACAACTTTTGGTGAAGCTAAAGGGCGGGGCGAGTTCTAGGTCGGGGCCAAATTTTTCGAGATCGAAGTAGCCACGCATTCGGGTGGGCATCAAGGTGTGATTGCTGAGTGGTTGATTGTCATCATTGACAGGTCCACGCATGTAGACATAGCGTCCGTCGGTGACATTGATGTGTCCGCCGTGGATGCCGAAGATGGCGGCATCGCGGAGGGGAGTGTCGTTTGCGATGGCAGGTGCGAGTGATTGGCCAAGCATGTCTGGGGGGATGGGTTGATTGAAATATTCGAGCAAGGTGACGGGCAGGTCAATGGCGGGCTGTGTGAGGGCGTTGCGTCTTTGGTTTGCTTGGGGGTTGCGAGGGTCCCAGACAAAAAAGGGCGTGTGGGCCACGTGTTCGTAGAAGGGGATGTGGCACTTGGCCCAACAGTCATGTTCGCCGAGCAGGAAGCCATGATCGGTCCAGACGATGAGCATGGTATCTTCCCAAAGGTTGTGCTGGTCCATGGCATCAAGGACGTGGCCTAGCCTTGCGTCGCACATGCTTAGCAGTGCAGCGTATTCATAGCGAACGTGTTCAATTTCTTCGGGGGATTGATTGACTTTGGTATAGGGAGGCCAATCAAAATGTTCGCCTTGGTATTTTTCGTAGTGTTCTGCGTAGAGGTCTTTGTACTGACGTTGGGTGAAGAAGGGTTCGTGGGGGTCGAAGGTTTCAATTTGTAGAAGCCAGTTGTCTTCATCGTGGTTGCGTTCGATGAAGTCCAGGCCCGCGACAAATGTTTTGTGTTGCGGCTGGCATTCTTCGCGAGCCATGTGCGAGCGGTTGATCCAGTCTTGACGAAAGAAGGCTTCGTTGCGTTGCTTTTTGAGGACCATGGGGGGGATGGTGGGGTTGGCAATTTGTCCGATGCAGGGGTCTCCTTCTTGGCCTCGGAAATATTCCCAGGTGGTGTAGCGGCCGTGGTAAGTTGCTCCGCCATCTTCAAAGTAGTGTCCATGATCGGTGGCGAGATGGGTATGCACGCCTGCATTTTTTAGAAGCTGGGGCATGGAATCGTCAAAGGGTTCGAGGGGTCCCCAGCAGCGGTGTAAAAAGTTGGGTCGTCCGGTGTGCAAGTCCCGACGCGCGGGCATGCAGGGCATGGAGCAGACGTAGCTTCGGTCAAAGGTGGTGGTCTTTTGGGCAAGTCGTTGAAAGTTCGGTGCGTGGGTCCAGTCACAGCCATAGGGGGGTAAAAAGTGACGGTTCAGCGAGTCGAACATAACCATGATGGCTTTCATAATTGAGCTTTCTGTGAGAAAAATTGAGCTTGTAGTGGCATTGGCCATGGGTTTAATCATGGCCAGCAGATGGGGATCAATGCTAAGGTGTTTTTTTTTAGAATCAAGTTTAGATCAGCCTGCGGTGGCCAGACGGATCATTGGTTTGGCTCGGTGTGCGGGTCGGTTGATGAACGTTTGACGCATTGAAAATAAAAAATCCTATAATGGAAAATATTCAATTGTCATATTAAAAAAATGGGCAGTGTGCGCCTGATCGCAGGGCGATTTCAACACAATGAGTTAGATTGGCGAAATGGCACAGAGGGTGAGTTGCTTAGTGAGTGTTTATGACCTTAAACCACGCTTTCAAGCGATGCTTCGACCACTCTGTGGCATGCTTGCCAAAATGGGTGTGACTGCCAATCAAGTGACCGTCGCCGCGGCAGCTCTATCAATGGCGACGGGTTATGCACTGTGGCATTTTCCCCAGCACCTCAAGTACTCCTCTTGTTGCCTGCGATTCTCTTTATACGCATGGCACTCAATGCAATCGACGGCATGCTCGCACGTGAATTTGATATGAAATCAAACATGGGCGCGATTCTCAATGAATTGGGAGACGTGGTGAGCGACGCTGCGATTTACTTACCCTTGGCGATATGGTTCGGATGGCCAGTGATGTCGGTTCTTGTCGCGTTGGCGATCATGACGGAAATGACGGGCGTGGTGGCTGTGATGATTGGAGCAACGCGTCGTTATGACGGGCCGATGGGGAAAAGTGATCGAGCGTTTGTATTCGGCGCTCTGGGTTTGGCGATTGGGAGTGGGGTGACGCAGGGGCCATGGGTCAGTTTGCTACTTTGGGTGGTTCTTGTTTTATTGGTCATCACGATTATCAATCGCGCCCGCAAAGCACTCATGGAGGTTTCATCATGTCGTTAGGAAATCTACCGCAATCGGTGCAATATGCGATTGGTGGTATTTTTGGTCTGCTGGTGATTACACAGATCATCGTGGCTATTTTACGCCGCTTGAAGCCTGATGCGGACTATACCGAGTTGTCTTTGCGTGTTCGTACTTGGTGGGTGATGGCTGGCGTGTTTGCGTTGGCGATGGTGCTTAGCCGTACGATTTCACTTTTGTTTCTGGCCTTTGTGAGTTTTTTGGCGGTGAAGGAATATTTTTCATTGATCCCGACTCGCCGCGCGGATCGCCGCGCTATTTTTTGGGCGTATCTGGCAATCCCGATCCAATTTTACTGGGTGTACCACGGATGGTACGGCATGTTCATTGTTTTTATCCCTGTCTACATGTTCCTGTTTTTACCATTCCGCATGATCATGATCGGCGAAACAGAATCGTTTCTTCGTTCGACCGCCCAGATTCACTGGGGACTGATGTTGATGGTTTTCAATCTCAGCCATGCCGCCTTTTTACTGGTGCTGAAAATCAAAGGCAACCCCATTGCCATACCCGGGCCTGGGCTACTTCTCTATCTGGTTTTTCTCACGCAAGCCAATGATATATTTCAATATATATGGGGCAAACTATTGGGAAAACGAAAAATTATTCCAAAAATTAGTCCCAATAAAACATGGGCTGGCTTTATCGGAGGCGTTGTGAGCACCACCGCATGCGCGGTTCTGCTGGGGGAATGGCTCACGCCGTTTGACCGGACGCAGTCATTGGCCGCAGGCCTGATCATCGGCCTAGGTGGGTTCGTGGGCGATATCAATATTTCCGCACTTAAACGAGACCTTGGCATCAAAGATACCTCCGGCTTACTTCCAGGGCATGGCGGCATTCTAGACCGTGTCGATAGCCTCACGTTTACGGCTCCGCTGTTTTTCCATTACGTTTACTGGTTGTTCTTGTGGGAGTCTCATGGTGCGTGAACATCTACCCGGTCATGACGTGTTGCCAGGGATCAATCCTGTTTTGCGATGGCTTTTTTTTACGCTGGTCGTGAAGGTGGTCTGCTTGGTCGTTTTGGGGGTGAATGTTCGCCGCCGGCATCAGTTGCCCAAGAAGGGGCCTGCTTTTGTTGTGGCCAATCATAATAGTCATCTTGATGTGTTGTTACTGATGACTTTGTTTCCCCGAAGTATTTTGCCGCGTTTGCGCCCTGTGGCTGCCGCAGACTATTTTTTTTTATATAAACCCTTGGCATGGTTTGCTCATCGTATTATTGGGATTCTCCCTTTGGAACGTGAAATTGCGGGGATGCGTCAAGACCCATTAGCAGGTATCGGGGTTGCTGTGGAGCGTGGCGATATTGTGATTCTTTTCCCAGAAGGTCAACGTGGTGAGCCTGAGGTGTTTGAGCAATTCAAGACAGGGATTGCTCATTTGGCCCGTCGTTATCCTGATGTGCCGATCACGCCTGTTTTTCTGCACGGGCTTGGTAAAGCATTGCCACGTGACGAGGCCTTGTTGGTTCCGTTTTTCTGTGATGTATTTGTCGGAGAGCCGATGTATTGGAGCGGGAAGAAACAGACCTTTATGGAGATGCTAAATTGTCGGATGCAAACACTGGCCGAAGAAGGCGATTTCAAGCCGTGGAGCTAGAGCGTCTCACAAGACGACAACGTGGGCCATTCGCTCTGGCGGTTTTGGCGATGGCATGGGGGTTTGCCGAGGCCACTTTATTTTTCATTGTGCCAGACGTTTTGTTGTCCGCTATTGCAATATCAAGCCCTCGCTTGGCGATGGTTTGTTGTGTCTTTGCGACGGTTGGCGCACTGGGTGGCGGGCTGCTTGTTTACACTTGGGGCGAATCGGATATTGATCGTGTGGTAGCTGTGATGGATCGCATTCCGGCCATTGGTCCTCAGATGATGCAGTCAGTTGAGGGTGAGGTTGTGGAGCATGGTGTGAGCAGTTTGTTTTTGGGCCCGATGCGTGGTGTGTCGTATAAACTTTACGCGGCGTTTGTGGGTGCAGAACAGTTGTCGCGGACCTCGTTTTTATTGGTCAGCATTCCCGCGAGGCTCATACGGTTTGTGCTGGTGTCGTTGTTTGCCACAGTCATTACTTTTTGGGTGCGTCAACGATTTCCCTATCGTCTGAAGTTTGCGATTCATTTGGGGGTGTGGACGATTTTTTATATAGCCTATTTTATCTTGATGCCCGGTTAAGAAAAGACTGGCCTATTGGGTTTGGTGTCGTGATCGGGCTCGCATTGGCCAAGTGATCAATGCGCCAAAAAGGTCCGCAATGCGTATGATGGGAGAACACGCAAGGACTTGTGGTGTGGATTTGGAAGGTCGATATGTCAAGTGAACATTACGTTCTAAAACTGGCTTGTTCGGATCGTGTGGGGATCGTGGCGGCTGTCAGTACGTTGATCGCTGATTTGAACGGCTGGATCGTGGATGCTCAACACCATACGGATTTGCCCACCGCCAAATTTTTTACAAGACAAGTCGTCAAAGTAGATACCATGAGTATGGGTCTCGATGAATTTCGAGACCGGTTCAAAGTGGTGGCGGATGAATTTGAAATGGATTGGTTGATTCGTCGGGCCAACGAAAAAAAACGGGTGGTCATTTTGGTGAGCAAGATGGATCACTGCTTAAACAATTTGCTTTATCGTTGGCGGACGGGCGATTTATCTTTTGATTTGGTGGGGGTGATTTCCAATCACGATGATTGTCGTGAGTTGGTTCAGTGGCATGGTGTGCCTTATGTTCATATCCCAATTTCCAAGACAGACAAAACAGCCGGGTTTGCCAAGGTTCGTGAGCAAGTGGATCAGTGGGGGACCGATACGCTGGTGTTGGCGCGGTACATGCAGATTTTGCCGCCGGACTTTTGCGAGGCTTATCCCGGTCGGATTATCAATATCCACCACAGTTTTTTGCCTAGTTTTGTCGGGGCGAAGCCTTACCATCAGGCTTATGAGCGTGGGGTGAAATGGGTCGGGGCGACGTGCCATTATGTGACCGGCGAGCTAGATGCGGGGCCGATCATTGAACAGGATGCCACGCGTACGCATCATGCTCATTCAGTTGAACAGATGATTCAACTGGGACGTAACACCGAAGTGGCAGTGCTTACCCGAGGCGTACACAATCATCTCGAAGACCGCGTGTTCATCAACGGCAACAAGACGGTGGTGTTTGCCTAGCGTGCTCTATGCACGTTCGTCTTAGCCGTATTTGGCTTTGAGTGTTTTACCCTGTTTGGCGCTTCGGACGGCAAGGTCCAGAATATGGATCGGGCGACGTGCCCATTGGGGGGTGATGATTAACTTTTCCTGGCCGATGAGATAGTTGGCGACATTTTTATAAAACAGATCGCCTCGATCTTTGGGGTGTTTCCCTGTTTTTTCAATGATTTCACCATTGCGGCCGGGTTTGCGGGTGGTCCACTGCTCCCATAAAATATTGTAGGTTCCTCTGGTCCCGACGATCTGGAGCATGTCCGTAGCTGGGTTGGCCTGAAGATGGGAGATGCTCAGGTTGATGATCGCCCCATTGGCAAAGCGAACGATGGCGGTGGCTTCATCTTCGATACAGTCGTTTTTCCAGGGATGGCTTTTGGGCATGTTCGAGGCCCAGAACCCCTGATGGGCAAAGCCCGCCACCTCGGTGACTTGTGATGGGATCAGTTGCAGGCTGTATTCGAGTAAGTGGACGCCCCAATCGTAGAGGATCCCTCCGGAGATGGTTTTGCTCGACCGCCACCATGTTCGAGGTATGTTATAGCTTCCCATGTGTGCTTCGATTCGTATGACATCGCCGATGGTTTTTTTTTTCGACAATTTGCTTGACTGCCCGAAGGATACAGCCGTCCCAATGTCGGTTGTGGTAAGTGCTGACCATGACCTTGTTTTTTTGCGCGAGGTTGATGAGTTTGTTCGCCTCGGCGGTGGTCAGAACAAAGGGTTTTTCAGTGACGACGTGCTTGGCTGCTTTGAGACATTTGGCCGCCAGTGGGTAGTGGAGGTTGTGTGGCGTGATATGAATGATCAGGTTCACGTCGGATTGTTTGAGCATTTGGTCGAGGTTTGTGTAGGTTTCGATGCCTGGGAAATCCTGCTGTGCGACTTCGAGTCGTTTGGGGTCCAGTTCGCAGACGGCAAAGGGTGACATGCCCGCTTTTTTCATTTGCGACAGATGTGCTTGTCCCATGTTAAACGCACCGCCATATCCGATGACACCGACTTTGATTTCTTTGGTCGAAGAGAATGCTTTCATCAATAAAATTCCTTGTCTGTCTGTGATGCGTATCAGTTTTGTGTTGCCAATGATGGCAGGTTCAACGCGACGCCTGCTTCTTGGGCGATGTGTTGGAGTTCTTGGAGTTCTGCTTCGGTGAAGAGCAGTCCACCTGCTTTTTCGGAGGCGACGGCTGCTTGGTGTTCGATCTGTCCGGGGAGGAGGCAGCTTTCGTTGCCATGGCCGAGGATATCGTTCAGCACAGCTTTGATGTTGCTGGCCTGATTGCGTCCGACGGCAAAGGCGTTGGCATTCATGGCATCGGGATGGATGACTTGGAAGAAGAAGTTAGGCGTGGTTTTTTCACCATGGCTGGCATTTTGTGGCCGTGATCGGATGGTGGGTAGTGAGCCGCCGATGAAAGCGCCAACGAGTTCGTTGATCAGGGAGAGGCCGTAACCTTTGTGGGCACCAAAAGGAAGCAGGGATGAAACTTTGCTCGGGTCGGTGGTGGGATTTCCCTCTTTGTCGACGGCTGCGTTGGGGGGCAGTTGTTTGCCTTCACGCAGGAATTGCTGCACACGTCCCATGGCCACGGTGCTGGTGGCCCAGTCGATCACGATGGGAAAGCCGACTGCTTCGGTGGTGGGAAAGCCCCAAGAGTGTGGGTTGGTTCCGAGGGTTGGGAATTTGCCCATGAAGGGGACGACCTCGGCAAGTGCTGCGGTGCAGTTGGTGTAGGCGATGTAGCCTTTTTTTGCCGCGTCCATGACATAGCCGCCCCCCCAGAGATAGTGGAAGGCCTGGTCGACACTGACGATCCCGACGCCATATTTATCTGCGAGTTCAATGGCGGTGTCCATGGCTTCAAAGGCGACAGCTTGCCCGAGTTTTTTCTGTGCATCCCACGTCTGGGCCGCTTCAAATCGTGAAGGATGTTTGATGATGGCTGCTTGTGGGACGCAGCCGGGACTGGTGGTGTTTCCCGATCCGAACAATTCGTCGAGGTGGAGAGCTTTGAGCAGGTTGTGGGTTTTGATCCCATGCCACGAGGCCATTTCGCAAAAACGAGCGCCCCGGGTTGCTTCTTGGGAGCTAAAACCTCGCTTTTCATAGGCTGCTTGGGCGATTTGGTTGTGTAGTTCGACGGGGACGACGTAATTCATGGCTTTCATCCTATTTCTTAACGGTACGAATACGAGGAATAGGATAGCGAGTTTTGAGTAGGACTCAATGGGAAAGACTGGTTTTTTAAAGATTGGCTTCAAGAATTTCCAAGGCCGCCTGAACATGTCTTCGGTCGCCGTTGTGTTCGAGCATGGCGGGGGTGCTCATGGCAAGGAGTGCTCGTTGGATTTTTGCCCAGTGAGGCCAGCGTTCATCGACGGGGAGGTTGTAGCGGTGTCGTTCTTTGGCGATGAGGCTGACAATCTTGCGGCCGTCGAGGCGTTTACGCTGGGCCCAGAACAGATGTTCAAAATAGATGGCATCATCGAGCCAGTGTCCGCCATGGATACAGGCAAAGTCGATTAAGAGGGCGGGTCCTTGCGGCGGTGGCGTGCGTGTGAGGGCATTTCCCAGATGCAGGTCGCCGTGACACCATTGGTCGACGGGTCGGTCTTGAAGCGTTTGGGTCCAGTCTTTGAGTTTGCGATGTACTTTTTTAAGGGCTTTGTTCCAGCGTTGTTCATGGTCGATGTTGTGTTGATGTACAAATTGCCTAGCGAGACGGTGGATGGCATTCCAATTTTTTTGTGGCGGGCGAGCTTGTGGCGGTGGTGGGGGATATTGGCTCGTGGCATAGGCCAAGCGGCCGGCGGCTGCGATGAACAGTTCAAATTCGTGGCCACGCCATTGATGGCACAATGGGCCGTGAGGGAGGTATTCCATGATGACCCACGCGAGGGGTTGGCCGTCAAGTTGATCTCCCGATGCATAAAGCGTCGGCACCACGTCAGCGATTCCCAAATCTCGGTTGGTACTTTGCAGCCGCCTGATCCATTGCAGTTCCACTTGGGGGACGGGAAGTTTAATGACGGCTTTGGAGGCGTGGTTGTTTTGATCGGTGTAGGTTGCGGTGGCGGTAAACGCACCGCCTCGTTGCCAATCGGTTCGAAACCAATGTAAATCGGAGATGGCATCAGGACAGACCTGATCCAGCGCATTTGCCAAATCCGCGGCACAAAGAGTTGGGTTGTGGTTTGGCTTAGCCTGTGTTGCCAGATGGCTTGGGGCTAAGCCGTACGACGCTTCGTCCATGTAGCCCTGCCTTTTGAAAATCAGGGAACGACGTAGTAACTCATTTTACTGGGTTCAGTCAGAAACAAGACCGTATTCACATCATCAGAAAGCTGGCGGCGATTGACGTCGCGTGTGATGGCTTCAATGTTTTTGTTGTACCAGTGGTTGTTGGCCATGCCTTTTAGCTCGGGACTGGGGTTGGATCGGATTTTTCGAAGTGAAAGTTCCGAATCCGGCTTCGCTTTAAACGGATTGAGCTTATTGAGATTACTCAGTTTAAAGGCACTCAAAAACGAGGGTTCGGGAGTTCGGGCGACGGTTTGATTGCTCGCTCGTAAGTCCATCACTTGTTTTGTTTGGCATCCACTGGCCAATAGCAGCATGCCACAACCAAGGGTCAGTCCGAGCATTGTAGCGCGATAAGATTTTACCATCATGAAGGTTCTCGATTACCGGTGTTTGAAGTTGTTGTCTATTGTCGGGGGGGAGGCGGCTTATGTCAACCGTTTTTCAAGGCTATACCCATCAGGCATGAGAATTCCCGCGATGCAAGTTTTTAAAGCGATCAGTTATCAGCGATCAGTTGTCAGCAAGAGGAAGAGAATCGGACACCTTAAACATGCGCCCAGTTTTTGGGGACAACCTCAACTGAAACAAGATGTCACGTACGCAAGAAACCGGGGGCAAACGGGAAAACTCAATTGCGATTGGTATCTCAAAGGATTTGGAGAACATCTTGGGGCGGTCTGCCGATCCGTGCTTGGCCTTGATGGACGAAAATGGGACGCTCGATCAGCTTGGGGTGAGTGAGCATGGCCGTGATGAGAGCTTCCTCGTCGTCTCGTTTTTGATCTAGCCCCAGTTCCTTAAAGAGAGAATTTTTTTGACGCATCAGCTCCAGAGGGCTTCGCTTGAGCATCTTCAGCAGGTCGCGGAGGGTCGCTTCACTAGGTGGGTCCTTGAGGTATTCCACAATATGGGGCTCAAGCCCTTGATTTTGGAGTAATTGAAGGGCTTGGCGGCTTTTAGAACATTTTGGATTGTGGTAAAGCGTTGGCATAGAAACGCCATCATCGTATTGATGATTCGATGACGCAAGTGTTTATGGATCCTCAAGCTCAAAATAAAAAGATAAAAAAGAGTGAAGATACGCATGGGCTTCAAAACTCAGGCCAAGGGTCTGCGTAAACCTTTGGGGGCGGGGTTGTAAATGCTTAATAGAAAATAGTCCCAAAGGCTGGATTGCAAATTTGGTATAACTATCTCTTATGGATCCTTATTTGACAGCACAGATATCTGCCTCGGCCATCCAAACCAATCTAAAATTGATCAAAAGCGTTATAGGACCAAGAGTTAAGGTTTGCCCATCAGTCAAAACAAATGCTTATGGCCACGGCTTGGATCTGCTGCATGGCATCATCGCTCAAGAAGCTGACTGGCTGAGCGTGGCTTGCCCGGCAGAAGCGGTTGCCTTGCGACAAAAGGGATATGCTGGGCCGCTGCTCATGTTTTTCTCCATGGGAGCTTACTCAGCCAAAGAAGGGCTTGGGATTGCCCAAGAGTTATTAGAAGCCAATGTCACACAAACCGTCTGGGACATGCGGGAAGTATGCCTCATTGGTGAAGCTGCTCAACAACTAGGTCAAGAGGCCCAAGTCCACCTTAAAATAGATACAGGCATGGGGCGAAGCGGAGCCATTGCCCAAGACGCTTTTGCTTTGGTCAAAGCCATCAATGACCAACCAGGCGTTCGGCTCACTGGCATCTATACCCACTTCGCCTCTGCGGACATGGCCGACAAAACCTTTGCCCAAGAACAGCTAGATGTGTTTCAAAAGGCGGTTGAGGCTTGTCCGTTAGATGATTCTGTTCTGTGCCATGCAGCCAATTCTGCTGCCATTTTGTGTATGCCCGAGGCTCATCTGGACATGGTGCGGCCGGGCATTGCGGTTTATGGCTATCAGCCGTCGGATGAAGTGGGTGGGCTTGCTTTGCCTTTGGTTCCCGCGCTACGGCTCATGGGTCCGCTGTTGCAGATTAAAAAAGTGCCTGCGGGAACTTGTTGTGGTTATGGCGGAACATTTACCTTTGATCGGCCTTCGGTTTTGGGACGTGTGCCGATTGGGTATGGCGATGGTTATTTACGCAGTTTGTCCAATCGGTCGATGGTGAGCATTCGCGGGAAATTGGCTCCCGTGCGAGGCCGTGTGTCCATGGATCAAATTGTGGTGGATTTAACCGATTTGCCTGCATTGGAAGTGGGACAAGAGGTTGAAATCATCTCGCCAAACCCAACTGCTCGGCACAGTGCGGAGAATTTGGCTCGTTTGAGTGATACGATTGTGTACGAAATAACTTGCCGTCTTGGCGGGCCACGCATTAAATATGTTTTGGTGGATTAACCAACAGAGGATTGATCTGACTTCTGTTTAGTTTAGTTTTGTTTTGTGAAGGCTAGTGGTACAATAAGAAGTAATGGCAGGCAATGCTGTTCTGCTTTATGTGTATAGGACTTAATCATGACGACTTGTTTAGCATTTTGGAACATCGGCGGTTGGGAATGGCTTCTCCTTGCAGCCTTGGGTTTGCTTATTTTTGGCAAGCGTTTGCCCGAAGTTGGCCGTAGTTTGGGCAAAGGTATTGTCGAGTTCAAGAAGGGGCTTTCAGGCCTCGAAGACGACCTCACCAATGCAACCAACGGCACGGCTTCGAATGGTAAAATTCCACCAGCCCAAGATCCCTCCTCTGCCACCAATCAAACACAAGAAACTACCTCATCCCAATCCCAGCCTCCTCAAACTTGACGCTGAATGTTGGTTCGGTATGGTGTGTGTCCTGATTGCAATTTGCAACGGGCGATTAGCTCAGTTGGCTAGAGCGCACGCCTCACACGCGTGAGGTCACAGGTTCGAGTCCTGTATCGCCCACTTAAAAAAACCCTTTCAAGTCATGTGCTTGGAAGGGTTTTTTCATATCGTTCAAAACCATCCTTTTGTCGATGGTAATAAGCGAGCGGACACCGTTGCAGCATTGGTCTTTCTTGGCCTTAATGGTATTGAAATTTATGCACCATCCAGAAGCCTCTACGACCTGACTCTTTCAGTGGCAACCGGCCAGGAGATATAACCGAAAGCTGTGGGAATCTCTTTCATGGTGGCGTACTCCTTTGTGTAAAAAGTTTGGGGTGCATCAATACACCCAAGGTACGCCGCCTTTTTCAATTCGTCATCCACAGCTTTCGGTTATATCTCCCGATGTACTCTGGACGCCCAGTCTTTGCACAGATCATGGACTTTTCCCCTCTTCGCCAATTTTATACTTGCGTCAAGCGTTACCAAGGCAACTCGCGGATCAAAGCCTTTTCATGTCTGGACCAATTTCGAGTCATGGCCTTTGCCCAGTTAACTTATCGCGAAAGTTTACGCGATATCGAGTCATGCTTACGAGCGATGGAGCCCAAACTCTACCACATGGGTATTCGTCATTGCGTTGGGCGAAGTACGCTTGCCAAAGCAAACGAGATACGCGACTGGCGCATCTTTGTAGACCTTTCGAACTTGCAGACAAATCGAGCTTGTCGATTGTATGCAGACGAGGATTTCGGCAAGGAATTAGAAAATGCAACGCTCTATGCACTGGATTCAAGTACGATCGATTTGTGCTGGTCCATTTTCCCATGGGCGAAATTTAGGAAGCAAAAAGCTGCTATCAAGTTGCATACCTTGATGAATTTGCGCGGCAATATCCCGACGTTTATTCATATCTCAGACGGAAAACTGCACGATGCCAATGTCTTGGACCTTCTGGTTCTGGAGGCTGGCGCATTTTATATCATGGACCGTGGCTACCTCGATTTCAAACGCCTTTATACCATTCATCAAGCCCGGTCTTTCTTTATTACACGAGCCAGAAGCAACCAGAAGTTCAGACGACGTTATTCAAAACCTGTCGACAAAGATACCGGCATTCAGTGCGATCAAACCATTGTTCTGACATCATTTTACCCTTCAAAAAATTATCCAGAACCATTACGGAGAATTTGATTCGTCGACCCGGAGACCAAAAAGAAACTCGTATTCTTAACCAACAACTTCGAGCTCCCACCGCTTACAATCGCATTGCTTTACAAAGCTCGATGGCAGATCGAATTGTTTTTCAAATGGATCAAACAACACCTGCGCATCAAGGTGTTCTATGGGACAACTCCCAATGCCGTCAAAACGCAGATATGGGCCGCGATCTCGACTTATTTGCTTGTGGCAATTCTCAAAAAAGAGTTAAAACTCGGTCAAAGCCTCTACACAATTTTACAGGGTTTCAGTGTGTCAATTTTCGAAAACGTCCCTGTTTTAGAGCGGTTTTCTAAATCAGGTCAATGCAACGAAAACGACCAAAGCCATAACCAGTTGGCATTGTTCGATCTATGACAAAAAGTTAACGGGACAGTAGTGAGAGCTGATAGCTTCCTAATGAATCCCTTGGTCGGCAAGCCAGCGTTCAGCGTCAATGGCAGATTTGCATCCCATGCCCGCGGCCGTGATGGCTTGGCGGTACAGTGAGTCGGCACAGTCGCCTGCGACAAAAACACCTTCGATGCTGGTCATGCTCTGATGTGGCACGGGCATTTGGATATAACCCTTGTCATCAAGCAGGATTTGTTCTGGATCAAGAAACTTGGTCGCAGGGGTGTGGCCGATGGCGACGAACAAGCCTTTGACGTCCAGCGTAGACTCTTCGCCTGTTTTGGTGTCTTTGAGTTGCAGGCCAGAGATTTTATCTTCGCCTAGGACATCGGTGACGACACTGTTCCAGACGGGGACACACTTGGGATTGTCCAGCACACGTTGGGCCATGATCTTTGACGCGCGGAATTCATCGCGACGATGGATCACATAGACCTTGGATGCAAACTTGGTGAGATAGCTTGCTTCTTCCATGGCACTGTCGCCGCCGCCGACGATGGCCAGCGGTTGATCCCGAAAGACAGGCAACGCGCCATCGCAGACAGCACACGCCGAGACGCCGCCGCCGGAACGGGCCAGTCGCATTTCATTGTCCAGGCCGATCCAGTTGGCCGTCGCACCGGTGGCGATGATGACACAATGGGCTTTGACGACCGAGCCATCGGACACGTTCAGTGTGAAAGGGCGTTGGGTGAAGTCACATGTATCGACATCGAGGGACTTGATTCGTGTTTCGAATCGCAGCGCCTGCTTTTTGATGTCGTTCATGAGTTGTGGGCCTTCAACACCTTCGGGATAGCCTGGAAAGTTGTCCACTTCGGTGGTGAGCATGAGTTGTCCGCCGGGCAGGACCAGACTGGGGTTCTGTTTGGGGATGCCTTCATAGACCACTGGGCTGAGGTTGGCGCGGGCCGCGTAGATTGCAGCGGTCCAGCCAGCAGGTCCAGAGCCAATGATCACAATTTTTTCGATAGGGGTATTTTGTTCATTCATGGCTTGAGATTGTAACAATTATCTCAGGCACGTCAGAGAGGACTCTGCTGGAGAGGAATAAAAAAAGATACCAGCGATGAAAGGTTGGCGGGGGAATTGCCTATTTTCATCGCTGGTACCGGTGTATAGCTTTATTCCAGGTCGAATAGTTCGTTGCTCTGTGGGCCGAACCAGCCGAGAAGTTTTTGCAATTCAGGCGTGAGTGAAAAATAAGGGTTCTGGCTAAAGGTCATGGCTTGGGTTTCGACATGGCCATCAAGCATGGCGGCATTGGTGGCCATGTTATGGCGAAAGTGCATGGAGGGCTGGTTTGCAGAACCCACACCCGCGGTGGAGATTCCATAGGGGGAGTACAGTGCCGATTCTTCGATGAGTTTGGAATCGGGGAAGGTCAACCCTGCCGCATCGGCGAACATGATCGTTTCGGTGGGGTTTTTGGGGTCATCCACTCGGGCGCTGCGTGTGTAGGCTGCTGCGGTGAACAGGGGGAACAGGTCTTGACGTGCTCCGATGTAGGTGGAGTTGTAGCCATAGCCGCCGGAGCCTTCTTCGTAGCCGCTGCCCGCTTCGATAAGGTTAAGAAAGGTGGGGCAATGTTTGACTTGGGCGGCATTAAAGAAGGGACTCAAAGGGCCTTTGGCCGCATCGTAAGGGCTAGAATTCGTTAAGCGTTTGCCATGCCAGCGTGTGAGATTGGTGGTGTAAAGGTCTTCAGATCCCAGGCAGTAAAAGTTTTTGTAATCAGCGGTGTAGGTGGTATTGGCGATGGCCAGTTGCCTGATGTTTGACGCACAGACCGAGGTCTGGGCTGCGACTCTTGCCGAGGCCAAGGCAGGCAGTAAAATGCCGATTAGTAGCGAGATAATCGAGATTACGACCAGTAATTCGATCAGGGTGAAGGCGTGGGACGGTTTCGAAACGTGGGTGCGATGGCACATGGGGAAAACTCCTTGTCCTGATTCGCGCAGGACATTGCCCGGTTAACAGACTGTACAACGGGCCATGCAACGCAATCGAATTAAGAACGGGGGGGGAGGCAATGCTGCCGGGCTGTTCAGATCAAGCCCACCCGAGTCGTCCCGATCGCGAGGGACCCAACACTCGGTCATTACTGGCAGGTCTTCCGACTTAGGTGTTTCAAAACTGGACAAGCCTTCCCGACGGCGATCCATTGCGGATCAGGTCAGTGGCATGTCGCCCAGTTTTGGTTAACGCTCTGTTTCCAGAGGGTTCACCCTTTACGGCGGCGCGTCCGCGGAGGTCTTGCAGCTTCAAATAAATCAAAGCTGCGCACCTCACTTCCCTTTTCAGCTGTTGAACACAAAATTCAACAGCAACCTGTATTGACTGATGGAGACTGTAACGTCCAAAAGAATTTAATGCAATGGGTAAAACCGTTGGATGGACTTTTTTTTTATTCAGGCCTGTGTAGCAACGCCAAAACCACCACGGCCGGCAAACCCACCAACGCAGTCAGAACGAAGAACCATTCAAAGCCAACCCACTGAACCACATACCCCGTAAACGCCCCCGTCAAAATACCCGTCAGCGCATTGAGACTCGTGAATAGAGCATACTGAGATGCAGAGTAGCGACGGTTGCATTGGGCCATGAGAAAGGCAATGAAGCCAACCGTCACCATGCCTCCGCAAAGTGCTTCAATACCAATCACCGTCGCGACCGCCCACTTGATGGGCCCCACCGCAGCTAGCACGGAGAATCCCAGATTGCTGAGCATTTGCAATGCCGCCAACAGCCACATCGCTCGCATCAATCCCATTTTGGCAATGACGATACCGCCGAGCATCGCACCGATCATGGTTACGCCCATACCTAACCAGCTTTGGAGCAGGCCGATCTCTGCAAGGTCTAGGCCGAGTTTGGTTTGTAAGAGGGGGGTTGTCATTACCCTGGCCGTGGCATCAGGCAATTTGAACAGGACGGCAAAGAGTAGGATCAATAAACCTCGTTTGCCATGCCTTGTAAAAAAGTCGAGTACCGGCTGGGTAAAGGCTGCTGCCAAGCTCGTGGGTTTTTCATCTGCATGGGGAGGCTTGGGCGACAAACGCGTTCCCAGTAAGCCAATGCCCATCAGTAACGCCAGGCAAAGATACGTCCATCGCCAGCCGATGACACCCGCAGCCATCAGTGAGCCGCCGGTCCCGACCGCCATCGCAATGCGGTAGCCGTTGACAAAAACCGCAGCACCCGCTCCCAGTTCATGGTCTTCCAAAACGTCCGTACGATACGCATCGGCCACCACGTCCTGCGTCGCAGCTAAAAAAGCAACCACCATCGCCCCAACCGCCAACGGCCACAACGCGTCCCCCACCTCCGTCGGTCCAACCAACGCCATTCCCGCAATCGCAAAAAGGAGTAACCACTGAATCACTTGCAACCAACCCCGGCGACGATCAGCCATCCAAGGCAACGTAAAACGATCCATCAACGGAGCCCATGCAAAATTCAATGTAAACGGCAACGCAACAAGGCCAAACAAACCAATCGTGGCAAGGTCCACCTGCATCTGTCCCAGCCAAGCTTGTAAAGGTGGCCCCAACAGCGTCCACGCACCAGGCAATCCCGATGCAAACCCCAACGCCACCAACGCTGCCATGCGTCGATTACCATACAAGTGGGGTCGCTGAGAACGGGGCATCAAAGTATCATCCTTGAACTTAGACAATGAATACCAAGCCTACCAGATATGTCGTCGGATGCATGACCGGAACCAGCCTTGATGGCCTAGATGTGGCATTGGTCCGACTTGTCGGCCATGGGTTGAACATGACCGCCCAGTTGATCCAATGGGCCAGCCATCCCTTGGGCACCCTCGCAGGTGATTTGCAAGAACTCGCCAAGGGTATGCCTTTCCCCGCGGCTGACCATGCGCGGGTCGCTCGCTGCCTGGGACAAATTCATGTAGAGGCCATTGCAAAATTACAATATTTAGACAAGGTCGACTTTATCGTCGCTCACGGCCAAACCATTTGGCACGGGCCTGATGAATCGCTCAGCGTGCAGCTATTGGACCCTTGGCCGATGGTGCGTGAATTGGGTTTGCCCGTGTGTCATGACCTGCGACAGGCGGACCTGATTGCCGGCGGACAAGGCGCGCCGATCACGCCACTAGCAGACTGGATTCTTTTTAGAGCAAACCATCCCAGGCAAATCGTCAACCTCGGCGGCATCTGCAATGTAACTTATTTACCAGCAGAAAAAGAGCCCCACGCAATTGGCCATATTCAAGGTCAAGACGTGGGCCCCTGCAATTTAATGATTGACGCGGTGGTGAAAAAACGGTTTGCTTTGCCGTTTGATGAAGGGGGTCAATTGGCGGCTTTGGGTCAGGTTCATCCGGAAGTTTATGACCTTGTTTGCCAAGCAGCGTTTTTCAAAAGGCCGATGCCTCGCACCACCGGCCGAGAAGATTTTAATGCAGCATGGGTCGAACAATTGCTTAAGCCCTTGGGATTAAACCCGCACGATGCGGCGGCTTCGGTGGTCGATTCGGTGGCTCGTTTGATTGCCGATGGGATTGAACAGACGGATGGGCTGGAGGTCGTACTCGCAGGTGGTGGAGCATTGAACGAGACCTTGGTCACTGCCATTAAAAAATATGTGACGTGCAACGTTTCTCTCTGTGATGAAGTTTCTAATCAAGAAGTAACGCTAGAAAAGAGCTGTAAACAAACTTGCGCCCGGGGGCGCGTCGGGGTTCAAGCCCGTGAAGCCGTGGCCATGGCCGTGCTAGGCGGGCTCTGTCAAGACGGTGTGCCGATCACGTTAGAGCAGATTACAGGAGCGACGAATCCGGGGGTCGCAGGTTGTTGGGTCGGAGGCCCCAAGCATGACAAATGATTCCCAAGACCGAGGTTATCTCTTAACCGAGCAGCGTCTGGCTGCCTCAGCAATGATGGATACCCAGTCCACTGAGCAGGTGCTGACGATCATCAACGATCAAGACGCGACGGTTCCAGGGATTGTGCGGCACGCGATTGGGACGATGAGCAAACTTGTTGATGACGTGATTGGGGGGATGAACGCAGGGGGACGGTTGATTTATTTCGGTGCTGGCACGTCAGGACGGCTAGGGGTGTTGGATGCGTCTGAATGCCCGCCTACGTTTTTCAGTGAACCCGGTGAAGTGATTGGCATCATTGCCGGCGGAGACGGGGCGTTACGCGTGAGCAGTGAAAAAACCGAAGACGATCCTGGCGGCCCACGCGACATTTTCGAGGCCATGAATTTAACTTCTTCAGACGTGGTGGTGGGCATTGCTGCCAGCGGAACCACGCCCTGGGTGTGGGGCGGTCTGGCCTATGCTCAATCTTGCGGTGCTGTGACGGGTTTGATTTGTTGCGTACCTGATCCGCGTCGGTTGTGTGCGTTGGATCATCTCATTGCGTTGCCCGTCGGCCCTGAAGTGGTGACCGGTTCGACCCGCATGAAAGCTGGGACCGCCACGAAATTAGCGTTAAATATGATCAGCACCTCCGTCATGGTGGGGCGGGGTAAAGTGTGGGGCAATTTAATGGTGGACTTGCGAGCCACCAACGCCAAGTTGCGAGATCGAGCTGCTCGGATTTTGATGCACCAATGTGATTTGGATCGTACGCAAGCAATGGCCTTGCTCGATGACACACAGGGCAAAGTCAAGGTTGCTTTGGTCATGGCAATGAAAAATTTAAATATGGATGAAGCCCTTAAGCTTCTAGAATCGCACCACCAAAAGCTCTACGCCATTCTGGGTTCACCCCGTTAAAAAAACAGCCACAAGCGATTGGCCTGTGGCTGTTTTAGTTTGAAATGTCGTACATTTAATTGCGACGAGCATGCTTATTCATGCGTCGACAAGCGTCTTATCCGTGGTTCAGTCGAAGAGACTCAATCACAGGCAGACGGCCGACCAACGGGTCAATGTATTCATGGAAGCGTTCGGAGATGTTGCAATCATTGACGATGAACTTGCGGTCAAGCGTGCGGGTTTTACCTGCGACGGCTGAAAGTTCAATCGGCTTGAATTGAACCTTGTAAGGCTCATTGCTCACGCGTTGAATGGTGACCGATGCTTCGGCGAGTTCACCTTCAAGAGCAAGCTCCGCAGCCTTGCGGCCGACGGCTCGTGCCTCATCGGCATCGACCGGGGAAGCACAACCTGCAAAGGATCGCTGTAGGTAGCCAAACGTATCGGCTCGGACACGCAGGTTTGAGCCGAGGCCTTCTTTAATGGCATTAGAAAGATGATCGCCCAACGCACCAGTACCAGAAAGTTGTACGTTGCCATGGGCATCGGTTTCAATTTCTTGAGCAAGTTTGCTCATCATCGGCGTGCCGTCCGAAGCGTGAATCCCTTCACTGACGGCGATGAGGCAACGGCCATAGCGACGATAAACTTCTTCCACATCCGTGAGAAACTTTGGAACGCTAAAAGAAACTTCAGGCACATAAATCAGATGCGGACCGTCATCGGTGTGCTGACGAGCGAGCATGCTCGCTGCGGTGAGGAAGCCTGCGTGACGACCCATGATGATGTTGATTTTAATGCCAGGCAATGCACGGTTGTCTAGGTTGTCACCCATGAAAGCTTGTGCGACAAATTTTGCAGCAGACCCAAAGCCCGGCGTATGGTCGTTGTGAACCAGATCGTTGTCGATGGTCTTGGGCACATGGAATGCGCGAAGGTCATAGCCTTCACGTTTGGCTAGGTCATTGACAATGCGGCAAGTGTCAGAGCTATCGTTGCCGCCGATGTAGAAAAAGTAGCGAACATTGTTTTCTTCAAGGACGGACAAAATCTTGTGGCAATATTCTTCATCGGGCTTGTCACGGGATGACCCCAGACCTGCACCGGGGGTATTGGCGACTTGTTCGAGACGTTCAGCAGGGACATTTTGTAAATCGACGAATTTATTTTCGATGATGCCTCGCACGCCATGCTGAGCGCCGAGGATGCGGTCAATGCCCTTCACATTTCGCAAGACTTCTACAATACCCACCATGGATTGGTTGATGACCATGGTCGGGCCGCCGGACTGTCCGATGACGGCGTTGCCAGAGACTGGGGCTTGAGTGATCGATGCCATAAGTAAATTCCTTTAACGAACGGTTTATCTAACTATAAAACGGAGTCATAATGAACTAACAGGCCAGTGTAAGTCAATCCATGGATTTGTTCAATTGAACGTGACATTGGGCGGTTCTATGAGATTTCCTTTATCCTGTGGGATTATGGCTCATCGATCTGTCATCACAATTGGAAATTTCGACGGCGTTCATTTGGGACATCGTGCGATCCTTGCCCGTGCGCAAAAGTCGGCCCAGCAACATGATGCGTTTGTTTTGGCATTGACGTTTGACCCTTTGCCCATTGCGGTATTACGGCCGGGAAGTCAGCCGTTACAGCTTTTGAGCTTGACTGACCGGGTGGCCCGTTTGCGACAAGCCGGGGCCGCCGAGGTCCAGGTGATTGAGCCCACAGCAGAGCTTTTGGACCAGTCTCCCACTGCTTTTATCGCGTCTTTGATGGATCGTTATCATCCTGTGGCGATGGTCGAAGGAGAAAATTTTTGCTTCGGCAAAGATCGTGCAGGGGACGACAAGGTTCTTGCTGAATTGGGAGAGGCCTTTGGGTTTGAAATTTCAATTGTTCCCACGGTGCGTCAGTGTTTGTCCGATCAACTCGTTGCACCGGTGAGCAGTTCCCTGGTGAGGCACTTGTTAAAAGACGGCCGCGTTGCGGATGTGACCCGCTGTTTGAATCGTCCGTTTGAACTGGAATCCCAAGTAGTCCAAGGCGAGCAACGGGGGCGTGCTTTGGGTATCCCCACCGCCAATTTGGATATGTCCGTTTTGACTGCGACCGGTCGGGCCACCCCCGGCGAAGGGGTCTACGCAGGCCAAGCGAGTTTAGAGGACGGCCGCGTTTTTAATGCTGCGATTAGTGTGGGAACCAAGCCCACCTTTGACGTGCATGGCCTGGTGGTCGAAGCCCATTTACTAGACTTTTGTGAAGATTTATATGGCCAAGTGCTAAAGCTATCCTTTACCCGATGGATTCGAGAGCAACGGCCATTTCCGTGTATTGAAGATTTACGCTTTCAGCTTGGATGTGATATCAAACAGGTACACCTCCAGAGCCAATGAACCATAGGTGAGTAGGCAATTTTATGAATAGCTCGTATCAATCCAATCTCGATTTTGAAGCTGCGGCGAACATGCTGCGTCAAGCCAAACGGGTGGTGATTGCCACCCATGCCAAGCCCGACGGCGATGCCTTTGGCAGTGTGATTGCATTAAGTGAAACGCTCACACGGGGCGGGGCTGAGGTGACTTCGCTGTTCATGCCGCCGATCCCGCCGGGGTTGGCCTTGATTTCAGGGGATTATCCTTTGGCCTTATTCGAAGATGAAGATCAGCCATTGCCCGAGGCCGATTTGTACGTCGTGGTGGATACCGGGGCTTGGTCTCAGGTTCATCCCTTACGCAAACAGCTTGAGCCTTGCCTGCACCGCACACTGATTATTGATCACCATCTCAACGGCGACATCCCCGCCGCGTACCGTTTGATCGACGGACAAGCGGCTGCCTGTTGCGAACTGATCGCGCAATTGGTCACCGAACTGGACTCGACTGCTCTGGAAGATCGCCTCGTGGCGGATAGTTTGTATCTGGGCATTGCCACGGACACCGGCTGGTTTCGCTTTTCCAATACTCGGCCTCAAACCCATGAACTGGCCGCCAAACTCATTGCAGCGGGCGTGGATCATGCAGCCTTGTATGAACGAACCGAGCAGACCGAACGTCCTCAAAAATTAAAACTGATGATTCGAGCTTTGGATAGCCTTGAACTGCTAGGCAACGATCAGGCAGCGATCATGGTCCTCAAAAAAGAAGACTTTGAACAGACCGACGCTTTGTCCGAAGAAACCGAACGGTTTGTGGACTTGCCTCAAATGGTCTCCACTGTTCAGGTCGTGGTTTTAATCAGTGAAACCCTCAACGGCGGGTCGGTACGCGTGAGCTTTCGCAGTAAGCCAGGCCCCAACGCCATCAATGTCGCAGCAATTGCTCAACAGTTTGGTGGCGGGGGGCATGCCCGTGCCGCGGGCCTGAAAATGGACCTGCCTGTCGACGATGTTGCCCTGCAAATTAAACAAGCTGTCCAGGCGGCTGTCTCCAAATGACAACGGCTCTCTTTGTACGCTAAAATAATTCCCTTTGACCCTTGATGAACCCTTGACCACGAGAAACCCACGATGACACAGTCCCTTAATAAGTACAGCAAACGAATCACACAGCCAAAAAGCCAAGGCGCCTCTCAGGCCATGCTCTATGCCACAGGCATGACCGCTGAAGATATGAACAAAGCCCAAGTTGGTATCGGCAGCGTCTGGTACGAAGGCAACTCCTGCAATATGCACCTCGACGAACTGAGTATCAAAGTCAAGCAAGGCGTCACCGAATCAGACCTCATCGGCATGCGATTCAACACAATCGGCGTGTCCGACGGTATCTCCATGGGAACCGACGGCATGAGCTATTCGCTCCAGTCGCGTGACCTCATTGCCGACTCCTTTGAAACCATCATGGCGGCCCAGTGGTACGACGCAATGATCGCATTGCCAGGCTGTGATAAAAACATGCCAGGCACCGTCATGGCCATGGGACGACTGAACCGACCTTCGATCATGATCTACGGCGGAACGATCAAAGCGGGCTGTGCTGTCCTAGACGGCAAAGAAGAAAAACTCGATATCGTCTCAGCCTTCCAAGCCTACGGCCAATCCATCGCAGGCTCGATCACCGAAGAGCAACGCCAAACGATCATCGAAAAATCCTGCCCCGGCGCAGGTGCCTGTGGCGGGATGTACACCGCCAATACCATGGCCTCGTTTATCGAATGCCTAGGCCTTTCGCTACCTTACTCTTCTTGCACTCCCGCAGAAGATGATGCCAAGTACGACGAATGTGTCCGAGCCGGAAAAGCAATCCGCCTCCTGCTTGAACAAGACCTCAAACCACGGGACATCATTACCCGCCAATCCTTCCTCAACGCCATCCGCTTGACCATCATCCTCGGCGGATCAACCAACGCGGTTCTCCATTCCATCGGCATGGCACGCTCTTTCGATATCGATCTGACCATTGACGATTGGCAGAAAATCAGCGATGAAACCCCATTCCTTTGTGACCTTAAGCCTTCAGGCCGTTACGTCATGGAAGAACTTCACGCCATCGGCGGAACGCCCGCGGTGATCAAAATGCTCATCGAAAACAATCTCATCGACGGCGATCAAATGACCGTCACCGGCAAAACCATCGCTCAAAATGTCAGCGACCTGCCCAGCTTACCTCCCTATGGAACCGGCGAAGGCCAGCAGGACATCGTTCGCCCCTTGAGCGATCCCATCAAAGCTGACGGCCACATCCAGATCATGCGAGGCAACTTCACTCCCACCGGCTGCGTCGGAAAAATCACCGGCAAAGAAGGAACCAAATTCACCGGTCCAGCCAATGTCTTTGACTCCGAAGAAAACATGCTCGCAGCACTGGAACAAGGAAAAATTAGCAAAGGTGATGTCATCATCATCCGATACGAAGGACCCAAAGGCGGACCAGGCATGCCCGAAATGCTCACACCCACCTCAGCCGTCGCAGGTGCTGGTTTGATCAAAGATGTCGCCCTCATCACCGACGGCCGTTTCTCCGGCGGTAGCCATGGCTTTATCATCGGCCACGTCACCCCCGAAGCCATCGAAGGCGGTCCCATCGCTTTGGTCAAAAACGGCGATACGATTGCCATCGACACCGAAGCAGGCGAAATTAACATGGAAGTCTCAGACGAAGAACTCGCAATTCGCAAAGCAACCTGGGTCCAGCCACCCTACAAAGCCACCCGAGGCACACTTTACAAATACATCAAAACCGTCAAAAACGCCTCCGAAGGCTGCGTCACTGACGAGTAGATCAAAACGCTCGCCATGAAGCGTATGGCGAACACTTGAAAATTAAAAAAAGATACAAATCCGCCACGAGTCAATTTGCTCGTGGCGGATTTTGTATGTGTATTGAGAATGGTTTACTAGGCAATGGTGATTCGAAGAATTCTGTGTGATGGATGAAAATTCATCAGGTCCATGGGGTTTTGTTCAAGTCCAGATTTTTTGTGGCATCGAAGATGTCTTCATGCTCGAAATTTTGTCTGGTTTAGACAGGGCCATGATTTGGCCGTAGCATCTTTCCTGATTTGTGCATGAATGTTGAGGTCTTTTATTCGCCAGTGGCGAGACTGGTATGCAATGTTTCAAAAAAAGGAAAACACATGAGTGCGTTGCGATTTGCTTACTTAACGGACACGCATTTGGGGGCAGCGAAGGAGATTGGTTGGCACATGCAGCCACGGATTGCAGATCAAGGTGAATTGTTAAAGAATCTTTCGCGATGGTTGAAGAACAATGACGTCGCATTTGTTGTGCATGGCGGGGACATGATCGATCACGGTTCATTGGAGGAAATAAATCAGGCGAGTGAATGGTATTCTCAGCTTGATTGTCCTGTTTATTTATGTTTGGGGAATCATGATCTTGCCCTTCCTGAATCAATAGAGCATTGGCGTCAGGCCAGAGGGGGCTTTTTGCCTGGGGGGCAAGACTGTTTCAGTGTTGATGCAGGGGCTGCGGTTTTGCTTGTGATGAGTCATCATTGGGATTCGGAGGTGGACTTTCAGTGGCGGGGATCTTCGGAGCCTCGACTGGATCAGCGTCAAGAAGATCTTTTGCGTGCCATGCTTGATCAAGCGAATCGTCCGGTGATTGCGGTGACCCATGCTCCTCTGAATGATGTTTCTGCTGAACAGAGGGGGGAGGCAGGCGCGTTTCATTTGCCTGATGCTTCCTATCTGGCTGTTTGGAAGCGTATGGCTCAGGAGTATTCAAACCTTCACTTGGTTCTCAGTGGGCACAATCATGTTCATAGCCAACATGACCATGGCTCTTTTATTTCTTGCACAACAGCAGCCTTTGGTGAATTACCAGCCCAGCTTCGCCTTGTGACGGTTGGTTCGCAATTGATTGATATCAAAACGATTGCACTGGCAGAAGCATTGGGACTATCTGGTGAATTGAACCCGGAGCTAGCATGGTGCATTGGTTTGGAGAGAGATCAATCGCTGTCGATCCCGATTTAATGTAATATTTTTTTACGTATATTTTTTTGATGTAATTTGTTTTTTGAAATAGATTTAAGGAATCTGGTTGTCGGTTGCCAGTCGCTTTTTATTGTTTTTAGTTGACTTCTATTTGTTAGAAGAGTACCATAAGTTCCATGAAGGGGTTCAATAGGGATCAATCTGAAATGGGATCGCAACAAGCTGGCATTGCAATTGACGGATTAAGCATCGATCGTCGATCGCCGCTACCGATGTACGAGCAGATCAGCGAGCAGTTTCGTGTTGCGATTCGTAGCCGTCAGTTTCCTCAGGGAACGATGATTCCCACAAACCGTGCTATTCAGGATCGGTTGAACGTCACCTACAAGACCGTGCATCAAGCCATGGAACAGTTGGCGAATGAAGGTTTTGTCGAACGATATCGGGGTAAGGGGACTTTTGTCAAAGGCGTGCCCAAGCTTGGTCTTGTTGGAATTTACTGTCATACGGTTCTCCTGTCAGCAGATGTTCCAGGTATTTTTGTGCGAAGGGGAATGGCGTTGGCGTCTGATTTTTTTGATTCGCAACAACGTAACTACCGGTTGTACCTTGGTGGCGAATTGAGTCGTTTTTCAACCAATTCTGCCGTGACAGATTTGACCGATGATATTAGCCGTCGGGGTATCGTGGGTCTATTACTTTTGAACTCTGACCCTTTGTTACAGCCCATGCTTGATTTGGCAAAAACCAATCAAGTGCCTGTGGTGAACATGTCTGACGTGGGCAAAGCACCTTACACGGTTTCTTTTGATTTATATGGCTTTATTAACAATGCCATCGGCCACCTTGCTCAAAGAGGTAGGCAGCGAACCGCAGTTATTTTCAGTTCACGGCGAAGCCAAATTTCCTCCGCAGATGGCATTGTTGCCTATCAACGTAGCCAAGGCAACAAAATCATGCCTGTTTCCCTGCACGATGATAAAGCTAGTATTGAAGGCGGTTACCACGCAGCCGCATCGCTTCAACTGGAACAACTCGATAGCCTCGTGGTGGCTGATGATGTGATGGCTCAGGGTGTTGAACGCTATCTCATTGAAAAAGGGGTGGTTGTTCCCGAACAATTAATGGTGGTCACCCATTGGAACAAAGATAATATTCAGTCTCTAACGCTTGATTTTACAAAATTTGAGCTGGACACAGACAACATGATCCAGCAGGCCTTGAATTTGTTAGACGATGCCATTTCCGGCCATCGTATTGAACAGCCACATATACATGTGTTGCCAAAATGCAACAACACAAACCCTTCCTAAAAGGAACTGTCATGATGAGACGCAAGCAAATTACCCGTTTTTCAGGAATCACCGGTTTTACTTTAATCGAACTTCTTGTAGTGATTAGTATAATCAGTCTTTTGATCGCAATACTTTTGCCAGCCTTGGGGTCGGCTAGGGAAAGAGGACGGCAGATCGTCTGCGCCAACAGTATCCGACAAATTGGCCCAGCTGTTTTTATCTGGGCAGACATTAACAATGACCTTTTACTCCCTGCTAGACAGGTTTTTCAAGGCTCTTGGGATGCCTTGACCGGCTCGGTTCATGGGGTGGGGATGAGCAAGCTCTTGATGGATTGCCCCTCGGACCTGACCCGAGAGAGAGGGGTTTTTGCAACTCAAACAACAACAGATTATTACGGGCATGCATGGCGAAAACTGAATGCCACAGACTATGTTAATCAAGGAATTTTATGGAATTACAATACGGGCTATTTAAACACAAGTAATGTTTGGATATATCCCCCGTCTAGGCTTAGCAATTTAAAAAATCCTTCTACAGATACGTTGGTATATGACGGCGACTCCGCATCAGACTTTAATACATGGTACTGGGGACATTCGGACAATCCTCCAATATCAGCCGAGGAGAGACATAACGAGGCGATTAATTATCTTTTCTCAGATGGCCATGTGAGCTCTATGAATTTCATTTCATGGCAAGCGTATACAGTTAAGAAAGATTTTTAATTTGGGAATGATGTCCCATTTTATAAAACAGAAACAAAGAAAAAAATTGTGTAATAAACAATAGATTTTATAGGCTCCGTAAGCTAGTTTGTATTTTTATTTGGTGGATTCAATTCCGAAACGCAACATAGGGTCAAAAAATAGCGACACTGGGTCGGTGTTGGTAAATTAGGGTTGTTTAATGACCTCAAATACCACCCGATCCCCCGATCCCCTATCAACATCTTGCCGAACAAGAACGCCGTGTTATCTGCCACATGAACATGGCAGCCAACAGTGACTTTTAATCGACTTGAGCAAGTGGCATTACCCTCAGTTTGGGGCTGCCACTTCTCACAGATTTTTTTAATATGGAGATAGCTATTATGAATCAGTGGAACCTAGTGATTGTTGGATGCTGCTTAATTACAGCCGTATCACTGACGAACGCTCAATCCACCGCGTCTGATTTGGCGGCCGAACATATGACAAAAGTGGAGCGGTTTTTAGAAGGTCAAATTCCGGTGGGAGTCTATATTTACATGTATGCTTGGAAGCAAAATAGTGACCCCGCGGCTCATGATCTTGACGATGCCATCGCGGAAATGGCGAAAGACGGGCTTAATTATCTTTATGTGGGCGGAGTAAGCGATACGCCCGCATGGTCCCGCCTGTTGGAGTTGTGTGAAAAATATCGGATTGCTGTGGTGCCACAACTAGATTTTAGCTATCTCAGTAAACGTAATATGAGCGAGGTGGATGCCTTGGTGGCGAGAGCGGTGCCGTTTATCAAAAAGTATAAGGATCATCCTGCGGTGATGGCGTTTTCGGTGTGTGAGGAGCCATACCTTTCCATGATGCCGATAGTGAAACAGTACTATGAAGGCATTCGTCGAGAGGTTCCCGATGCGTCGTTGCATCTGCTTCATAATAATCTAAAAGCAGCGTTGGCAACCCAACCGCCTTATCCGCAAATCATGGGAAGCGATCGCTATGGGTTCTGGTGGGAGATGAGCGGTCATCGAGCGACCCCCGCATACGCGTTGGAATGGTTTCATACGCAATTATCGTTGTACCACCAGTTCGCAGCACAGAGGGGCGTGGATTTTCAATCGGTCTTTACCACTGCGGTATCAGCTTACGTCATTTCGCCCGAAAAGCTAAAGAAGTCTTTCTATGGCCTCGGTGCAGATACGCCTGATGGCCGTGAAAAATTCTACCGCATGGTGAAGGGATTGGCGGACAAGGAGAACCAGGGATGGACCAAGGCGCAGGATGAGGATTTACGCTACTGGTATTACTACCGTCCCCCCGTTAATAGCGTACGCGCGATGTCGTGGCTCTCGATCATGGAGGGTGCGCGATCCACTGCGATCTGGGCTTGGATTCCTCCAGGGGTTTTGAGCAAAACGAAGACCTATGAAGAACTCGCTTATACCAAGCCGGGCAAATCCTATTGGAATTATCTTAGCGGGAAGAAGGGGTTGGGCTCGGCACAGTATGCCGAATATGTCGAGTTTGCGGGTGAGGTTCAACGCTATGCGGGACTGATCAGAGTCATGACCAAAGAAGGTGTTCCATTTCCTTCGCAGTTCCCGCTTGGCCACGAATTGGTGCCCGACACGAATGGCGCGAAGGTGATTCTGAACATCGAGGGTGATGACGTGGCGTGGCAAGCATTTAGCGTGCCTGGCTATAGTGGAAAGGTGGTTGTGATGGTTAATACAGCCGTCGGCAGTTGGTGTGACGGGCGTTCGCCCAAGTATCTTTCTCCCCGGGACACATTCCGAATCGACGACAAGGGTGAACTCGTAGACTACGTTCCCTTCACGAAGCCTCGGGAATTATTATGCGAAATTCTTTTAGACAACATGGCATGCTTTGATCTTCAAACCGGTAAAGCGGTGAAGCTAAACAGAGATCAGACGATGACATTACCAGTTACGCCCGGTGGTGGTCGGCTCATTTTTCTCGCACCCAAGGGGTCCGATCAATGGGGAAAATTTAAAAACGAGTTCGAACTGTGAATGGCGTTTTCTTTGGAAAGGGGATGTCTTTCAATGAAATTAATATCAACGTATGTAGGAAAGAAAGTAATGATGAAACAGGGAGTTTTAGGGGCAGCCGTATTCGGACTGCAAATGGGCGAGCGTTATCTTGAGGCCTTTGAGCGTAATTCTCAAACCCGTATTCCTAGGAATCTGTGACCCAGACAGTTCACGACTCCAAGAGGGAAAACGCGTTTCAAGCCCGAGTTAGCAATGGCTAATTACCAAGAGGCGTTGTGTTCGCCAAGAATCTGGTAGATCGAGGTGAGATCGGCGACTTGTTCATGGTCAAGAGCGAATATGCCCACGCTTATTACAAAGTTCGGGGAGCCGGTGACTGGCGGGTCACCTCAGGCAGAGAGCATTTTGTCGGCGGCGGTTGCTACGCAGTGGACCTGCTGCGTTGGGTCGCTGGCGAGATGGAAGAAGTCTTCGCCTATGCCAATCATAAATGCTTGGCTGACTGGCCCGTTAACGGCTATTTCATGGCAACGTATCGCTTTGACAGCGGCGTGATCGGTAAAGTCATGGTCTCCGCGGGCGGCATTCGCCCCGATACGATGCGGAGTGTTTTCTACGGCACGGAGGGGACCATTATTTGTGACAACACCAGCCCCGAAATTGAACTCTGTACCCGGGCCAATTGTGAGGCTGCTGGCCTTGAAAATTTTATCGGCGGTTTTGCTAAATTGCTAGGCAACATCAACAGTCATAACGTGAGTGCCGAGGTGGATGAGTTTGTGGACTGCCTCGTTCACGATAAACCCGTGCCGACAAATGTGAGAGAGAGAGTGTTCAAACAATTGCAGCCTGTGTGGCTGCCGTGGAATAGGTCAAGACAGGCCAACCCGTTCGTATCGAGAGGATTGTCTCAAAGCCGAATGTTTTGAAACAGGCATTACTTTTGCTGTTGGTATAGGCCCGTCGGACAGCGATCTGTCACGTTATGATGTGGGGTCGGTTTAAGCAACGTTTCAACCGTGATATGCTCGGTTCGTTTATCCCTCCCACTTCGCCAACACTTCAAGCAAGTCTGCAATGTGTGCGTCGGTGAGGTCGGCTCGGAGGCTTAGCCGTACGCGGCTGGCATCGGGGGCGACGGTGGGGGGGCGGATGGCTGGTGCAAAGAAGCCTGCTTGGGCTAAATAGGCTGACAACGCCAATGCGCGATCGGGTTGTCCCACAATCAGTGGAATGATCGGCGTGGCGACGTTTGATTCGGGTAACTTAAAACCTAATTCAATGACTGCTTGGCGAACTTGCTGGCTTAACGCGGCAAGCCGTTGACGTGGTTGGGGGTCCGTCTGCAACAGGTTGACCGCTGCGTGGAGCGTGGCGACTTGCGCTGGTGGCGGGGCAGTGGTATAGATCAAGGAACGAGCGTGGTTGACGAGTGTTTCAATGACGGGTTGTTTGGCGGTGACGATTCCGCCTAGGCTGCCGAGGGCTTTGCCTGCGGTGCTGATGACAATGTCCACGCGGTCCGTCACTTTTTGAAGCTCACACAAACCCGCTCTGGTTGGGCCCAGCACGCCTGTGCCATGGGCTTCATCGACAACGAGGATGGCATTGTATTGCTCTGCCAAATCACAAAGGGTCACAAGGTCTGCCACGTCCCCGTCCATGGAGAAGACGCTGTCGGTCACAATCAGGCGACGTCTGGCCTGGGCGTTTCGTTTGAGCAGTGCTTCAAGGCGGTCGACATGGCGATGCGGGAAGACCCGGAGTGTGGCATCTGATGCGTGGGCTGCGTCGATGAGGCTCGCATGGGTGAGTTTGTCGATGAAGATGACATCTTCTTTGTTCGTCAGTGCGGTGAGGACACCGAAGTTCGCCATGTAGCCGGTGGGAAAAAAGAGGGCTGCTTCAGCGTGCTTGAATTGGGCGAAGGCCTGTTCGGTGGCCTGGCATTGAGGGGTGTGTCCGCTGACAAGTTTGCTTGCGCCGCTGCCTGTGCCATGTTCGTTAATTGCATCAATGGCAGCCTGTTTAAGAGTCGGGTGTTGGGTGAGTCCCAGATAGTCGTTGGAGGCTAGGTTGACCAGTTGGTCTGATCCCCGCTGCACGGTGGGGCCTGACGCAGTGATGGCATTGAGTTTTCGCAACAGTCGGGCCTTGGATCGGGCAGACAGATCGCGTTCAAGCTCATCGAGCCAGTGTGCCATGGAATTGCTTTGTGGGTAGATGTTAAGGGCTTAGGCTGTGTCCCAAGGCCCGGTCTCAGGTTTTGAGATTGGCTTCATCTTCGTCGGTGATGGTGAAGTCCAGTTCAGGCGCATCGGTGGGTTCGCTGAGGGTTTGTTTCATCAGGCGACCGACTTTGAACTTGACGGTTCGCTTGGGTGGCACATCAACAGGTTCAAGGGTTTTGGGGTTCTGAGCTTTGCGGGCTTGGCGGTGTTTTACTTCAAATACGCCGAAGTCACGAAATTCCAGGCGATTGCTTTTGCCCAGCTCGACAATGATATGGTCGAGAAAACTTTGGACAATTTTCTTGACCACAATACGCTTTTGGCCTGTGGCGTCGGCAATGTTGTCGATCAGTTCTTTTTTGGTCACAGTGGCCATTGGATTACCACCCCTTTATACATGTGGAGCCAAGATATATCAGCAATCGAAAAAACACCAATTAACTTTTCGCTATCCGCATGGAATCAGCGGATGAAGAATCACATACGTTATGCCTAGTATGGCAACCTTGACCCGTCGCGTCAAGGCTTTGTCATTGCGGACTTAACAAACATTTTAAGACTTGTGAACCAAGCTTCCCCAGTTTACCATGCGTAGATGGCTGTGAATTTAAATCAACTGGCGATTGTTTACTACCCCGATCCTGTGCTTCGCAAGCAAGCATCGGAGGTTAAAGAGGTTACCGATGAGGTTCGGGCCGTGGCGGCTCGCATGCTCGAATTAATGCGTGAAGCACCTGGCGTCGGGCTTGCTGCACCTCAGGTGGGCTTGTCTTGGCGGATGTTTGTGGCCAATGAAACGGGAGAGCTAGAAGATGATCAAGTCTTTATTAATCCAGTGATTACAGTCTTATCTCCCAGGCCTGAAGATGGCGAAGAAGGCTGCCTGAGCCTTCCCCAAGTGACGGCAGAGATTCGTCGTCCCCGGGCGGTGAGTATCGAAGCGACCAACCTCCAAGGCCAGCAGTTCACACTGAGCAGCGATGCCTTGGCGGCAAGGGTTTGGCAGCATGAAAATGACCACTTAGACGGGGTCTTAATTATTGACAAAATGTCGCCGGTGGATCGCATGGCCAACCGAAAAATTATTCGCCAGTTGGAACTGGATCAGTGATATTTTGTCATCAAATAAAAGAAAATTGTTACAAAAAAAACAATAAAGATTCCCAAAAAGGGTTCGCGTGTTTTACCATGCCTGTGAACTGAGACACGCTTGGGTTGTTGAATCAGCCTTAGAGCGTGTGATGCACGGATCTGGAGAAAAACGTTTTGGTGCGTTTTTGTGTTTTTCGCGGCTATTCCTCTTTCTTCATAATGTGAGGCTTTGATTATGCGTCTGATTTTTCTTGGGTCTGGAGCTTTTGGATTGCCCACACTGATGGTGTTGCACGAGGAACATGAGGTGGTGGCGGTGGTGACCCAGCCGGACAAACCTGCCGGCCGTAAGCGACAATTGACTGCGACCCCGATTGGTCAATGGGCTCAAGAGCAGGGACTTACGGTCTTAAAATTTTCCAACGTCAATGAAGATTCCGTGATCCAACAGATCCAAGCCCTCAAGCCCGATGCGGCAGTGGTGATTGCGTTTGGTCAAAAATTGTCCGAGTCGCTGATTGAATCGTTAGGCCAGTTGGCGGTGAACCTGCACGCATCGTTGTTGCCTCGATATCGCGGTGCGGCTCCGATTAACTGGGCAATGATTCATGGCGAAGCCCAAACGGGCGTGAGCGTCATCGGCCTCGCTCAAAAAATGGATGCTGGCGAGGTGTATGCCTCGGCTGCGACGGAAATTGAGCCTGATGAAACCGCAGGGGAGTTGCATGATCGTTTGGCGGGGCTTGGCCCTAGGGTGGTCTTAAAAGTGCTTCACGAATTGGACGCGGAGACACTGTCTGCTTTTCCTCAAGATGAATCTTTGGCAACGCTTGCTCCCAAGCTCAGCAAGGCCGACGGCACGGTGGACTTTTCGGCATCTGCCAAGACCATTCGCAATCGTGTGCATGGGTTGACACCTTGGCCGGGGGTTCGGGTGCGGGTTTGCGGTCAATCGCCCAAAGCGCCCGAGGCATTGAAGCTTTTACGGGTATCGGTGGTGGCGAAGGTGATATCCAAGGAGCCTGCTGGCACGGTGCTGGCTGATGGCCATGTCGTCGCGGGTGATGGCAATGTGTTGCGATTGGATGAAATTCAGCCGCCTGGGAAAAAACCGATGGCCTTTACGGATTTCCTTCGTGGGCGTTCGATTCAGATTGGCGACCGTTTTGAAGCGTGGTCGTGATCGGTTGCATGAATGCCAAAGGTTTTAGTTTTCACGATGAAACCCGGCGGCAGTAAGCTTTTGTTTGGCGGCATCACTGGCGAACCATGTATACAAATCGACTGTGCCGACGGCTGCGTTGTGGCTGATGGCCATGGGATAGTGAATCGGCCGATGTAGCTTGGCGGGCAAGGTCGCTAGCACTTTTACTTTTTGTGAGACGGCCGCGTCACTGGCGTAAACAATGCCCATGTCCACTTGACCTAATTCCACGAGACGCAAGGTCGCTCGCGCGTCCATGGCGGTGATGAGGCAAGGCTCAAGCGTCTTCCACCAGCCCAGAGAAACCATCGCTTCTTTGGCGTACCGGCCTTGAGGAACGTGCCCCGGGTCACCAATGGCAAAATAGCGTATCTCTGTCGGGCAATGGGGCCAATCCAATGCGACCGCTTGATCCCTTGGCGAGACCAATACCAGTTCATTCACCGCAAACGGCAAAATAGAATCCTCTAAAACCAATTGCTCCTCCACCAACGCAGTCATCCATCGAATATCAGCACTAATGAAAATATCTGCTGCTGCGCCCGCTCGGATTTGACGAGCCAACGTCGCGCTCGATGCAAAATTGCACACCACCTCACGACCCGTACGCAATTGAAAATCAGAGGCCAGTGACAAGACCACCTCATGCGTACTCGCTGCGGCAAAGACCATCAACGGCCGCGCTTCTGGATTAGAATCAGAACGACCACATCCCCCAAGAAGTACCAACGCCACCGCGACTAGACTGAATAATCGGTTCATGATGATCCAGGTGATAGCACATCGGCGAGCGTCTGGTTGGCCACTGCTTGTTGCTGGGCATTGTACAAATTGGCCAAACAAATCCCCCCCGCCCCCGGAAGCGGAAGTGTCCCCCCCGGTTCCCCCGGTCCCCCGGGTTTCCCCGTATCGTCTTGTTGAGGCAAGGCCGTGAGAGATCGCCCTAGTTTTAAAAGTTCCGACAATGCAATTTGCTGCGGAGGCTTTGCCAACGTCAGGCCCGATTGGCCATCTTGCCGTTCGGACACCCGCTGAAGCCAGCCTTGAGATTCGAGCTTGTCCAGCAATATTTTTGAAGCGTGGGGTTGTAAGTTGAGCTGCTCGGTCACTTGCTCAGCTTCGATGAGATTGCCTTTGCCAAAAGCTTCGCCGACGACTGCCATCAGGCCAATGAGGGTGCTGGTGTCACAGAGCTCTCGCGGTTTACTGGACCGTGTTTCACGATGAAAACGGCGGGTTTTCATGCTTTGAAGCGTATACGCCAATTCCAGACCAAACAAAATAATCACCCAGGTAATATAGACCCAAAGTAAGAACAAAGGGACCAACGCCAACGCGCCGTACAGACTGGTGACCGCGGTGCGGGTCGCGTAAATGGCAAACAATTCCTTACTGATAACCCAGAGCGCTGCGGCAACAAAACTTCCCAAAGCAGCACTATGCCAACGTACTTTGGCGTGAGGCAATAAAACAAACATGGCCAGCAAGACCAGCCAAGTCGTCAGCACCGGCGTCAGGACCGACAACGGACCCGCTAGCCAGTTGGTCCATGCGCCCGATTCAATTGTGCCCACCAGTTGCCGTTGTGAAACTTGCCCCGCAATAATGATTAACGGCCCAAGCGTGACCACCGTATAATAAAACGTGAGACGCAAATACCAAGGACGGCCTTGGTGGACATCAAAAATCGAATTAAAACTTTTTTCAATGGTTTCCAAAAGAGTGGTCGCCCCGTAAATAAACAAAAGCAAACCAGCCCAACCAATTTTCCCAAAATCGACCTGCTCAAGGTTGTCAAGAATTTTCTGAATGCTATCCCCTAGCAAACCCCGCGCATCAGCAACAGTCCCCCCGGAAGCCCCTCCGCCCCCGGCCATTCCCCCGGCCATTCCCTTAGCCGTCGCGGTGGTGTTTTCTTCTTCAAATAAAGGCCATCCCGTTTCTTCTGAAACAGGAACTTCAATGGATGCTTTGGTTTTGGCGTTTGGTAAAAATTCGCCTGTTTGCGTGTCCCGGTTGAGCAATTCCTCAGGCAAGAGAAACTTAATCACACTCTGCTTGAACTGAACTTGATACTCCTCCATGCCACGAAAAGCCTGCAAAACAATCAACGCCAAAACTACCATTGGCAACAGGCTGAACATGGTGCGGTAGGTCAAGGCTGCGGCCATTTGGGTCGCATTGTCACGTTTGAGCTTGCGAGCGCACAGCCACGCCAACGTTGCAAAAAACAACAAAGACCGCTTGCCCTTGCCCAATTGGGCTGAAGGCTCAGAAATGAACTGGCGAAGTTGGGATGAAACAGAAGTGAATAATCGCATGATTTTATTATAAGCGATCAGCTCGTAGCGATCAGCCATCAGCAAGAAGAAGAAAATAAAAGGATGGGAGATTGGAGTTTGCTAGATTCTCTCTCAAGGCCAGGGCCACCGCATCTAGAGCGTGTTATGCACTTTTCTCCAGTATGCTCACGAGTCTCTGCAGCATGAGAATTGTGAACACCAAGACATGCATTCCCGCGAGCGTGGTCGCGAGCCTTTCATAGTCCCTTGCCAACCGTCTAAAGCGGTTTAACCAGCCAAAACTCCGTTCCACCACCCAACGACGT
>JAJRRC010000064.1 GCA_024279865.1 Planctomycetota bacterium | reverse complement strand
CAACATAGAAAACATCTGCTTCAAAAGTCTCTACTGAGGCTGCAATCACAACAAGGTCGGGCCGTTTATTCAGGGCAAACATTTTGTGACCCTTCGTAAGGTCTCAAGAACTTGTAAAAGAGTATAATTCAAGGTGCCCTTAAGAATAAAACAGGAAATTCTTGTTTTGGTTTTATGTGCCGAGATTGCTAAAAATCGCGGGTCTTATCAATCTTCCCAAGGCGTGATTTCCACTTGCCAACCGCGTTCGGTGGGGATGCTGGTATCAATGTACTTGGCATCGAGCGGCTCATTGGCGACTGCTTTGAACAATTCAAAAATTTGTTCGTCATCGGAATCTTCTTTGAACGTGTGACACTTCAAGGGCAAGAGGGTATCCCGGTCGTACCACAAATCAATTCGGCTGAACTCGATGGTTGAATTGGCATGGGGGATGAGTTTGAGGTGGTAACTGTTTTTAGGTTCTTTGACCTCCGCATCCGGATTGGCAGGTTCAAGGGTGACGGCAAAACGTTTGAGAATGCGGTCTTTTTTTATCGTCAAAGGAATGGGGAACGGACTGTCTTCAAGGGCCAACGGGGCGTTGTTGGCGGAGGGCTTGAGCTGACGCTTGAAGATTTGTTTTTTGTCATCGAGCCGTTCGACGAGCCATTGACCATCGTAAATCCAGCGGCGATTTTGTTTTTGTAGCTTGCCGTCTATGACTACGCGTTGAAAGTGAATGCAGAATTGAGCGGGTGGGCCTGCTTTGTAATAGATTGCGCCGTAGCGGGTTTGCTGGTCGCCGAGGAGGCCTTGGATTTGATCGTAACGCAGGGCAGCTTGGTAGGTTTTGATCTGATCGGACTTCGCTTCAATGCGGTCTAACAGAACGTCTAGGGTTTGAGCAGGTGTGAGATCCTGAGCTTGAGCGAAACTAGCGAGCAGCAACACGCACGCGAGCCCCATGAAAAATGTTTTAGACATGTATTGGGTCATAAATTTCATTCCAATGGTACTACGCATCATGGGTCTGTCCGGTTGCGGCAATGGTTTGCTTCATCAGGCCAGCCTGGGCTTTAAGTAGACGAAATTCAATCGTCGCACAGACGAAATTGGTCATGATCGCCAACACACCTGCGGCCAAGTGAACTTCAGGGGGCCACCAAGGATTGACCGTCGGGTCGACTGCGGCTCCGATAAACATGGCGAGCATGGTGACCATGATCGCGGTCATGGCGGTGGCCATGGCACGTCTTTTACGTCCAAGTGCAGGTCGGGTGAATTGTTCGATGGGCAGGTCAAATTTATGGCTCGCTGCTTCGATCCAGCGTGAGGTTGCCATGAAGTACATGAAGGTTCCCAGATGGGTCAAGAGGACCATCATGCCGCCTGCGATGGCCAGTGCGATGTGCATGGCATAGAAGGTGGTGGGTTTGCCCGCAGCATCAATGGCGAACAGACCTAAGCTAAAGATCATGCTCAGGAGCAGCAAGTTGGCAAGGGTCAGTCCGAGGAAAAGTGAGATCATGGGCGCATTGTAGTGATCCTTGGGCGTATGCCCAATCGGCGGGGGGATGAAGGTACGGGAGAGATTCGAGGCGTTGGTTTTATCCGAGCAGGACATCTTCTTGGGCAAAGCGGTAGCGGGCGCCTTGTTTGCCGTTGAATAGCAGGCTTGCTGCGAGGGTGAGTGGGCCGATGCGGCCGAGGAACATGGCAACGATGATGACGATTTTGCCGAAGGTGGTTAGTTCACCGGTGATGCCTAGGGACAGGCCCGTGACGGTGACGGCGCTGACTGCTTCAAAGAGCAGTTTCATAAAACCAAATGGTTCAGAAAAACAAAGTAGCAACGTGACCAAGCAGACGAGGCCGATGTAGCATGCAGCGAGGGCGCCTGCTTTTTGGATCAATTCCATGGCCAGTCGTCGGCCGAAGGCTTCGGTGTCTTTGCGTTGGCGTAGTGTGGCGACGATGCCTAATAGGATTAATGCCAGGGTGGTGGTTCGCATGCCTCCTGCGGTTCCACCGGGCGATCCGCCGACCATCATGAGGGTCATGGTGACGAGACATTCGCCGTTGGACAGTTCGGACATGGGGGTGGTATTGAAGCCTGCTGTGCGGCTGGTCCATGAGAGGAAGCTCGCATCAGCAAGGATGCTTCCGAAGTGTTGTGGGGTAAGCGTTGGCGGGGCGGTTGCATTGGCGGTGATGTTAAGCCCGGCCGCGTCGGTGATGTAGGGGATGAGTCGGGCGGTCGTGAGGCCGACTACGCCATAGAGGTACAAGGCTGCCGTGGTGGTGAGGACGAGTTTAGTGTGCAGCGTAAATTTTTCTTTGTTTTTAGCCCGCTTCCAAAGGTTGTGTAAGACAGGGAATCCCAGTCCACCGATGACGAGCAATGCCACGATGATGCCTTGAGAGAGGATTGAATAGCGATAGCTTTCTAGGCTATCAGATTGCAGTGAAAATCCTGCATTGCAAAAGGCGCTGGTGGCATGGAAGAGGCTTGTACCGAGGCGTTGGGTCCAGGACATCGGCCCATGCCACATGGGCATCATGATCGCTGCGCCGACGACAATGCAGCCGAGTGTGCTTAATAGGATGAATTGCGTGAGGCGGGCGACATTTTGCAACGGCTGATCGTTGAGCATGCGGCTCAGGGAGATTTCTTCGCGTAAGGACGAGCGTGTACCTAGCAGTTGGGCAAGAACGGTGCCGAAGATCATGACACCCAGTCCGCCGAGGAGGATAAACATGCCAAGGGTCATTTGACCCAGTGGGGTAAAGTCGGTGGCAGTATCGCGGACGGACAGGCCAGTCACGCAGACAGCACTGGTCATGGTGAACAGGGCATCGACGGTGCTGATGCTTCGTCCGGGTGTTGACGCGAGGGGGAGTTTGATCAGGACGGTTCCGATGAGGATGAGGCCGACGAATCCGATGGGCAAGAGCAGGTCCGGGCGTTGCAGTCGTCTGGCCATGGCCACATTGAGCCACCACCCATTGACGCAGAGCATAAAGGCTGCCAGTAGATCGAAGATGACCCATGCTTCGTCATATTGAAAGATGGCAGCCAGTGCGCTGAGGGCGGCAAGGCTGTGCATGAGTATGGCAATTTGTTTGAGTCGGGTGGTCGATGAGAGGTTGGCGATAATCGGTCGCCATCGCCAGAAATCGAGAAAGTAGATCACGATGCCGAGTAGTTGGATGGTATGAAGCCAGTGGGTATCGATGATTGGCTGGACATATCCACGGTCGAGGAGTCCTGTGGCAACGACGATTCCCAAGAGGCCGATCCGTTGAAGGATGATCGCCAGTGGCAAGGTTGATTTGGGATCATAGAACGTCATGGTGTTCCAGTGTACAAAGCGGCATGGGATTCCGCATGGGGCGGGGTCTTTTTTCTGCGGTTGGGGCTTGAGATGTGGTATCATATAAGGATGAAAACGTGTGTGGTGACGGTTGAAAAAAAGACTCTCAAAACGTCTTCGGATCATGGTTTTATGCCCGGGGATATGGCAACGCGTCTAGGATTTGTGTGGGAATTGACGCGAGACGTTTGGTCGCTGGTGCCAGGTCAAAATGCTGAACAAAGACTTCAAAGACATGTTGCGGTACTTCATCGCAACAAAGGTTGATTTTCTGTTGGTCGGTGGTTATGCCATGGCTGCGCATGGTTTTCCACGCGCGACCAAGGATATGGATGTTTGGATTTGGGCGCAACCGCAAAATGCGGTGAAGGTTTACGAGGCATTGGCCCAGTTTGGCGTGCCGGTTGAAAAAATAAATCCCAAAGACTTTGAAACGCGTGGCATTGTTTATCAAATTGGAATCCCGCCCTGTCGAATCGATATTATGACGTGGATTTTACGCAATGCATTTCGCGTGCAAGCAGGGTTCAAATTGAAGGTCTTGAGATTCCCGTGATTTCTAAGGGAGATATGATTACCACGAAGCGTGCTTCGGGTAGGCCCCAAGACCTTGTGGACGTTCAGGTACTCGAAGAAGGCTAGAGCGTGTGATGCACTGTTAGGTCTTGCCATTCGCCGTTTTTTTTACTTTGACTGGTCAGTTGGATGTCTGTTTCAGATTGGCCTACAATGATTCGAGAACTTTTGATTTAATAACCCGCAACGACAGAGGACTTGACGCTGATGAGTTGGATTGAAAACCGCTTTGAAGAGGGCTTGATTGTGACCAGTGTGGACTGGGCGCTGAATTGGTCGAGCAAGAGTAGTGTTTGGCCGATGACGTTTGGTCTGGCTTGTTGTGCCATTGAGATGATGGCTTTTGGTGCTTCTCGCTTTGACGTGGACCGCTTTGGTGCGGGAGCTTTTAGGGCCACCCCACGCCAAGCAGACCTCATGATTGTTGCTGGTACCGTGACTTATAAGATGGCTTCTCGTCTCAAACGACTTTACGATCAGATGCCTGACCCCAAGTATGTGATGGCCATGGGTGCTTGCACCGTCGGCGGCGGTCCTTACTTTAAGTATGGCTACCATGTGGTCAAGGGTGTCGATATGGTTGTGCCTGTGGACGTGTATGTTCCGGGTTGTCCTCCGCGTCCAGAAGCCTTGATCGAAGGCTTGATGCGATTGCAAGATAAAATCCAATCGCGAACCATCGGCATGCCCAAGGGTAGCCGCGTCAATGCCAAGAAGCATGGCCTGCCCACGCCTACGCCTGCTACGGTGGTTTAATCCATTTTTCTATAAAATTCCTGTGGAATCCTATTTTCCTGTCGCATGCGCGATTGTAGAGCTGCAGTTCTTTGGGCCGTGATTTTTTGCGGTTGTCGAATGTCTCCCGGCCGCACTTCCGGGGGGCTTTAGCGTGCGGGTCTAATCTGTAAACGCCAACTGACCGCGCTGAGGCTCATCGCACCCGCTTCGAGGATTGCTTGCATCTGAGGTTCTAGCGTGGTGAAGTGCCAACCTTGTTGAGATCGGAGTGGCCGTCCTTGTACATCAGAAAATTCAAAGCGGTATTGAACGTTTAACGTGCTCTTATGCACCGAACGCAAGGGGACGCTGACGTACATGGGCTTGATGGTTGGAGGTGAAACCACCGGAGCGCCAGCCACGAGGACCTTGCTCAATCCTTCTAGGGCAACAATCTGTGGATACGACCCCACCGCCAGTGAATCAGCCTTGACCCCAATGCCACCGGCGGGCTCGGTGCTTTGACAGCCCATGATGACAACGGACAAGGCCAATAAGAAGATGATCTGTTTCATGATAAAAACTCCTTGCTTAAGCATACATTTTAAGGCCACAAGCGTTGCACTGCTTGGGATCGCGGTTGATAGATGGGATGTTCCTGACAGAACAGACGCACAAAGCCCAGTGAGCCAGGTAGCGGGGAGGTTAACGTGCGTCCACCTTCAAGAAGATGGATGCCGATGGGATTGCCATCACCAAGTTCGATTTTTTCTTGCTTGAATAAATCTACCACCGCGTTTGTGTCTAATTCAGTGGGTAGACCTGCTTCACGCCAGCGGCCGACTTGTTCCCATGTCGGCTGGTGCACACTTCGTCCGCCAAGGATGTAAGGCAAGCTGGGTTTTGCCAATGCCGGCGTGCCATCGCCCGCATAGTGTATTTTCCCACTGATAGCCCAAGGGGGCGGGTCTGTGCCGTCGAGCAATCGCACATACCGGACTTGGACTTTTCCAGATTGAGGAGCTGTCAGCCCCGTGAGCGTCAGCCGAGTACCTAGCTGCCCCTTCACTTGTAATTGAATCCACCCCCCCCCGGAAGCCCCGGAAGCCCCGGAAGTCGCCCCGGAAATTCCCCTGTTTTTGGGATTGCCGGGGGCGCTTCCGGGGAAACTTCCGGGGGCGGGGGCGGGGGCGTTGGCTGGGACGAGGTAGACCCGTTGGGGTAAGAGTTCACAGTAGCGGGTGTCTGCTCCTGCGGTGGCTTTGGCATAAAGCCCGCCAAGGATTAAGCCTAGGCCCGCCCATTGTGTTGCAGGGTCACGGCTCGAGGCTGCGACCGATCCGCCCATCATCATGCCCGTGCCAACGGTGCTTTTGGCGAGTCGGGCACCTTCTCTGCCTCGCCATAGATGAGAGGTCGCCAAGCGGTTTAGGTCACTGACCAGATCAAACGTTTGTTCGCTGTTGCCAGACCGAACAATCAAAGGGGCTCGGCTACGGTCAATGGGATTGTAAATGGTTAATGCGCCATCAGGCCCCGTGCGCGCTTTACGTGGGCCTTGTCCCGCATCCACAATCAACAAGGTATTGAATTGCTCACGTTTGAAGGCTGCAATCAGAGGAGCCAAAGAGGGGCGAAGTTTTAAAACTTGATCAAACAAGCCCCGGGCTTCATTGGCCCGATCCCGGTCGCCTAGTGTTCGGGCGAGTTGTTCGTTGGCAATGGCGCAAAGGAGGTATCCCAGCGTGAAATCATTTTCGACGGTGACGTAGCCGTTGGCATTGGTTGCGGTCGCGGGTGTGATGGCTTGGCCATTTTCAATGGCCTTGGCGCGGTCAGCTAGGGCATCGGCATTGATGGTCCCGGTTTCTGATTCATGGCTGTAATCGCGGAGTTGTGACAGGCTGTTCAGCGAGGCCGCCCGCACATTGTCCCATGATCCGAGGATCGCGTAATGGGTTGCAATGTAGTGAAATGCCATGGCTTGCTCAAAGGGTTCACCTTTCCAGATGCGAAGTTCTTCATGAAAAACCGTGGCCTCGAATTCTTTGGCTTCATTGATGCCATGGGTGGTGAGCATTTCAAACAATTCGTCAGCAGGGCGGCCGACCACTTGGGGGTAGCCGTCAGCTAGGCCGAGAATGGTGAGCCTCAAACGGTTTAAGAGATAGTCTCGGTCGGTTTGGACGGTGCGTGAGTCGGTGAGACGTTTTTGGAGGGCAACCCTTGCTCGTGCCAATTGGCTCGCTGTATTCCCCGTTGCTGGATACTGATTGTCAGAGGAGGTTCCTTTGGGCGCTTCGCAGCCTGTCAAGCAGGTGGCCATGATAATGCACACAAGGGCAATTCGGTTCGTCATGCTCTTATTTTACCGGGATTTGTGAAGATGTGTCTTGTGAAATAAAAAGGGCTTGTTTGAAGGGAATTCAAGGCCAGTTTGACAGTTTCCACAACAACCCTAGACTTAGACCGCCTGAACTGAGGGCCGACTGTGACACAACACTCTAAAAAAGGGGTTGTGGCGTAGACAGGAGCCTGTTTCATTCCCGCTGGCGTGGAACAGATTTGAGCCCAGAGCAGGTGCCGGCCCCATCGTTTGACTGTCTTTTTTGGCAGTGCTTCTGTTGGGCGGCTGATAAAAAAACGAATAACCCGTGGTGTAATGGTAACACTCCAGATTTTGGCTCTGGTATTCCTGGTTCAAGTCCAGGCGGGTTAGTTTTTTTCTTATTGAGTTGTCCGAATATGCAGAAGAACACCACACAACCTGACGCAATTATTATGGCTGCTGGCAAAGGCACCCGTATGAACAGTGATCTGCCCAAGGTCTTGTTGCCCGTGGCAGGCAAGCCGATCCTTCATTGGGTCGTCGAGGCTTGTGCCGCAGCAGGGGTGGGGCGTTGCATCATCATTGTCGGCTTTGGAAGCGATCAGGTTCGTGAATCTTTGGCAGGCTATCCCAATTGTTATTTTGTTGAACAGACCGAGCTTCTAGGGACCGGTCATGCGGTCATGATGGCTGAGCCGTTGTTTGATGCGGATGATCCACGGGATGTTTTTGTACTCGGCGGTGATGGCCCATTGATTCGTAAGCAGACCCTCGAACAGGTTCTCCAAGCCCATCGCCAATCGGGCAATCAGGCCACACTTGCCACGTCTATTTTAGAAGATCCGACCGGGTACGGCCGAGTGATTCGTGATGCTGACGGCTCGTTCAAAGCCATTGTCGAACAAAAAGATGCCACCACAGATCAATTGGCAGTGGGGGAAGTGAACCCAAGTTATTATTGTTTTCGCTCTGATGCCTTGTTTACACAATTGCAGCAAATTCGCCCCGACAATCAGCAGGGCGAATATTACCTCACCGATGTGCCTTGCCTGCTCAAAGAGCAAGGCAATCCCGTGGGTGTGGTTGATGCAGTGCCCGCAGCAGATGTTTTAAGTATCAACACGCCCGAGCAACTTGCCGAAGTGGATCGCATTTTGCAGGAACGGTTGTCAGTCTTACCAAAGAAGGATTAAGCCATGAGTCGTGCAGACCGAGATGATTTAAAGATTTTTTGTGGTCGTGCCAGCCGTGACTTGGCTGAACGCATCTGTCGCTACTTAGACCTTCCTTTAGGTCAAGGTCACACCGATATGTTTCCCGACGGCGAGATATTGGTCAAGATCGAAGAAGACGTGCGAGGTAAAGATTGTTTCGTCGTTCAGTCCACCTACCATCCGGTTAATGCACACTTGATGGAACTGTTGATTTACATCGACTGTCTCAAACGTGCCAGCGCTCGAAGCATCACTGCGGTGATCCCCTACATGGGTTACGCCCGCCAAGACCGGAAAGATGAAGGACGCGTTCCAATTACCGCCAAGCTCGTGGCCAACCTGATCGCCACTGCCGGGGCCAATCGCGTTTTGGCGATGGACCTGCATGCCGCTCAGATTCAAGGTTTTTTTGATGTTCCCGTGGATCACCTCAATGCAGCCCCGATCATCATCAGCCATCTTCAAAGCATGCGTGAAGACCTCGGCGATATCGTGATGGTCAGTCCGGACGTGGGGAACGTCAAAACCGCCAATTCCTATGCCTCATGGCTTGGGGGCGATCTGGCGATTGTCGATAAACGTCGTAAAAGCGGAACCGAAGTCCTGTCCGCCAACCTCATCGGCGAGGTCAATGGCAAAACCGTCGTTATGGCTGATGACATGATTTCCACCGCAGGGACCATGTGCGAAGCAGCCAAACTGGTCATGGAACGAGGCGCTAAACAAGTCGTTGCCTGTTGTACCCATGCGGTCTTGGTCGGATTGGCCATGGAACGCTTGGCTGAAGCACCCATCGAAAAAATTATCGTGACCGACACCATTCCCGCTGGCTCTCGATGCAAACCCATCGAAGACAAAATGGTCCAACTAAGCGTCGGCGAAATGCTCGGCGAAGCAATCCACTGTATCCATCACAACACGTCCGTGTCGAGCCTATTCAAAAAGTTCGCCACAGCGGCCCGCTAACAACTTAAATTTCCCAACAACAAGAAAGAAAATGGAGAAACAAATTATGAGCACCACACAAATCCCCGAAATTCAAGCCACCGTTCGTGAACGCCTCGGCACCCGCTACGCAGCACGTCTGCGTGAAGAAGGACAACTCCCTGTCGTGGTCTATGGCCACAAAAAGGCCCCCCTTCATGTGTCCGTCGATTTTAAGCAGCTCAACGACCTGCTGCACGACAACGTTCATCTGCTGAAAATTACCACCGATCAAGGCACCACCGAAGCTTGCCTCATCAAAGACGTTCAGTGGAACCATCTTAGCTCACGCATCATCCACGCAGACCTCGCTCGCGTGGACCTCACCGAGAAGGTCACCGTCGAAGTTGTTCTGGAATTCACTGGCAATGCCGTCGGCCTCAAAGAAGCTGGCGCCATCCTCGAACATCCTGTGAACAGCATTGAAGTCGAATGCCTCGCCACCAACATCCCACAGACGATTGTGGTCAATGTTGAAGCTTTGGAAGCTGGCCAATCCCTCAGCGTGTCGAACCTGACCTTGCCTCAGGGTGTGGTTGCCAAAACCGAAGGTGACACCGTCGTCGCATCCGTGCAGGTGCAAGCTGAAGTCGTTGAAGAAGAAGCGACCGAAGGTGGCGACGAGCCAGAAGTCATCGGTCGTCCTGCCAAGGAAGACGGCGAAGCTGGCGACGAATAAAAAATTTGCAGGACCTTGTTCAAGCCTTCGGCCTAGGGTTTCGTCTCAGAGCCTTGCTTGAACAGTTTTACGGTCATGTGATTCAATCATTGACAACCATCCGACCCTGGGCCATGCTCAGGGTCGGTATTGGTTTTACCCATTGCTTCTAACTTACCATTGGAATCACAATGTATTTGATCGTTGGCTTGGGAAATCCCGGCTCACAATACGCAAACACCCGGCACAACGCGGGGTTTATGGTGATTGATCGTCTGATCCAACGCCATGGTTTAAGCGTGGGGAAAACACAGTTCAAATCGTTGGCTGCCGAAGGCTCCATCGGTTCAACACGGGCGCTGTTACTCAAGCCCAATACGTTTATGAACCGGTCGGGACAGGCGGTGGGCGAAGCGGCTCGTTTTTTCAAAATTGATCCCGTTGAGCAATTGCTCGTGTTGGTGGACGATCTGGCGTTGCCCACCGGACGTATTCGTCTGCGAGCTGGCGGCAGTGCGGGGGGGCACAACGGCTTAACAGACATTGAACGAGCCTTGGGAACCCGGGACTATCCACGCTTGCGGATTGGCATTGACGCACCGGGCCGCATGTCACAGGTGGACTATGTGCTGGGGCGTTTTTCTGCTGACCAGAAAGAGCCATTGGACCTCGCGCTTGACCAGGCTGCCGACGCGGTGGCCTGTTGGCTAGACCAAGGGATCGAGCCAGCGATGACACGCTACAACGCTGCGTCTTCTTAAAGATTTTAAACTCAACTGTGATTGGGATAGATTATTCTACCGTCACACTCTTGGCGAGGTTGCGGGGCTTGTCCACATCATGACCGCGAAGGACTGCCGCGTGGTAGGACAAAATTTGTAGTGGGATTACCGTCAACATCGGCTGCAACGCTTCAGGCACATCAGGGACGGTAAACACCGCATCAGCATACTTGTGAATGTTGTCATCGCCTTCGGTCGCCACTGCGAGGATACGCCCGCCACGGGCACGCACTTCTTCAATGTTGGAAATGACCTTCTCATACTGCGGTCCCTTGGGAGCTACAAAGACCACGGGCATTCCCTTGTCGATCAACGCAATCGGGCCATGTTTCATTTCCTCAGCAGGCATGCCCTCTGCATGAATATAGGACAGCTCTTTGAGTTTTAACGCGCCTTCGATGGCCACGGGATAGTTGTAGCCCCGTCCGAGGAACAGCCAGTTTTCGCGGTCAATGCACGACTGAACACAATCTTTGATGTGCTCGGATTGTTCAAGCACCCGTTCAATGTGGTTGGGTAGTTGCTCGAATTGGTCCAAGTACATTTTAAGCGTGGCATCGGACAGGAATCGTCGTCTGCCTAGGTACAAGGCAATAAGAGTTAGGACCGCCACTTGTCCCAAAACGCTTTGGTCGAAGCCACCCCGATCTCAGGCCCCACATGCAGGTAAACCCCCGCATCGGTTTCACGTGAGATGGTCGAGCCCACGGAATTGACCACGCCCAAGCCAATCGCGCCCCGTTCGCGCGCTTCAGCCAAGGCCGCCAAGGTATCCGCTGTTTCACCGGACTGGCTGACCGCCACGGTGATGGTTCCTTCTTCGATAATGGGGTTGCGGTATCGAAATTCACTGGCATATTCACAGCGAGCGGGGATTTTTGCAAGGTCTTCAAACAGGTATTCGCCGATGAGTCCTGCATGGTAGGCAGTTCCCTGGGCGGCAAAGAGGAACCGCTTGGCACGAGTCAGTTCCCTCGCAATATGATCGAGGCCTCCAAGCACCACCCGTCCTTCGCGGTGATCAATGCGGCCGCGCAGGCAGTTGCGAATGGCCTGGGGCTGTTCCATGATTTCTTTAAGCATAAAATGCTTGTATTCACCAAGCTCAATCTGTTCGAGATCAAACTCCAGCTCAGTTACTTCGCGTGAAACGGTTTCGTTGTCAATGGTGGTCGTGCGGAAATCAACCGACCATGGCCCGCCGTTGCCTTGCTTGTCTTCATGGCCGGCACATAGACGCACGACCTGATAATCATCAAGGGTGATGACCTGTGTGGTGTGCGAAATAATCGCGGACGCATCCGATGCGACGACGTAGGCTTTGTCTGCAATGCCCACGATGAGCGGGCTGCCTTTGCGGGCTGCGACCATGGTGTGAGGCTCCGCATCGCATAGCACTGCAATGGCGTATGCACCGGTCACTTCACGCAGGGCATCTTGGACCGCTTTTTCCAGGTCGCCGTCGTAGAGTTGGGCGATGAGCTTGGCGATGACCTCGGTGTCTGTTTCAGACTCAAAGGTATGCCCTTTGCCTGTGAGGTATTGACGCAAGGCCATATAGTTTTCGATGATCCCATTGTGGACCACTGCAATGGTATGTCCTTGGGAGGTGGTTCCTGTGTGGGGGTGGGCGTTGAGTTCACTGGGGCCGCCGTGGGTGGCCCAGCGTGTGTGGGCGATCCCCAGATGGCCGTCGATTTTAGTGTTTTTGTTTAATTTATCTTCAAGCGCCCGCACCCGACCCACCGCTCGACTGATGGCAATACCATCCTCGGTGACAACCGCCAATCCTGCCGAGTCATAGCCTCGGTATTCGAGTCGTTTTAAACCTTCGACCAACAAGGGGGCCGCAGATTTTGGGCCGATGTAACCAACAATGCCGCACATAAGCGAATTCCTTTTTTTAAGCTATCAGCTATCAGTTGTCAGTAATACCAATCCCACAAAAAAACAGTGCGAATGGTTATTCGCGGAGACTCCATTGAGAAGGCTTTATGAAAGTCTCAATGCGTACATCATATATGCGATGCATAGTAAGAGAAGAAATCCAACGGTTCTATCTGTCAAAACAGGTCTTGCCCTGTTCATTTTAAATCCCCTTCTTCTGTTCCTCTCTTCGCTGATGGCTGGTGGCTGATCGCTGACAGCTTCTTTGTCCATTGGACTGATTCTACTGGACCACGTTGAACGTGGTGCGTCAAGTCGATCTCAAGATTTTGATCGTAAATTTGAATTTCCCAGAATCCCTGGCCATGTGGATAGGCGGTTTTCTGCATCGTCGGCGACCCGGCATTGAGATCAATGAACCGCTCGGATCGATGCCAACACCAAGGCTCATGCACATGGCCATGCATGTAAACAGTTTTAGATTTTGCCTGGGATAAAATTTCGATCAGGGCTTGATCTTCATCCAGACGATGGCCTTGCTTCATGGGAGCATGGTCTGGCGGATTGCCCAAGGCATAATGACACAACACAAAAACGCCTTGGTCCGCATCCAATGAATCAAGAAGCTTTTTCGCTTGAAGCAAAGCCTCTTGACCAAGCCTGCCCCGTGAGGAAAGACAACGCGGGACCGCTGCGTCCATCGCCAACACAGACCATCGATCATTTAACCGGGTCAAGCAAGGCATGGTCGTGGGCATCAGTTCCCCCAATGCTTGCTCGACATGCTTGGTTCTTTGGGAACTGAACGTGTACCGGTCGTGATTGCCAGGCACCGCAAGGGTCGTTTGGACCTGATCCACCAAAGGCTTAATCGCGTTTAACGCACCCTCAAATTCACCTTGCAAAGTGGTCGTGGTAAAGTCGCCTGACAACAACAAAATATCAGGCTTCAGCGACATCGCCCGTTGCACCACAGGCCCCATTCTTGTGGGGTCAAACCGCTTACGCCGATTGAGCCACAAGTTTGCCTGGCCTAGCAAACGCTTGCCAAACAGTTTCCATGGAGCTACGCGAAGCCGGTACCAATGAATGTCGCCGATCAAAACAATACGCATGAAAATAGGGATGCCAATCGTGGTTAAAACTTGTGCGTTTGTGATTTTGCAAGACGCAACGGATAAGTTGTGACAAAATTCTTAATACGCCCAAAAAAAATAAACAATGCGTATTTTAGGTGGCCACGGGTTCAAAACGAAACATCAAATCAAACAGGGTTCCGCCTAACAACGCTGCGACATTGCGATCCTTCATCATGGCGACCTTCAAAACATCACAGTTGAATGTCGCATCAAGATTGCTTTCCATCGCACGACCCATGCCTTCGATAATCACCAGATCAATGGGTTGCTTCGTCGCAGCTAGGGCCAGTTCCTCAGACACCCGTGTTAAATCAATCAAAGGCAAACCGTTCCCACTGGCGATCAAAGTTAACCTGCCATCAGCGACCGCAGAACCAATCACCGGGTCCCATGACGCAATCTCCGCAATCAGAACCGTTAATTCCTCATGCGTAATATCATTGAGCGACGGATACGTGTTCGCGGAAATAATCACAGGTGTTTGACGTGAAAGTAATTCTCGTACCAACGGCAACATGCCCAGCACCACATCGCAACCGGCATTGTCCACAAAAGCAATCGCGCCCTGATGAGGCTTCCCCTCCGTCAAGCGAGTGATCCAAAGATCCAGATCATCAATCAGCCACGGCCGAGGCTTGAGCTTGTCACGAATGTCACGAAAATCCACACTCTGACCATTGGTAAAAAGCGATCGGGTGTGGTTGGCGCCCATGTCAAAAATGTTGCCTGCAAAAACACCCTGAGCCAATTGAACCAACCGTGCCCGTTCATCCATCTGGTCCAATTGCTCAAGCAGACTAGGCAACACCGCCATCGCTACTTTGTTTTCACGCTCTTTGGACAAGCGATAAGGATCTTCAATTCCCACTTCCCGGAGCAATGCTTCGCGGATCACGCAGATATCCAAAATGGTCAAGCATTCATCCCGCGCAGGATCTTCGCTTAGCTCTTTGAGGTAAACCAAAAAACGTTCCCGCACCCGGTCAATTTGCTCTTGGATTTTGGAAACGTTTTCACCACGGTCCAATGCTTCGGTCAACGCATCTTCTAACATTGAAGGCCAGTGGCTACGAAAAACTTCGATCCAATAGGTGCGTTCAGCTTCAGATTGATTCAAGTCCACCACGCAGGCGCGATAAGTTGTCGGGTCTGCCAACTGGGGCAGCGTAGCGGCCCCTTGAAGTTGAACGGGAGTGGGGGTTAGTGAGGACATGATGCAAAATTTCTGAGCATTTGAAGGCCCACCGTCTGTGATTTTTCAGGGTGAAACTGAGAAGCCCATACGTTGCGTTGATGCAGACTGCTGCAAAACGGCTGGCCATAATCCGTCCAAGAAGTGACGATGGATTTATCCGTGGGCTGGCAATAGTAACCATGCACAAAGTACACACTGGGCTGTTTGTTCAAACCTTCAAGTAGGGGCGGGGAGCCCACGGGATCAAGGGTGTTCCAACCCATGTGGGGGATTTTGAGTTTGCCAGGACCAAATTGATCCCCTTCAAACGCAAGCACTTCACCCCCGACAATTCCGAGCCCGTTGGCGGCTGAAGCGCCCACGCCTTCGGGGATTTCTTCTGATCGGTCAAACAAAAGCTGCATGCCCAGACAAATGCCTAGAAACGGCTTACCCGTTTGGATAAACGCTTTAATGGGTTCAATCCAACCTCCTTCACGAAGGTGTTTCATGCCATCAGCAAACGCACCCACGCCCGGAAGGACCAGACGATCAGCCTCGCTGATTTGGTCTGCGGTGTGGAGAATAGTAATTTGTGAGCCCGAGTGATCTACCGCTTGCAGTGCTTTTTGCACACTGCGGAGATTTCCCATGCCGTAGTCGATAATGCCGATCATGATGTTGCTTTGAAGATGCTTTTAATAAGGATCAATGGGTTAATCATTCAGAATGACGACGATTTCCACGCGACGACTTTTAGCTTTGTTAGAGCGTGGATGCCATTGCCCAAACCCGACTGCTTGAAGTTGTTTGGCTTTGACGCCTTTCTTCTGGAGATAGCGGTGAACCGCGGCTGATCGAGCAAGGCTCAAATCCAGATTGTCCGCCCACTTGCTCTTGCGAATTGGGTCGGTGTCGGTGTAGCCTTCAACACGAATGACATTGCTGTCATAGTCCTTTTTAATCACCGAAGCGATTTTTCCCAAGGTCTTTTTCGCAGCGCTCCGCAAGGTACTCTTACCTGCCGAAAACAGCACATCGCCAGGCACACGCACGGTAATGGTTCCTTGGCCTGTGACGGTTTCAATGCCTTCAATGGATGCAAAGCCGGTGGTGTTGGCTGCGGGGGTCAACACAGGCACACGAATTTCGACAGGAGGCTTGGCACGTTCTACTGCCAGTTGACCTTGCAATTGATTCATTTGGCCAAGCATTTGTTGGCGGTCAGATTCCGCTGAGTCCAAAGCAGAGCGGGAGCGTTCGAGTTCTTCTTGTAGTTCAGTATTTTGTGCAAAAAGCGCATTGCGTTCAGCAACCAGCCGCTTTTGGCAGCCCGTCAGAGGTAAAACCGCAACAGCTAAAATCAGCACACTCAAAGTTCGGATGGCAGGCATAACAGACTCCCTTGTAAAGTCACCTAATAATCCCTTCAAGATACCAAAATTTACCCTGCGGGGTTGAAAAACGCCGTTCGCCAGAGCAAAATCGGTTGGCATTGTGGCAACACCAATCCCCCAAAAGCCGAGCCTTAAGGGCTCTCTAGGGGCCGAAGGGCCGGATTCTCTACCCCCTAATGAAGGTCACTGCTGTCCGGTTAACGGTTTTTAATTTGAGATAAAGCCTTGTAGCTCATTAAGCTACAAGGCTTTACCAAATGACCGGGCTGGGATTCGAACCCAGGACCCGCGGCTTAAAAGGCCGATGCTCTACCAGCTGAGCTACCCGGTCCACTCGAAAAATTTGGAATCAAGCCGAAGGCCTGTTTTACAAAAATTTTGCCGAGACGCGATATATTACTTATTTTGAACATAAGAGCAAATGCTCTTCAAGATTTCACATAAACCCATGGTAAAACAGGCTAGTTATTGTCTTACTGGAACAAACGAATCACGCGACTTTCCCAAGGCTTCATGTCCACTTTCAGTCGCCATACCCCCTGCTCCCATGACGCATTCTCAATGGGCTGGCCCAAGATCACATCCGTGGCTTTCCAGCTTCCTGAGGCTAAAGGGATTTGGATTTCACCGCGACCCAAGCCGCCTTGGTTCATGCAGAAAATAAATTTTTCCTTTTCAGATTTCACACGCACCACCACTTCAACCACCGGAACACCGGTGCCCAAACGACCACTTCCATCACCAAGCTGATCATTGACAAAACGGCCCACGGGTTGAAGCTTCGCGAGTTTGATGAGTTGACGGGTCCACTGCATCATGGAGATGGGAAGATGTGGGCTTCGGTTATACCGAACGGGAAAGGTGTCATAAGCAATCAGAGTTCCCTTACCCCATGATTGTTTCAAGCCTGGAGCGTGTTATTGCGGTAGCCCATGAATAGCGGATTCCAAACCGAACCGGGATAATGCCCGGCAGAAAGGAATCCATTATGGGTTCTTTGAAAAATAGTCATTCCGCCACTTTTTGATAAAATGTCCCCTTGGCCCGTCAAGGATGGCATGTGTCTCTTTTCTCTCCTTCCTTTTGCAAGGATGCATCCTATGTTCACCGGATTATTTGATCTTCAAAT
>JAJRRC010000007.1 GCA_024279865.1 Planctomycetota bacterium | reverse complement strand
CCACCCACATGGGCTACCGTGGCAACGCGGGATGCTCGGATAGAAGCATGGGAACCAGCCAAAACAGACGACTCAAAATAAAAGAACCTTGACAAGCAACGGTTTTTCATAGAAGCCGCACGCTAACAGCGTGCGCGTCTGCTCTTAATTGATCGCTTGTCGCTGCCTGCTTCATAAAAAAAACGCCACCCCAGCCCGAAGGCCAAGATGACGTTTATGGGGTTGGTTAAGTTATGCAGTGAATTAGTAGACGACAATATCACCATCACTGGTTACCATGCCCACACTCTTGGCGGTCGCAGTTAAAACGACGGCCTTGATTTCACCCGTCACAGAGTTGTAGACCCAGCCAACACCTTCGGCGGCCGTTCCTAAAGTTCCGTCCGTTTCGGTCGAAGATGCCACGGTTGAACTATTTTCAAATGGGTTTTTGGGAGATTTCTGCAAGTAAGGTCCCAAGGTACCGTTGGTGGTACTACCGGCGGCCGTGGTCTTTGCAGTAAGGTTGCCCCAAAGCTGAGCGCCGGTGGGATAAGCGTTGTTGTGTTGCAGTCGATACAGCTCCAGTTGGCTGCGGATCGTCTGCAGTTGGGTCTGCATACTGCTCACTTTCGCACTATCGGCCGCAGATGAAAACTGTGGAATCACGATTGCTGCCAAAATGCCGAGAATGACCACAACGATCAAAATTTCGACCAATGTAAAACCTGAATTGCGTTTGCGTGTGTTCATGACGAAACACTCCTTGCTAAAAGTTGCCTATTTCAAAAATGAGCCTGTGACTGCCCGGACTCATACCAAACTATTCAATACAAACCATCTCATTCCAAATAAGTTCTCAAATATTAATGACCATACTCACGAAAGGGCCCTGTCGTGGACGGGATCAATATCTTTGAGCTTTCTGATGAATGGAATCGACGAACCTGCAGGCAAACTTAATAACCTAAGGTCATTTCAAAGAAAGGAAGGGCCGTCTGTAACGATTGTGAGAAATATACCAGCAAAAGACCACGCAAAGCCCTATAAAAACAGCCAATCACCAGTTGAAACACACCATCCCCAAAGCAGTGCATTGGTCAGACCATGCGCCCAAATCACAGGGCCAAGCCCCTTGTCACGCGTTGCACGCAACAACAAACAATAAACAATGCCACACAAAATAGCACCCGGCCAATCACGCATGACATGCCCGAACATAAAGATCAACGTGCTGCCCGCCACCCCGCTCAAACTCAAAACCCCCAACGCGGTAGCGTTAAAAGCCCGCCCCAAAGGTTGGTCATAATGGTCCGCTCGCTGGGCCAAAGACGTGTGCATGAGCCAATCGCCTAGGCCCGGAATTTCCTGACACCACTGAATCACGGCCACGGCCACCTGGCGGCCGCGATGAAAACTCCGAAGCAACAATGACCGCACAAACAACTCTTCAAAAATCGGAACCAGCAAACTCATCCCCAAAAAACGCAAGCCCAAAGAAACAGCTTTAAACCCAGGCGAAAGACGTTCAAATAAATGTTCCTCAGCCCCCCCGATTTCTACGGGCCCGGACAACCCGGCCATCCATTTTCCAAGGCCAACCCAAGCCACCGCTACCAACACGCCCACCGGCAACGCCCGCCAATCAAAACGAAACGTCAGCTCCGGGCACAACCGTCGATAACGCCACAACAAACTGGCGGTTGCTGCACATTGAACAAAATAAACAAAGGGATAACTCTGGGGCCACCGGTCACTGCACACCCCGACCGCTGCCAGCAAAATGATATACACCGCAAACGGCAACACGCGTGGATGCCACGGATGAGATTCCATCCAAGCGTCCAATTGAGAATGAGAAGGTTTTTTTGTCATGCTTGATTAAAATTATCGGCCAAATGGCCTGAACCTGTGTATTGCTCGTGACGACTGACTTTTACCGGGCCGATGCTGGCGTCCGCGGCAAACATATCACTGCGTTTTCAACTAATAGCTAGAGCAACTTGCGTCAATCAATTTCACTTGTATTGGGGGATCGGACGCACAAGCAAGTATACTTGCGGCTGTTTTTTCACGATCAACAAAATGACCCGTGAAGATTCTTTGCCCAAGGCGCTCTAAAAACCATCCATACAAAATACGGAAAAGTCGATATTAAAAACACCCCGTGACAGTTAAGCCACGGGGTGTTGGAGTTTTTGGATTTATCCGAAAGAGGCTAGCCTCGGGTTTTAGCCGAGTAGAGCCAAAACGGATTGCGGTTGCGAGTTGGCGATGCTCAACACGTTGGTTGAAGCGTTGACCAAAATCTGTGACCGCGTCATGCTGGCTGTTTCTGCTGCGAAGTCCGTATCACGGATTGCACTTTCCGCTGCACTGGTGTTCTCGAGGGAGACAGCCAAGGATCGGGTCGTTGCACCGATGACATTTTTCTGGAAGGCACCAAGTCGGCCACGCAGACTGGAAGTCTGGCTAATGGCGGCATTAACGATCTTCTGGGCTGTTTCGAGGTTACCGTTGACGAGGTTGGAGGTGTTACCAGAGCCAAGGTCATCAAGGAAACCAAAGTTGATGTCACCCAGTTGTCGTGCAGCGACATTTTCGATACCGATGCTGACTTGGTTGTTGATATCGACGTTGGGGCCAAGGTTGAACTTCGCACCACCACCGGTAATGGTCATGGCTGCGATGGTTCCCTGAGCGGTTGCACCTGCGGCAGTGAGTTCCAGTTCCATATCCAGGAAATCTGTTGCAACTTTGATGTTGCGACCTTTACTGGTGGTGCTGATGCCGTTGATGATCGCACCGACATCTTGACCGATGTCACGGATTGGGTTGCTGATATTGGCAAAGGTGGTGCCGCCGGTGGTCTTGGAGACATCTTCATCAATGGAAGAGAGTCCGAAGACGGTTCCTGCTTGACCGCCGACACTGGTGACATCGAAGGAGACGAATTCAGCTGAGCCGTATTCGGTACTCTTGATGACGATGCCTGTGCCGCTGGTGGCTGCCGAGACACCGGTGACTTCTTTAAAGGTATTGATTGCGGTGACGATGGATGCCTGGGTGGTTCCTGATGCAAAGCTGAATTCGCGGGAGCCTTTGGAGCCGGCGACTTCAAAAGTGAATGAGGATGTTGAATCGGTCAGGTCCAATGCACCCGTGGTGGAGAGGAATAGACCGGCATGCTGAGCCGAGGCGGTGACGACCACGCTGACGGCACGAGAGCCGCCGTGTTCGAGTTTGGCTGCGTTAATGGTGAAATCGCTGATGGTGGAAGCTTGTCCACTGACGGTGAAGTCATACGTACCATTGAGCAGTTTACTGCCTTGGAAGCTGGTTGCTGAAGCGATTCGGTCGATGGTTTGAAGGATCGAATCGACTTGAAGCTGGTTGGCTTCTTTTTCTTCTGTCGACAAGCCGGCGTCGTTGGCACTGGCCCCGACGAGTGACTGTACTTCTAGAAGCAGGGAGCTGATTTCTTGTAGGCCGCCTTCAGCAATATTGACCACTTGGTCGGCACGTTCGGCATTGCCGATGGCTGCTGAGATGGAGGCTTTTTCAGATCGCAGGTTTTCACTGGCGATCAGGCCAGCAGGATTATCTGCTCCGCGATTGATGGCCAGTCCTGTGCTCAGTCGTTCAAGCGACTGAGTCATCGAACTGTTGTTCTGCCCTAAAATACGCTGGGCAAGCATTGAATTAACGTTGGTGTTGATTCTACTCATGACTTTTTGTCTCTCCTAAAACTCCGTTAAGGTTTCTCTTTCGCGGCAGGTCTTTACCGTTATGACCCAACCAATCCAATTAACTCCTCGGGTCTATACGACCCATCCAGAGTGAAGTATCGGGACGATCACTACCCTCCTTAACTTCATTGCAGAAGGAACAATCGGAATAATCGGAATTTCTATGCTTAGAGTCCCTATAACAGGTCTTCAAGGCAAAACAACCGCTAAAACAAGCTGTTTTTTTGGTTATTCAACTAGAAAGTTTTTTTCGAGTTTTTTCTAATTTGCAAGTAATGCGCTTGAAATGGACCTCAAATAGCTCTCAACAGGCCATCCATATAGAGAAGGTCGATCTCTCAAACCCAAAGCAAGATGCCCCGCGATGAAAAGGGAATCCCCGTTCATACGAATAGAGCGTCTTTGCCTTATCTATATAGATGATGGCTGATCGCACATCTCTTTAAGATCGCTATCGCTGAACCATGGGAAGAAACCAGACAGGCGTGTTGGGCTTGACGATTTCATCGGTTCGAGGCAAACGGACCCAGCCTTGGGCATTGGCGGTGTGCATTAGATCGCCGGACCCTTGCCAGACGATCACTTGGGCGTGGCCTTCATCGTCGATGCTGGCTGCGCGAAAGACTTGGCGTTTGGCTTTGGCTTTGACCTCATTACCCAAAAGGACCTGACGCCACTGGGGGCCTTGGCATCCCGCCATTTTCGTGAGGATGGGCCAAAGAAATAGATGTGCGGTGGCCAAAACGCTTACGGGATTACCAGGCAAGCCCACAATGAGGGTTTTTCCACTGCGTGCGACGAGAACCGGCTTGCCTGGTTGAATGGCAATCCCATGCACAATGGTTTGAGCGCCCAGTTTTTGCCAGGTGGAGGGCAACCAATCACGTTGTCCCACACTGATGCCGCCGGTGGTAATCACCAAATCGGACTCAGAAATGGCTTTGCGAGCTGCTTCACAGGTCGCATCGGGTTCATCGGGAAGATGGTGGTGGGTTGCTGGGGGTAATCCCAGGGATTGGAGCATGGCTTGGAGCATCGGGCCGTTGGAATTACGAATTTGCTGGCGTTGGAGCTGTTCGGTGGGTGTCTCGGTGGGTTTTACTTCATCGCCGGTGGTTAAAAGGGTGATGCGTGGTTGCTGCATCACGGACAGTGACGTTGCTCCCACGGCCGAGGCAATCCCGATATGGGCTGCAGAAAGAAGGGTTCGGGCTTTAATCACAACATCCCCTGCTAACGCATCGGCCCCCTGACGGTGAACATTGGCCCAGGGCTTGAGCGTATCAAGGGTAAATGAAACCTCTTCAGATTCCCCCTTGGCCTGAACGTTGGCCTGTTCAATGGGAATCACCGCGTCGGCGCCATTGGCCAGCGGCGCGCCAGTGGCGATCCGTTTGACGGTCTGGACGGCCATTTCTTCGGTAAAGGTATGGGACGCTGCCCCCGCAGCAATCACCCCACTCACCGGCCAACTGCGGCCTGCCCCCAATTCCTCCGTCCGCACAGCAAAACCATCCATCGCACTGCGATCAAACGGCGGCTGATCCCGATCCGCAACCACATCCTCATAAAGCTTCCGCCCCAAAGCCTTCCCCACAGGCACCCTTTCAGCAGGTAAAGAAAAGACTTCATCCCAAATAGCGGTCAAAGCCTGGTCATAGTCCGGTAATTGTTTCGTTTTGGAAGTGTTCTGCGTCATAGCCAAATAGTGTACCGAACGTGCATGCAATTTGCTTGTGGGTATTTAGGAAAGATTGGTAAAACAGGCAATCTTTTTCAGGCCTCGGCATCAATTAAATTGTACCGTTCAAGTATGACCTTGCCCCCAAAACATTTTCGAAGCTGTTCGCACGGTTTTTCAATCACCGAATTGCTGGTCAGTATTGCAATTATCGTGATTCTCATTTCACTGATCATGCCCGGCATCCATGCAGCAAAAGAACATGCGAAAAAAACCGTGTGTATGTCGAACCTGCATCAGTTTGCCGTGGCATGGACGGTTTTCCCGTCAGACTACAACCAGAAAATTGTCAACGGCCTGCCTGACGATACCGACGGCTGGGTCAAACGAGGCTCAGGCTATGACCCGATCCGCAATGGTGCCTTGTACCCCTATCTCAACACTCTGAATATATGGCATTGCCCATCCGATGACAACGGTAATGAACGCAGCTACAGCATCACCGCCACCATGCGAGGCGAAGCATGGGATCGACACCTGACCCAGCCAGATCACAGTTGGATTCAAGTGGGAACCGACCAATTCACCGAGATCATCAAACCCAGCAACCAGATCGTCTTTCTTGAAGAACTCGATACCCGAGGCTGGAATATAGGGTCGTGGATCATGTACGCACGCGATGACTATAAGTATCGATGGATCGATTACATGACGATCTTCCACGGCGATGGTACTGTCATGAGCTTTGCCGATGGCCATGTCGATTATTGGTATTGGGAAGACAAAGATACTTTGTATGCCGCCAAAAATAGACAGTTTTTTCTCAATGATCTGGAAAATACCGATTGGATACGCATTCGTAACGCTTATCGAAGTCTGCCAAGTTATCCCAATGTGCCTGAACTCGTTACGGAGTAATCAATCATGACCAAGCTCACATATCCACAAAAGCCCCCCCGGAATAGCTCCCGCCAAGATTCCCAACAAAACATCGGGCTATTTTTGCGTGGAGTTCATTATGGTGGCTTTGCGATAAGTGAACTACTGGTGAGCGTGGCAGCGATTGCGATTTTGATCTCCCTGGCCATCCCGGGCCTTCACGCAGTCCAAGCCTCTTCACAACAAGATCAATGCTTGGCGAATCTTGAACAATTGACGGCCGCCTGGGCAGCTTTTCCCACAGATCACAATCAACAACTCGTCAAAGGACTCCCTGATGACGACGGCTGGGTCAGACGTGGAGCAGGCAATGATCCAATTCGAGACGGCCAACTCTATTCTTATGTCAACTCAATGGACCCGTGGAATTGCCCCTCTGATGTGCATGGCAGCGAACGCAGCTACAGCATCACGGCCCCCATGCGAGGTGAAAATTGGAACCTACATGAACTTCAGCCCAACCACAGTACGATTCAGATCGGAACCGACCGCTTGACCGACATTATCAATCCCCGCCATCAAATGGTGCTTCTTGAAGATATTGATTCCCGTGGCTGGAACGTTGGGTCATGGCTCATGTACGCTCGTACAGACTACAAGTTCCAATGGATCGATTCGATGGCGATGTTTCATGGCAATGGCACGGCGATGTCCTTTGCCGATGGCCATGTGGACTATTGGCAATGGGAAGACCAAGACACCTTGTACGCAGGCCGAAATGCCCAGCTTTATCTGAATGATATGGAAAATCCTGATTGGCTACGCGTTCGTAACTCGTACCGAAGCTTGCTTAGTTATCCCAATGTTCCCGAACTGGTTGCCGAGTAAATCATCATGACTACACATGAACCTGATCACACCGAAATTCTCACGCCCGAAATGGTCCTTGAGCAGACCAAGCGATCTGATGAATCCGTGGACCTGCTGCTAGATGAAATACTCCTAGATGAAGCACCTGCTGCCGGCGGGATGACCGAAGCCTTCAACGACCTTGTGGGCTATGACACCGAACACGCCCAGTCGCTACTTGATGCAGACCAACAAGCCAGAGAAAAATTGACTGCCATTGAAGCAGAACTTCGCAAAGAAAACCCAGGCCAAAAACGCCGGCGCCTTGCCCGGGAACGTCGACACGAACACCGTCGCCGCCTGCGCGATGAACTCTATCGCGATGATCGCACGCTAGGCCAAAAAATACACGATGCTATTTATGGTTTTAGATTGGACCAGTTTCGTGCCACCATGCACCAACATGGGCTCGTCTTTAAACCCTGGCAAGTTATGTCACTCACCTTGCTGTTCACCGCCATGGTCAGCGCCAACTACTATGCCTACAAAGCCGTCCCATCCATTCCCGATGCACTCAATGAATACGTCACACGCTGCGTGAGTTGCAGCCACAGCTATCAAACCACGCGGGATCATTTTGAACGATTTTCATCTTATCGCATGCACCCCGAACAATATGAACTGCAATACGGCAACAAAGAGCCCAAACCCCCAGCCTGCCCCAAGTGTCACATTATTCATAACACCCTGGCACTCACGACCGACCCCAAATGTAGCCAACTGTTTCTCATCGCAGCCACTGCCAGCTTCAAGTTCCCCAATGATCGGGGAGACATCATCCAACTCTGCCCCCATAAACATGCTGATCCATAAAGCGGACCGCACCATACCCCAGCAATCCCCTAGCCAATTCCCAAACGGGTCCGCTGCTCCGATGGAGCGCCTAGGTTCTCAAGCGTTTGCAACAATGCCTCCTGCAAACGCTTGAGTTCTTGAGGTTGGTCCGCGGCCAAGTTCACCAACTCATTGGGATCGGTATGCTTGTCCGACAACCACGTTGGCGTATCCCAAGAAGCTACTTCAACAGGACGACAAGTTCCATCGTAATCCCCCAAAGTGTATATAGAGAGAAATCGGGACAGATGGTAGCCATACCAGTTGAGCGGATGATTGTCTGCCACTGGTGATTGATGCAAAATCCACTGGCCATCGGTGAGGGTCATACTCATGCCGAACTGGCCTGAGATTGCATACGGGCGCGTGGGGGCATCTTTGTTTTCCAGCACAGGCAACAAGTCCACGCCATGTAATTGCCGATCCTGGGGCAACGGCCGTCCGACCGCACTTAAAACAGTGGGATAAATATCAACCAACTGGACGATTTGATCACGCTGTTCGCCGTGGCCATGGGTCGGATGGCACATGATCCAAGGAAGATGACCGACGGCATCATGCTCATGAGTCTGCAATTTCCCAAGGCGGCCATGGTCGCCGTTGTATGTACCATGATCCGTGGTGAAGATTAACAACGTGTCATCCCACAAATTTAATTCATCCATCGCATCGAGCAAACGACCCAGCCAACGATCCACCAACACCACGTTCGCTGCATACAAAGCCTGACAAAAACGAACCCGATCCGCACAAAAACCCTGCTTCGCAATCGGTTCATAACCCCAACCCGCACGCCACTCATCAGGCACGTCATAGCCCCTAGGCCAAAACATCTTCAAGAGTTCTTCTGGCGGGTCCAAGGGTTCATGCGGTGGGAAACAATCAATATGAAGATAAAAATTTTCGTGCTGATGATTGCGATGCAGCCACTGAGTCGCTTCACGAAAAACCTTTGCAGCAGACCAATCTTCCTCAGCTTGCCGCTTCATCAGATGCGCGTTGCGGTAGTGGCGTTCGAGCTTGGCTTTTAAAAGCGGAGCAGGACAATCAAACTCACCGGCTTCAAGATAATCCGTACGGTAAGAATCGCCTTCAATCCCACGCACAAACTCATGACCGGTGTAGCCCATGTGATAGTTGCCAGATCCTGCTTCCCACAAATGGAAGTGATCAGTCACCAGTTGGGATACCACGTAACCTTGCTCTGCCATCTGGATCATCGAATGATTCGGCGGGCCTGAAACCTGACGAGGTAAATCCGCATCCGGTTCTTCCAACGGCCCCCAACCACGCTCGAGAAATTCAAAACGACCCGTATAAATATCACGCCTTGCTGGCATGCAAGGTGTTGAGCCACACCACGCATTGTTAAAGGTGGTGCCTCGGTCGGCAAGGCGTTGCATGTTCGGCGTGGGAACCACCCAATCCGCCGCACCGTCAGCCCAACACTGATCCAACGGCCGTCCCCCGGTATACGCACTACAATGGTCCCGACGAAGTGTGTCACAAAGAATTACAATCGTTTTCATAACCATTCAACCTAACTAGATTAAAATATAAAATCAAATTGCAAATATAAACAAATACACCACAATAACCCATACCATCAACGATCCCATGAAACTGCTTATCTCTGTTCGAAATACCGAAGAAACGGCCACTGCTCTAGCTGGAGGAGCTGAGATCATCGACATCAAAGAGCCCGCTCAAGGGCCACTGGGTCGAGCCGACCACGCCACCATCGAGCAAATTATTCAGCACGTTGATGGCTGCGTACCCGTCTCAGCAGCCATGGGCGAATTGGCTGAACAGACTGGCCCTGCCCCATCGAAAAATCTCACATGGACCAAGCTGGGGTTGAGCCATGCCCCGACCGATTGGCGTGACCAATTGGCGAAGCGATTTGTCGACCCAGCCAAAGCAGTGGCGGTTGCTTATGCTGATGGCGAGCTTGTGGGCGCGCCTTCACCGGCGGAGGTGCTTGCCTGGGCGATTGATTTTGGCACTGCTGCGATTTTGCTGGACACGGCCGTGAAAAATGGTTCCTGCTTGTGGGACCATGTCACCCTCCCCACACTTCAGACGCTCATCACCCAAGCACACCAAGCAAACTTACTCGTCGCCCTAGCAGGCTCACTGCGCATAGAACATGTCAATCAGATAGCATTACTCAACGCAGATATTTTGGCGGTGCGTGGCGCGGTCTGTGGACAAGCCGATCGCCGGGGAACCATCGACCTCGCTCGCGTCAAAAAAATGACCCACGCAATTAAAACTTGCTGCATGTCGGCGGATCCGCACGCAAATGAACCAACTCCACATGCTTCAACGATTTCGAAGCCTCGCCAAAATCGGCATCTACAAGATCCGAGCCTCCTGCATCAGCACTCTTGAGCAACGTCAGCTTCACGGCCTTGATGCTCGTGGCCAGACGGGCTGCCATCGAATCACTGGTAAATGACCAGCGACGTGGAAGCGTTTGGTCATCGGCAAACCATGCCACCGGGTCCACCAGATTGATCCGTCCAAGCTGACAATCTTCTGTTGCCGCAACCAATGACCAAGGCAATCCCAACGAGGCCACCAGCCGAGCATTCAACTGCATCGCCTCCACAGCCAACGCATGGCTCTGCTGAGCTTGAAGCTGATGCATGGCATCCCATTGACGCACAAGGTTTGCAGCCTGCCCGCCGCCGACAAGACCTAGAATCATCGAAGGTGATGCCAGATCGACCACGTGACAGATTCGCTGGGTTAGGTCTGGCAGGTCCAGCAAGCTGCCACCGATTTTAAGGACATGGAACTGGGTCATGGCAAAACACCGTGTTTTTAACGTTTATTAAGATTTAAAGATCTCACCATAAAAAAGTACAAAAGCTCAGAAACAATCCAACTTGTTCGAGTCTCTTTCATCATTTGCTGCCGCCAGCCGAACGCGCACGCAGTATGCGTGCGGCTATTTTTTGTGTCTTTTTGTATTTTTTGTGGCGAGCCCCCTCTAAATCCCAGAGGAGAACGAATTAGAAGTTTCGCAATTGGCGTCGCAAGGTCGCCAAGGGGAACATCCGTCCCGAGGCAGCATCGGTGTGCCGACCTGTTTGAACCCAGACTTGGTCTGCGGAGATTTGGAAACGGCTTTGAATGCCTCGCACGAGTTTGACCAAAGCGTCCATTTGGGCATCGGTGGGTTTTTGACTGTCAAAATCGCCGATCATACAAACGCCCACTGCATGGCGATTGAACTTTTCAGCACCCGGTCCGCCGCAGTAAGCACCAGCCTGTTGACCGATCCAGCGTGGGCTGGCAAAAAGTTCGCCATCTGGACCACCTTGGCCGTTGTGAATCACAAAGTGATAGCCCAAGCTTTCGAGACCTGCCTGGCGATGAGCATGGTCAAGGGATTGGGCTGATCCGCCAAGCGAACCACTATCATGAATCACAATACCCAACCATGGCTCATAGGCAACTTCGGCTTGCAAGGGATCTACTATTTTCAAGGGAGGGTCCACGACCTGAAGGCTGATGCCTTGCACAGGATCAATCGGGCCCGGTTCAATCATTAACAACGTCGCACTCACCAGCGTCATCGCGCTAAGTAAGGTTGTGAGAACCACAATGGTGCGTCGGTCTGGAGTCACATGCCACCGCTTACGTTGGTTTGATTCTGGAACGGAATATAACGACTGTATGGGTTTCATCGGCTTATTGACCTACAGAACTTTCGTTTACCCTGCTATTTCCATCCACAATCAAGGGGTATCCAACGGACGCAACCGTTCACGCAACGCAGGCTGATCGCCACCATAAGCATTGGTTTCAGTGGCCTGACGCTCTTGACCTCGCAAGATCTGATAGCGTTCATAAGGTGATCGAGCGAGTCCTTCGGGGAACAACGCCTGCTCACAGCCGCCGATCAACCCGAATACCAACAACAAAAACGCGATTTTTATCTTCCAGCCTTGCATCGCCCAATTGTACTGTTTCAACGGCCAGATGCCACCTCGACGAGCTTCTTTTTCCCCAACCATCTGCTCAAAAAGTCGCTTGTTCACCCAAAAACCACTCAAACGCGAGCCATCTTGGGAATCTTAAACATTTAAATAAAAATTTATCCAAAATCGACCACCCCCACCCCACCCCCGGAAGTTCCCCCGGTTTCCCCCGGGGGGTTCCCGACTCTGACGCGCCCCCGGGCGCAAGTAAGCGTGCGGTTTCAGAAGTGGTCCCCAAATCTTGGACAGTCGGTCGACCTACTTAACACGACAGCGCTATATTTGCTCAAGCATTCTGTCTTGATTGTCCGATAAACTCTTCAAGAGCCTGTCATCTTGGAGGATTTTGCCATGAACAACGAACAATTGTCTTCGTTTGAACCTGCGTTGGCCCACTTTCTG
>JAJRRC010000063.1 GCA_024279865.1 Planctomycetota bacterium | reverse complement strand
TTGCCTTTGAAGATGCGTCCATGAATAAGGGTGCTTCTGCCATATTTTCCATGCCAACATATTCGCAACGTCGGCGACCTGCTCTAAGGTGATCTTCGGATTTTTCCCCCCTGAGCCGATGCGTTTGATCGGCTAAAAAATCAACTGGAAGCAGTATAACAGACTAGTGAACAGGAATGAGCCTCTTTGTTGAAGTATCGTAACTCAAGAAGAAACCAGGATGTCTACATTTTTTCAACTCCGACGCACGGGAGAACCTTGTTTCCCAAGGGGGCGGCTACAGGTCGACGATGGTTCCGGTTTGAACAAAGGCTAGTTTCGTTTGGATCGCTTGGGTCGGAATTCCTCGCAGTTGAGCAAGGACACGGCGATAGAGCTGTATTTGTGGGCGATAATGATCCACCCGTGCTTCTAATTCACCATCAGAAACACGGTCTGTTTTGAAGTCTATTAAGATCGCACGGTCGGGCCACAGGTGAACGCGATCCATTTGGCCGTGAACGAGATTGCCATCGAGGTGGATGGCAAAGGATTGTTCTTGCCACAATTCACAAGCAGCATCGTCCCAGCCGTTTGGCTTTGAAAGTAGCTCGACGACCTTTGGGTGTTTGAGCATCACGCCAAATTCTTCGAGCCATGCCTCATGAATCGACCCCGTCATTTCAGGAGAAATATTTTCTGAAGGTTCCGGGGGGAGCCATTGAATCTGTTCGAACCATTGATGGATGGCAGTGCCTCGATCTCTTGCTTGGTGATGACGACGGTTAAGTAGTTCACGGGCGGTGTGACGTCCTTTGCCTTCGAGTTGAGAGGGGGCAATGCGTGGAAGATGGCGTTGGGCTTTGGAGTTTTTGTCCCACGTGATCTGTGGGAAAATTTGCGGCGGAGGTGTGGGTTTTGATGTGTTTTTATCAGCGATTGTTTGGTCAGTTGTCTTTGCCTTAGGCCAATTTTCTTGCGTTGGTTGGTACCATTGGGGGTCGCCATCAGACCAGAGTATTTGATTGCCTTGGAGTGATTCTTTTTGCGGGTCGGTGAACGTGGTTCTTAAAACTGCCGCAAAGGATCGATCTCGAAATCCAGCACTTCCGATTTTATTCGCCTTGGTCCGTGTGAGGGGGGGCACCATGGCATATAACGCATGCTTGGGCCGGGTCAAGGCCACATAAAAAGTGCATAAATCATCGCTAAAACGGCGGGCTTCTTCCTGTTCGTATGCTCTTTGCAAGGGTTCGCATTGGGAACGGATTTCTTTGTTCGTGGCAGCAAACACATGTTCCACCGGTTCAGAAGGAGAAGGACGCGTGATATAAGCGGGGGTTTGGGTCGAAACGCTTCCTGCCGTTTTGGAAAGGGCTGGCAAGACTACGCAATCAAACTGCAAGCCCTTGGCTTTGTGGACGGTCATGATGGAGACGGCCGCTTCGTTGGGCTGTTGAACCGAAGTGGTTTGTACAAATTCCACGAATTCTTGTGGGCTGAGCGTGGCATCGGTGTCATAACGAACAGCCAATCCCAACAACTGGGTCAAACGTGTCGCGCTTCGGGCGTTGATGTGGGGACTGAGCAGTCGAGTCCATTGGCCGAGGGTGGCGGCATAGCCTTCAGACGCAAGCTGATGGCAAATGCGTTGAGCAATGTAACGTGTGGAGGAAAGGGCGTAGCCTTGGAGGCCTAGGATGGGGCCCAAGGGTGAGTTGAGAATTTCGAATGCAGCGGTGGTATCGTCCGGCCGTTGCGCTAAACGCATGGCTGCAAGAATTACTGAGATGGCGGGATCGTCATCCAGATACACACCTCCCCCCTCTGCTGCGACATCAATGTGCAGGTCACGCAAATATTGCATCAAGGCCAAGACCTCTTTGTTCTTCCAAACCAAAATGCCGAGGGTTTTGCCAGGCATGGCTTGGTGTAGCTGGGCAATTTTTTGAGCTGCAAATTCTAGGTGATCGAAATCCTTTGGTGAGGTACTTAATTCAACGTAGCCGGGCTTGTGGGGATCATTGGCGATATGATTTTCAAATTGATGTTGCCATTGTCCCGCGAGGGCAGGGAGTAACGGAACATGGTCCCATGCTTGGTTGTCTTCTAGGTTGTTACAAACCAGATTGACCATTTTTAGAATGACTGGGCTAGAACGGTAGCTTTTATTGAGTGAACGGATTGCTTCGGGGGGTAGTCCCAGTTGTGATTCAAGATGATTGAAAATTTCAGCACACCCACCCCGCCAACCGTAGATGGCTTGCTTGACATCTCCGACGCAGAAAAAGTGGCGAGCATCCGAACAAATTTCTTCAGCTTGAGGCTGAAGGATCGTCCATTGTTCATGGCTGGTGTCTTGAAATTCATCAAGCAGCATGTGTTGAATCTGTTGATCCAAACGGTAGGCCAATTCGGTGGCCGTGACCCAGTCGGACTCTTGGATATGCTTGGCGAGTTTTCGAGGGATATCTGAAAAGAACAACATCTGTTGTTCAAGTCGCAAACGATCAAAATGTGCTGCATACATTTTAGCGAGTTGGTAGCGAGCGAGATTGGATTGACGTTCTTGATCGATCAGTTGCGTTATTGCTTCGTGAACCAGTGGTGTGTAAACTTCCAAAAAAGGCTTCGGGATTTCTTGCGTGCTTAACAGGGTGCTCCCTTGGGCAATTTTCTCGGCAATGCCTTTGCTTAGAAATGTTTTCCAATCACGACGGGCCAGCAATACAATATCTGTTTCCCACATTTTTTGGAATCGTTTGTGGATGGTCCCTGTCTTGGTCAAAGGCAAATGGGGTTCTAGGTTTTGATGGGCTTCGATGAGCTGTTTAAGTGAAGCTTTGTCCATTTGGTGGCCGATGGGATATGCGTCCCATTGTTCTTTTCGCGGGGCAAGATGGTATGTGTGGTACAAACTGGTCATGACTGTTTTGAGCGTATCAAGCACGCTGGACTTGGCTTGGTCATGATGGACCCGTCGAAGTAGATCGAGCATCTGGGGGGTTGTTTGATCGTTGAGGACTTCTTCGATGGCTCGCTCACGGAGACGCTCGACACAGGCCTCGGTTTCGTCGACCACGCGAGCGGTCATGGGCAATGCCAGTTCCAATGCAAAGCACTGGCCGATGCGTGAGAATAAACTGTCAAGGGTGCGGATACTCAATCGATGCAGATTTTGGCAGAGGTCTTGTAGTTGTTGGAGTCGGCGGGGGTTGTTGCCAGCTTCTTCAGCGGCGCGTTGGAGAACGCGTTCTGAAATTTCATGGGCAGCCTTGCGGGTGAAGGTGGTTGCCAAGATCGATGTGGCGGACGCGTTTTGATCTAATAAATCCAAATAGGCGGTGGTTAACGCATAGGTTTTACCGGTACCTGCCGAGGCTCGGATGATCTGGTGGGGGTAATTTTCAGTCATGCGTCATCTCCCATCATTGCAATGAGATCACTGCGTAGGGGGTAGTGATCCTGGCAAATTCCTTCGAGCCCATCAGAATAAACAGGGGGCGCTTGAGGTGGCCAAAAAAGACCGCGACGAATATTACGGACAATAGTTCGAGCCAGTTTGGTGGCTTCATCCAGCTCGGTTACCCCCCAGGGTGCAGGACAATATTGAATATCTTTGGGTGTTTTGGCTAGCAAGAAATAGCCAAGTTCAACGCGGGAATTCAGTACGATGCTTTTTGTTAATTGGTGGTAGAGAGGTAGCTGAAGATCTTTCCATTGCTTGTCATTTTTGGGCCCAAAGCGATGGGTGTCTTCAGGCTTGAGAGCGTTGTTGCCGGTTTTGTAGTCAATGATGCGATAGCGGCCGTCTTCATGGCGATCAATGCGGTCCACACGTCCCACCAAGCTAAACGGCAAGCCATCGACCGGGAAATCCACTTCCAATTTTGATTCCACGCGTTCAGAAACAATATGCCAACCATCAGACCGCAAGATTGCCTGGCGTTGGGCAAAGACCTCCAAACGCAATCGAAGTTGTTCACGTTGAATATGCACGGCAGGCAATAAGTGTTTGCCATATTTCTGCTCACAAAGCGTATCGAGTGTTTCAAAAAGGAACGCTTCGATGTCCTTGAATTGTGTGCTGTCTGCGATTGAATGAGAACCGAAGACTTGAAGCACATCGTGGGCTAAATTGCCGAAGGCTGCCGCTCCGAGCTGGGGTTCAAAAGGATCAGGCTGACGAAGTTTGCAAATATGCTTGAGGTAAAACCGGTACGGACATGCCAAATAATCCTTAAACGCGGTTACGGACAATTCGGTGATTGGCTTCGCTGGCGGGACTGGTTTGGGTATCCATTGTGTGGCAGAAGTTTCATCGGCTGGGGGCGGCAAAAACAGGATGTTTGATTGCGAAGGCGGTTCTGAAAAGCGTGCAATGGTCGCAGGCAATTGATCTGGCTTGTCCATGAGTGTTAGCCGACTGGGCATTATCGGTTGGCCTTCAGTATTAAAACGCCCGGCAATCAAGCATACATTGGGACGGCTCGCGAGGATTGCTTCGATCATGTACCGGTCACGAGCCAGTCGCGATTGGTCACAAGACAATCCCAGTTGTGCTCGAACCGAGTCAGGCAAAAATGCATTCGCTCCCAACGGCCCAGGAATCAACCCTTCATTAAAACCACAAATCAACAGATTCGGCGCATCATCAAGATGCAATTCCAGCCAACCGAGAATTTCAATCGCAGGTTCATCCGAAGGCTTCGGCAAAACCACTTCCTGCAACTGATCAGTGAGTAACGCCAACGCATCATGAAAAGAAAGCAATGGTAGAGGGAACGCACTGGGGGCAGAGGATTTTTCGGTTTCTGGGATTTTTTTTTGGGAAAATTCCGGGGGAGATTCCGGGGGCGGGGGGGACCATTGTTCGAGAATTGTCCCGATGGCTCGCAAAGATTCAATGATGGCGAGGTCTTCGGATTGGTGCTTATTGAATTGCTGGGGTTCATAAATCACCGCCAGTAATTCTTCGATAAACAGGCTCCACTGATCAAGGGTTTGCTTCTGACGAATATTCGAACCCAGTAGATCGTCGAGTACTTTTTGGACCTGTTTGAGTTGCGTCAGGTGCTGAGCATAGTCCTGTGGCGAGTCTGAAGACAAGCGTAACTGTAAGTGGCGGCTGATGTATTGATCCAGTACCGCAGGGTCTTTAAACTCAAGGACTTCTTGTAGCTTGATCGCCATGTCTGGATGTCGCAGCAATACGCCTAGATCACGGGTTTGGTGTCCTGCTGCATACGTTCCCAAGGCGGTCAGCAGAGTGGCTGGGCGACTGAGATGCGTTTGACGGTCCCGAGGCCAACGGGTGGGAACATTCGCGCAAAGCGTGAGCTGTTCAATCAACGGGCCCATTTGTTCATCACCCACACCGAGCGTAATTTCGTTGACCTTTGGTGAGGGGATTTCAGAGAGTTTCTCCAGCACGACCCGAACTTGATCCTCAGGCAAAATCGCGGTTCGCAAGTGCTCTGGATCAATTGCCAAAGAACGTTCAAGCCAAGCAGTTTGGTTCAATTCTCCAAACGCTCCAAAATGATCCGCCAGTGATGAAGGCGCATGAATCAAGGCCACGCATCGGTCTTGGACCTGTTGGAGGACTTGGCCCGTGAGTGCATTGATATCTACCGTGCCGACAAGAAACAGACGGCCGCCAAACGAGATTCGCTCCTCTTGAAGAGCTTCAAAACGAGCTAAATTTGAATCCGTGAGCTGATGATTTGCCAAGGCTTCGACATAATTTTCATAGATCACGCAGAGAACTTCCCAGCGTTGGACTTCTGGAAAATCTGTAATGGCTCCACAATGCTCCAAAACATCCGTTGCCTGGAGATGGCCCCCCGCCAAGGTGGTAAATAAATCGAGCAAGCGGCCAGCCAGTTCCAGCCAACTACGTAAATCATCTTCAGCAGGCGGCTCAGCAAGCAGGGCACTGAGGTGATCGGTTGGCATCTGAGCAAGCACTTGTGCCAAAATCAAACGGCTAGTTGCGAATCCTGCCATGGGTAATGAAGGTGTGAAAAGACCTTCAGCAAGATGACCCAGCGTGGTGATTCTGGGTGGGTTGATGAGTTGACCGCCCGCCTGTTCGACGAGCAGTTCCATGAGTCGACGGCCGGACCGGGCGCCAGGCGTGACAATCACACTTTCGCTGGTGAGTTGATCTTTGAGCCATGCAGCAGCCTGGGGCAAGCAAGGCTCATACCAATCTAAAAAAACACGCTCTGTGGACATAAACAATAAAACCCCGTGGTGAGGGGTTTATTGTACTGGGATGCCAGTTCGTTTGCTTGGGTCAGTGGTTTGATTATTCGTAGAAGGTGGTGGCTTCTGTTTCGAGCACGTGTCGGTTGATTTGATCGCTGGTCATTTTGACGGTGAATCTTGCGTCGGCCGCGTGAATGGCTCGAACGACCAGTTTCCATGAGGCCTTGGCTTTGGGTTTTAGCCTTGGCAAAGGATCAAAGCTGACTCTGCGTTCGGTGGGGGTTCCCATGGTCGCTCCAGCGGAGCTGACATATTGCATGGAGCTTTCAAGATCGCATACGATTTGGATGTTGGTTCCTGTGGCGGACCCCTGATTGGTCACCGTGATCATGTAGGTCATGTTTTCGCCCACTTCGATGGGGTCTTCAATGTCAATAACTTCCAGGAGGATGGCTGGGATGCCTGTGACTTTGGTTTGGGCTGTGGCATTGACGCTTGGGGCACAATAGGCTGTGGCGGTGGCGGTGTTTGTGATGGTGCCTGGTTTGTCGGCGACGAGGAGCAGAGAGACTTTGCGAGATTCTTTGGGATTGAGATTGCCAAGGGACCATAGCACTTCATTGGTTCCTTGGTTGAGTTGTCCGCCGGTACTGGCCCCTGCGATTCTCACGCCAGCGGGGACTTTGTCGCGGACCACCACATTTTTGGCGGGCACAGCACTTTTGTTGGTGACGGTGATGCCGTATTTAATTTTACGTCCGATGAGGTGTTTTTTTGGTGCTGTTTTGGTGATGGTGAGTTGGGGTTGTTCCACTTTGAATTTGGAGGTTGCTTTGTCCGATAGGCCGCCGGTGGATCGCGCGTTGGTGGTGAGGGTGTAAGCGGTGGGCTGAAGGGCTTTGACTTTGAAGGCCAGTTGCTTGGATTTTCCTGCGGGGATATCGCCGCCGTTGAGAGCCAATGCGGTTTGGCCGTCAAGGGTTTGTAAGCCCTGAGGCAATTGGGCAAAGACTCGCACGCCTCGAGCGGTTCCGGTCCCGGTGTTTGAAAGTGTGAGTTTGATTGGGATTTGATCACAGATCAGGTTTTGAGGCGGAATTATTTGGGTCAATTGAAGTTTCGGTTCGGTCACGCCAATGGCCCAGCAGCCGGTGACATCGTGGGTGACGGTGACACAACTGACGAGTTTGTCGGTTTTACCTGTGACGGTGCCGTTGACTTGAATTTCACGGGTTGAGCCAGCAGGAATGTTGCCTAGCTTCCATTGCTTGGCTCCTTTGGCGGTCAATGCTTGTGGAACTGAGCTGGCCATGCGAAAGACGGCTGGTTGTGTTTCGGTCACGACTACATTTCGCATCATTTCCTGGGTGGGATTGATGACGCGAATACGATAGCTAAATGCCTTGTTGGGTCGCACTTCAACGGGAGCATGTTTTTCAATGATCAGTGTGGCGTTACTACCTTTGGGGTAGACCCGTTTTCCGACGGCGATGCGTTGGGCGGGGTTCTGTGATTGGGCTTGAGGCGAATTGGCTTGGTTGTAGGTATTTGATGGCTGGAGTTGGCCGGAGGTACTTGGGGTGGCGCGTCCAGAGGTATTGTTGCGGTTATTATTATTGTTGTTGTTGTTGTTGTTGTTGTTGTTGATACTTCTAGGAGCAGGGGTTCTGGCGGTCGATCCGGGGGCAAATCTAGGGATCGATCCGGGGGTGTTGGAGGCTTGGGGTTGAAATTGTGCCTGAGCAAGCGTGGTTCCCAACAGAACACACAGGGTCATCCACAAACGTAAAGATAGTCCAAATCGCGCAAACATCATTGCAGGTACTCCAGGTATTTGATAGCTGCTGTCTCCGATAACATCGGGCATTACGGTCCAATTTCATCAGATATCTTGCTTCTGTTCTTACCTTTGTGGTTCGATCCCATTGCCCTTACTGGAGAATCGCGTATCATTGGTGTGTTCAGACACAATGAAGGAGAACAGCATGATGCGACCACAGGCCATTTTGGGATTGATCGTATTGACGGGTTTGGTTTTGACAGGCTGTCACAGCAATCGCCCCAAAGCTCGCGTGCATCCAGTTCCCATGCCCGCGAGGAACGCCTCTCTCCAGCCCACGTTGGTCACCCCCGCCCCCGGAATCACCCCCGCCCCCGGAATTTCCCTTGCCCCCAGTTTTTCCAACAATTCGTTTGGGAATAACTCTTCGGGCTATTCAACCAATTCTGCTTATATCACGTTGCCTTCGGTTTCTGAGCCGGGGTCACTGGACATGATTGCTGAGCCCATTGAACAACCGTTCAACAATTCACCTGTATTTACCACGCCTGCGATTCCTGCCGGAGCCTCGATCAACCTTCCCGTGTTGACAGAGCCAATGCCCGCCCAGCCAACTTATGTTCCGCCCACACCCACACCCACACCCACACCCCAGGCACCTGCTGTGCGAACCCACAAAGTGGCCAAGGGAGATACCCTCTGGCGGATCGCAGCCAAATACTATGGCGATGGCCGACGTTGGCGTGATATTGCCGATGCCAATGGTCTTTTTGATCCCAAGCAATTGATCGTGGGTCAGAAACTTATTTTGCCATAACAAAATATTTTCGATGGGCATTTGAAAACGTTCAGATTTGACGCATCGGTCTTAGTGCGGTATTTCTGGTACATGGGATACCACACTTCTGACAAAATCGTTGCCGACGGCATTACCTTTGATGATGTTCTATTGCTGCCAGCTCGTAGTGACCTTGTGCCAGCACAAACAGATGTTTCCACCGCACTCACCAAACGCATTCGACTGAACATCCCGGTTCTATCCTCTCCAATGGATACGGTGACTGAATCTTCGCTGGCGATCGCGCTCGCTCAAGAAGGCGGGCTCGGCGTGATTCATAAAAACCTAGGCATTGCTGAACAAGTCCGCGAAGTCGCCAAGGTCAAACGCTCCGCCAACGGCGTGATTACCGACCCGGTCACGTTGGACCCGGCTCAACCGGTCAGCCATGCTCGCCAACTCATGCGCGAGCAGAATATTTCAGGCTTGCCGATCACCCACGATGGAACCACCCATGGAAAAGTCGTCGGCATCCTCACACGGCGTGATCTCAAATTCTTGCCTGAAACCGAACAGGTCATTGAACAGGTCATGACCAAGGATCGTCTGGTCACCGCTCCGCCAGAAACCAATCTTTCGCAGGCAGAGCGTATTCTCAACAAAAACAAAGTTGAAAAACTACTACTCGTCGATGACCATGGCTGCCTCACCGGCCTGATTACCATTCGGGATATCGATAAGCAAGATCAATTCCCAATAGCTTGTCGTGATGAACGCGGTCGGCTGCGTGTCGGGGCTGCGGTGGGTGTGCATCAACTGGACCGGGTGGATGAACTCATTGCCGCAGATGTGGACCTGATTATTGTCGATACTGCTCATGGCCACAGTAAAAACGTACTCGAAACTGTCAAAGCCATCAAAGCGAAACATGATATTGATGTCATTGCAGGTAACATCGCTACCGCTGAAGGTGCTGCAGACCTTATTGCCGCCGGCGCCGATGCAATCAAAGTCGGCATCGGCCCAGGCTCCATCTGCACCACCCGTGTGGTCAGTGGCGTGGGGGTTCCTCAGATCACTGCGATCATGAACGCACTGGAAACAGCCCTTCCTGCGGGCATTCCGGTGATTGCCGACGGCGGCATTCGTCACAGCGGCGATATCGCCAAAGCCATTGCTGCAGGCGCTTCTGCTGTCATGCTCGGCTCCCTGTTCGCGGGCCTTGATGAATCCCCCGGCGAACTGGTGATCCACATGGGACGCCGCTTTAAAACCTATCGTGGCATGGGTTCTGAAGGTGCCATGGTACGAGGCTCGGCAGACCGTTATGGCCAAAAAGCGGGGTCCAAAAAACTCGTCCCCGAAGGTGTCGAAGGACGTGTGGCCTATCGAGGGCCACTCTCGGATTATGTTTTCCAACTTGTTGGAGGCTTGCGAGCAGGCATGGGCTACTGTGGCACACAAACCGTTGAAGAATTACGAGAAAACGCGAGGTTCTGTCGTGTCACTGGTGCAACTTTGGCTGAGTCTCATCCCCATGATATTACGATCACCAAAGAAAGCCCCAACTACACGATTAGTCGTACCAATGGCCACTAATTGGGGCGAATATCGCATGGCTTAAAATTAAAATGGAATTTCCCGGGGCCTAGTTAGCCTCCGTCTTTGATCTTAAAATGACCGAGACACATTTTTGGGAGGCTGCTTTTTATGGATAACTCACAACCACCCGTCACAGAAGAACTCACAGGCCATGCTGGGGAGATGCCCGCAGAATTCCCCGGTGCTGGTGCGCCTCCGACCACACCAGCAGCATTGCCTTCATTGGCAGCCAAAACAACTTGGCCTACGGTTATGGGGATCATTGCGATTATCTTTGGCGGTTTTGGCGCGTTGGGTTCACTGTCGCAAATTGTTTCTCCTTTTATGATGGAAATGGTCGGTGCCAATACCTCTGCTCAAGCCGAGCAAGAGGCTGTTTTTGAAGCCATCGGGAATTGGAAATACTACATGGCCTTTGTGGGGGTGGGGTCACTTGTATTATCAGTCATGCTCTTTATCTGTGGACTGAAATTGCTCAAGCGATCTCGCTCAGTCAGCGCCCTTCTTTTGAAGTGGTCCATTGGAAAAATGGTCTGGTCCGTGATTGTCATCATCATCACCTTTGGGATGCAAAGCGAACAATTCGCAGCCATGAGCGAGACAAACCAAGGCATGTCTCAAGCGATTACAGGCGTAGTCGCTATTTTAAGTGCCATATTTGGCTTGCTCTTTGCATGGGCATTTCCGATCTTTACGCTAATCTGGATGCGACGAGCGACCATTGTGGCTGAAGTTCAGCAATGGGATTGATCGTGTTCAACAATCACGCACCCACCATCAGTCCGCCAGAAGGGGAACTAGATGCAATGCAAGCAGTGTGGTTATCGCCTGTGGAATCTTCAGGCAAACATGACCGGGCGATCCTGTCCCGAATGTGGCACAGGCTATCGACCCAGCGAGTATGATTTTACGCCCAATTCAGTGGCCTTCTGCTGTCCGCATTGCGATCAGCCCTACTACGGCACCGATGAGCGTGGCCACCTTGATCCCCCCCAATTTGTTTGCGTAACCTGCCAACAAGAAACCCACATGGATCAAATGGTCTTGCGTCCGACCGAAGGCGTGGATGAAAAAAGAACCAAAGTTGATGCGAACCCTTGGCTCTTGCGTCAAGAAACCGGGAAACTCAAAGCTTGGTGGCGTACGGTAGGCAAAAGTCTTTTTGCGTCGGGGCCACTGATCGCAGCATTGCCTGGCCGTGCAACCACACGAGATGCCTGGAATTTTGCATTGACCCATGCGGTTATTGTAAACCTATTGGGTTGGCCGTTGATTTTTATATTTTCGATGGCCTTCGCATCTATGGCGATGGGAGGTGGAGGCATGATTTCTGGCAAAATACTTTTAATTGCCTTGTCATCGTGGGTGATTCCTGTTGTTGGAACTTTTCTGTTGATAGGGCTTTGGAGTTTGGCGATCCATGGCATGTTAAAATTTTTGCCAGGTAGAAAAAAGAAGTGGGGGGACACCTTTCAGTGTTTGTGTTACAGCAGCAGTGTGCTGATTTTGGGGGCCGTCCCTTGCCTTGGAGTTTATATTGGATGGATTGGTTTAATCTTCTGGCCTAGGGTGGCCTTTCTGATGCTTCGTGAACGACACGAAATTTCCACGTGGCATGCCATGCTCGCCACCCTGTGGCTACCTCTACTATTCCTCGGTGGCGTGTTCATGTCCATCGGCTACTTGTATATGGCCGTGCTTACGGAGCTATAACAAGCTTGTACTGCTTGAGCGTTTGGCGGATCTGTTCATAAACAGGTCGCCCCTGAATGATCTTTTTTGTTTGCCATTTTGCTTCTTGAGCTGCTTGACAGTTGGCTTGCAGGTCATCAAAAAACAAAATGCGGTCGGGTTTGATGCCTGTTTTTCTTCTGACGTGCTGATAAATTTCAGGGTCCGGCTTGGACAGGCCCACTTCATGGCTGGCAAAGCGAAAATCCAATTGGTCGAGTTTGAGGTTGTGTGGTCCTGGCTGGGACATCATTTCCCAGTGCATGTGATGGGTGTTGGAAAGACAGGCTGTGCGAATGCCTGCTTTTTTGAGGCCTTTAACGATGCGATCCACCCCTTTGCAGGGTTTGCATATCCAGGCTTTGAACATGGCCATGATGTCTGATGCGGGGACATCTGTTTGTTTTGAAACAGCTTTGGAAAATTCGGAGGCATTGATTTTCCCTGTTTCAAAGGCTGTTAAAAGGGGGCCGTTGATTTCATCTGCCGCAGCATCAAAACGTGCTGCAATTTCATCGGTCCATGTGACTTTGGCTTTGCGGGCAGCATCTTTCCAATGATCGCAAATATGGATCATGACGCGGCCGAGGTCAAAAATCACCAATTCAGGTGGGGGATTATCCGAGGGTTTTTCCGTGGTGTTGTTGTTGTGATCGGTCGATTGATTGGGGGGGGTGGTCAAAGTCTTATCCTCGAATGTGACCGTTACCGGTGACAATCCATTTGTAGGTGGTTAGGTCTGCTGCGCCCATGGGGCCGCGAGCGTGAAGTTTGTCCGTGCTGATGCCGATTTCTGCGCCGAGGCCGTATTCACCACCATCGCTGAATCGTGTGGAACAGTTAATAAAGGCATTGGCGGTATCAACTTGCTGTACAAAACGGTTGGCAGCGGCAACTTGGCTGGTCACGATGGCATCGGTGTGTCGTGAGCCGTGCTTGTTGATGTGGGCGGTTGCCTGGTCTAGATCATCCACCACACGGATCGCCACGATGAGGTCTAGGTATTCTTCATCCCAGTCCGCCTCGGTGGCTTTGACGGCACTGGGGAAGACCGAGCAAGTCGCCTCGTCGCCACGAATTTCCACACCTTTGACTGCCAACGCGTCACAGACTTGTTTAAGCAAGCCTGATTCGACGGTGTCTTTGTGAAAGAGAATGGTTTCGGTGGCATTGCACACGCCGGTGCGATGGGTCTTGGCGTTGACACAAATATCAACGGCCATTTGTGCGTCACACTGGGCATCGACATAAACGTGACAATTGCCTGTGTAGTGTTTGATGACAGGGATGTGTGCCTGTTCGACGACCGCTTTGATGAGCGATTTGCCGCCACGGGGGATGGCAAGGTCTATTTGTCCTTCGAGTTTGAGGAGCACGCCCACGGCAAATCGGTCGGTGGTTCCAACAAGTTGGACGATGTCCTGTGACAAGCCTGCTTGCGTTAAACCTTCTCGCACGCAGGTTGCAATGGCTGCATTGGAATGCAGAGCTTCTTTGCCGCCTCGGAGGATCACCGCATTGCCACTCTTAATGCACAACGCAGCAGCATCGGAGGTGACATTGGGTCGACTTTCAAAAATGATTAACACCACGCCCAGCGGCACGCGGACTTTTTGCAATTGTAAACCATTGGGACGAACCGATCCTTCAATAATTTCCCCCAAAGGATCAGGCTGATGAGCGATCTGACGCACCGAATCCGCCATGGCTTCAATGCGTTTGTCGTCAAGCTTCAACCGGTCGAGCATCGCGCTGCTGAGGCCTGCTTCTTGTCCATTGGCAAGGTCCAGTGCATTGGCCTGTTTGAGCGCGTCGGTTGCTTGTTCGATTTGGTTTGCCACGGATAGCAGAGCTTCGGTCCGCTGTTGGCCGGTGACTTGGCTGAGCGTTTGGTTGGCTTGACAGGCCTGGTCTGCTAGTTGCTGGCAATAGCTTGGGACATCTTGAATTTCAGTGGCATGGGTCGTGGACATAGCCAGGTTCCTTTGGGAAAACAGGTTCAGCCGTGCATTTTAGCAGAGAAATAGAAACTTGTTTTAGTTGCGAGGTGAGAGTTTTATAAAGTCTTGTCCATTGCGTCTCCGCGAATCACAAAACGCACGTGAATGAAATGGGATTGGTATTACACGCCAGCTTTGAGGCTGTCTGCGTGCTCTAGGCAAATTTGTCCCAAGGCATCTGAAGCGTACTTGACATCTTGACTGGTCAAGAAGGGTCCAAAGCTCAATCGGGTCATGCCGCCGAGGGTGTGGGTGCCGAAGGTTTTGTGAGCCAAAGGCGCGCAATGCAGGCCGCTGCGTGTGAGGATGCCGTATTGGTTTTCTAGGATGTCCGAAAGTGTTTGGGGTTGATCAAAGCCTTCAATCCGGACGGAGAAAACGCCACAGCGGTTTTTAATACAGTTGGGTCCAAACAGGGTTAGGCCCGGCATTTGGCCGTAGTCAATGAGACCTTCGAGCATGATTCGCATGAGATGTTGTTCATGTTCCCAGATTTTTTCGATGCCTTTGTTGAGGATCCATTGGACCCCTTCGGATAGGCCGATGATCCCGATGGCGTTGTGGCTGCCGGGTTCAAAACGGTCTGGCAGAAAGGTTGGCTGGGTGTCTTCATCACTGACCGAGCCGGTCCCACCTTCACGGTAGGTGATCATGCGATCTTCGATGCCCGGACGAATGTAGAGGCCTCCGGTTCCGAGTGGGCCTAGCAATCCCTTGTGGCCGGGGAAGGCCAGCAGGTCGATGTATTCTGTTTCAATATTGATCGGCATGTGCCCGATGGTCTGTGCTGCATCGACAAGAAATGGAATGTCATGCTCGCGGGCAATACGACCGATCTGGCCAATGGGCTGCACCGTACCAGTGACATTGGAACCATGCACACAAGCAATCAAAACGGTGTTGGGTTGGATTGCTTTGCGGATATCCTCCGGATCAACCAGTCCCGTCTGAGGATCGCAAGGCACACGGGTTTGTTCAATATCATTGCGACTGGCTAGTGCATTAAACGGCCGCAAAATCGAATTGTGCTCCAGCCAAGTCGTAATCCCATGCCCCCCCCCGGCCCCCCCCCCGGAAGTTCCCCCGACAGACTTGCTTAGTAGAGCTTTTCCTACGATTCCCCGAATCGCCATGTTCAACGCATCAGACGTATTAAGCGTGAAAATCATTTGCTCAGGACGATTGATGTCCGCCCCGATGAGCTGACAAAGACGGGTGCGGCATTGCTGCATCAGACGGCCAGCTTCACGGGCCTCCGCATACGCGCCGCGGCCAGGGCTCGCGCCAAGTTCCGTGGCAAAGTGCATCATGGCCTCGTGGACCACCTTGGGCTTGGGAAAGCTGGTGGCAGCATTGTCCATATAAACGCGGGATTGAGCGGTCACAACTAAAATTCCTTTTTTAAGCATGTTTCAAGCATGTCCAGACAACATACAACATGCAAACAAATTCAGGGCGTACGAAACAGCGACTCGGTTTTCTGTCGAGTCGCCTTTTGTTGAAGCCTTTCGATTTCAACTTCCAAATCAAACGGCAAATCCTTCTCCCCGAATCCTTTGACATACTGATTTAAAACGATCAACGCTTCGTCCATCTGATCCTTGTTTTCCAAATCACGGGCCTTGGTAATCACCGCAAGTAATTGGGGAGAACCCTGAGGCAACGGCAACGCGCTTGTCGTGCCATCACTGGACGCATCCACCGTTTGAGGTAACGTTTGACGCTCAAGGGAACCTGTGGTTCCCATGCGCCGAGGCTGCGGCCGCGTTTGAGCAATCTTGCCTTCTTTGCCTGATCCGAGCCAAAGTAAAATTAACAAAATTAACATCACCACATTGAACCCGACCAACACAAGGGTCATGGCCGATAGCCGTCGGGTCTGCTGATCCAATGCTTCTTCTTGGTTGGCGGGGGGTGATGCTTCAGACATAGAAGAAGGTTCGCCTATCTGAGTGTTTGGAACTTGGGGGAGCGATGCTTTTAATGCAGCCTCGTCAGGGGGCATCGATGGGCTTGAAGTACTCGCCAACACAGTGTCAAGAAGATCCTTGTTCTCCACTGGCGGCGAGGAATTCCCCCCCCGGGCTCCCCCGGCTCCCCCAACTGGCGTGGGGGCATTGGCAGCCGCTTTTGTATTGAGCTGCTGTTGAGCTGCAAGTGTCGCTTGGGCGGTGGGATATTGAAGACCAAGCTCATTTCGCTCTTTGGGGATCGTGAGTGCGGCACGACAGGCTGAACATTGCGTGTCCGTCGGTGCTACCTTGTGACCACATTGATGACATAGCCCAAGCAATGTAGCAACGCCAGGCACATTTTTTGCAACCGCCCAAAATTGATGCGTGGACGGTCCTTTGATGATGGTCTTGGTCGTCACTTTACCTGCTTGAATCTGTTTCTTGAGAATTTCAAAGCTGCACCCCGGCCCAAACGGTTGATGCAAATTTCGCACAAACCAAGGTCCCATGGCAATTTGAGTGGCCATCCGACTTAACGGCTCAAACAACCCGTGACACTGCTCGCACTGAGGCGTGACTTTTTGAGTGTGGCCACAATAAGGACAAAGAATGTAAGGCTGATTGGTTGGCGTCATCAATTAATTTCCGGATTGTGTGCATAAACAATTTTGACAGTTTACGCAGAGCCGTTTAGCGTGCCAGTATGAAACGGTTACGAACCCTGCTTATCGTTATTTTATGTCTTTCAGTCGCCAGTTGCACCAGCCAAGGCTCAAAAGCAAGACAAAAGATTTCAATTTCACCCAAAATAGGTGTTTCTTCCGGGAAAACGACGAAAAAATCCCCGCCAACTTCCTCCCAGAATCTGGAGAAAGTCGCAGTCATCGATGGCGTAGGTGTTCGGTGGTCCCAGTTCAAGCCTGCTTTGATCGAAGCTGCGGGAAGCCAGGTTCTCGCAGAGTTGATCCTGGGAAACCGAATTCGCCAGAAACTTGGGAATCAGCCCATTTCTCAAGAACAAATTGATGCAGAACGTTTCCTGTTTTTAACCTCTTTGGATGCAGACCCCGCACGAGCAGAAAAATTGCTCGTACGCCTAAGGCAACGCGAAGGTTTGGGAACCCATCGCTTCAAAGCTTTCCTCCAACGCCAAGCTGGTCTGCGTTTACTGGTGGATGAAAAAGTTCAGATATCCGAGGTGGCTGCACAACAGGCCTATCAGATTGAATACGGGCCAACACGCGACATTCGGCTCATTACCGTGTCCCAAGCCACCGAAGCGGAACAAATTATTTTAGCTTTGCAACGAGGCGAAAATTTTACCGACCTCGTGCAGAAATACAGCACCGATGCCAGTCATACTTCAGGCGGCTGGATCAATGCGATCAGCCCACTTGACCCGTCCTATCCCACGGCCTTACGCAAGGCCATGATGCGGCTATCCATTGGTGAACACAGTGACATCATTGCCTTGGAACACGGTTTTGCGGTTCTTCGCCTAGAGCAAAAAAACACAGCCCGATTGGTGGCCTATGAAGACGTGAGGCAAGCATTGACCCAGCGTTTGCGTCGTGAAATTCAGCAATTCAAAATGCGCCAATTGGCAGTAAGCTTATTACGCGATGCAAAAGTCACCGTGCTAGATGCCCAACTCCACCAAAACTGGAAAGCTTATGTCGGGGAAATACAGTCCTACTAAAGGGCTGCTGACAGGTGGAGATCAGATCGCCATTTGCTAAGCCATACAAAGAGGATCGGGGGACTAGGGCGTTAGGTGATTTCTGTGGAACGGATAATTTTTTTGTCCGTAAAAAAGTCATGTTCATCGGTGCTGCGCGTGGAAAATTCACTGATCACGCAGCCTTGCTCCCCAGCCTGGAACCAGTGCAGGGTGTTTGGGGCAATGGTGTACTGCTCGCCTGGGCTCAATTCAATCTCATGCCAAACGGTGTACACCGCTTCATGACCCGCCGGTGGACTGCATTGCGGATTGGGCGTTGGATCTCCTGCGACGTAGAGATAGACCTTGCCCCAGCGGCAGCGGAAAGTTTCTTCTTTGCCCGGTTTGCCGTTCACTTGGGGGTGGCGATGCTCTGGACATGTTTGTCCAGGCCACATGGCCAGTTCCTTGGCACAGCAACGCTCTGTATTGACGTAGACCAAAAGCCCTAGGCCAGTCGTTTCAAATTGGTTGAGCCCCAGGTCTGCGATTTCAATGTTCTGTTTTTCATTTTCAGTAATAAAAACACCCGCTTGATCAAATAGCGATGCTGCGTATTTCTGATAATCTGCGAGTTGTTCAGCGGTTAACATGTTTAAATCCTATTTTAATGTGGTTTATGTGTTAGGTGGAATAATGGATTCTAAGGGAGATATAATTTTGAGTCGATTGATATGGGATGAGATTAAAGCGGGTCCATGGTTTTTAAAGGGTTATTTGGGCGTAAGCATTTGCAAAAAATACGGATTCGTAGGAAAATCTCTTTTAGGAAGAGTGACCATTTCTCTGGGGCTTGAGAAGGGAATATTTCGATGCAACGACGGGCAAGTTTGTGTTTGCTCGCCCTGTTGCTGGTGTCATGGACATCGGCAAGGGCCTGGGGGTCTGATTGGCAAACGGTTTACCACGATAATTTTGAAAAAACATATCTTGTAGAGGCTTTAAAAGCTACCGGCGATTGGTCTGTGAGCAAGGGCCACCTCAGTATTGTGTCTGAAAAAGGGGGAATGCTGAGGCTTGATCAAGTACTGGACGCCTCGGCGGTTCGTGTCAGTGTGGAATGCTGGTTTACAGGTGAAACGATTTCCGACATCGGCGTGATCATCGGGCTCGGAGCACATGGACAATCAGGGGCCGCGAAATTTACACTCGGTGCCGACAACAACAGAGGTGTTCGCTTGGCAGTGCCTGCGAGGCCTGCGGTTTTTGTGGACACGTTCAAACTAGAACCCAACAAACATTATCAACTGGTCGCAGAATCCAATGGCACGATGATGACCCTGTGGATCGATGGGCAAGTGATAGCCCAACGCAAAACATTGTTGCCTTTAGAACCAGGCCAAATTGCCTTGACGGTGGGGCAGGGAACCGTTTACTTTTCGAATTTAACGGTACAAACCAAAGCAACCGCAGATACTGCCCAAACGATCCAAGTGCAGGACCAACTGCGTCAAACACAACATGAAGCAGGCTATATTCCGGAGCTTTGGAGCCTGTCATCTCTGAAAACCAAAAAGAAGTCCTCTCGTGTGCGTAAACGTCTGGTGCCGATTGTGGCTCAATCTGTGTTGGCGACTGATCAGACGTACCCCGTGACGTTTGGCGTTCCATTGCCACGCCGCCAGATTTTGATTCCGCCCAGATTCGCTTGCTGGATTCTCAAGGCCAAGAGATTCCCTCTCAGATCACGCCCACGGCAACTTGGGGAGAACAGGATTCACTGAAGTGGGTGTTGGTAGATACCCAGCTCTCTTTTTCGGAGGTGTCGGTTCCAACAGACTTGATGCTCGAGTATGGCCGTCGCACCAAGCGTCAGGCCGTGGTCAACCCAATTGTGGTGACTGAAGATAAACAGAATGTGACGGTGGACACAGGCCGTTTGAAGGTTCAGTTGAGCCGAACACGTGGCACGTTGATCGAGGCTGCGTGGGTTGATGGCAAGCCCGTGATGGTTCCGACGCCCAAGCGAGGCGGGTTTTTTGTTGATAATCAAGGACGAACCTATCGCACTTCCGGTCGGGATGAAGATTATCAATTAACGGTGGAGTTGGCTGGCCCGTTGCGCGTTGTGGTGCGAGCTGAGGGTTGGTACATCAATGAAAATGGTGAAAAAGCTTGCCGATATCTGACACGGATTCAGTTGTTCCGTGGTCAGGCCATGGCAAAAATTGATCATACTTGGATCGTCACTGTCGATACCGATCAGATGTGGTTCCGTGAGTTGGGCCTTGCGTTTCCGATGTCCTTAGGCCAATCTTCCGTGAGTGTTTTTGGTACAGATCGCAAGGATCTTGCCAAATACCGTGAGCTACCACTGAACAAAGACAACTCTGTTTTTCTGATACAAGATCAGCCACAGCACTTTGCGCTTGGGGCAGATGACGCGACTCCCATTGCGGGTTCCCAAGCAGCAGGCTGGGGATCATTGCTTGGCGAACAAGTAGGCGCAACACTCACCGTGCGGGACATGAACTTACAATTTCCCAACGCGTTGGAAGTGAACCCCCGCGGCTTAACCTTTCACGCGTGGTCAGCCAAGGGTGGTCATGAACTGGACTTTCGTCATGAGTCTATCAAGCGTCTGTGGGGGAAAGAGTCCTGGGACCGGATGAATCAACATGCGGCGACACAAGGCCCCTTTGAAACCCGTGTTTCCAACGGCTTGGGCTTTGCGCGTACGCATCACTTAACACTGAACTTCCATGCCCCTAATGCCCAAGCAGCCTCGCTTGTGGGGACGTTGGGGCAGGAACCTCCTCTGGCGATGGCTGAACCCAAGTGGAATTGCAAGGCAGGGGTGCTGGCGTTTGATATTCCACCGTATGACGAAGAACGGTTTGCAGGTCTGGAATCACAAATTCGCGAGCAATTTGATCAATACGTCGAAATCGCAACGAGCCTTGAACCCATGGTTGGTTTTTGGGACTATGGTCGTGGTTGCCCTCGAGATTTGATGCCATCACGTCAAGGCAAAGAAAATACTTCATGGCAGTATTCCGGAATCAACGCCAACGATGATATGAGCTATGGCAATCCAGATGTGCCGTGGTTACTCTACCTTCGTAGTGGTGAGAGACGTTATTTTCAACGAGCGTTGGCGATGACCACGCAGGTGATGGATGCGAGGATCATTCACTGGTATTCGAGTGATCTTGGACGTAAAATTGGCCAAGTCTACAAACACACCGGCAGTTGGGTTTTTGACGGTAGCGATGCCGGTTGGAATGGTGATGTGTGGCCTGGATTTTTATCAACCGCTTTTTTAATCACCGGCAACCAACGTCCCCTCGATGTCTTGGGGGAAATAGTTAAAGGCTATCAACGCACGCCACGCAAACCCGTGACAGATGATGCAGTGTCTTACCTGGGAGCCTTGGCGAGCTACTATCGTTTGACTTGGGATTCTTCCCTGCGACAAATGCTCGAAGAGCAAGCGCCCGTGTTCCTGCAACGGCAACTGGGGACGGGCTTTTGGCCTAGCCATGACATTTCATTTGAGTATGCGTTGGGCGAATTGCTGGCGGACCCAAACCCCAAACCCACATGGGTGAGCGTGGCGACGACTTTTGCCCGAGGGGCCATTGGGCCGATGCGTTTTCATACGACATGGGCAATCGCTTCGGGGATTCAGGCATGGTCTTGGCAGCGTGAGCCAGACCCACGTTTTGGCGCGAATGCACGGGCGGTTTTAGATAATGGCGTTCCGGACTTGACGGGGCCGATGAATCTGGCTCCTTTGCGAAGTACGCTGATCTGGATGGGATTACGCGATGTGCCTGGGGTCGAAGATGTGCTTGTGCCTCAGGTGATCACTTACGCGAGGCCGCAGGATTCCACATTTTATCTCAAACACGAACAAGGGCGTCAAACGCATATTGAACTGCATTGTCGTCAAAACGAGTTAAGTATTACCGATTCAGCCAACAAGCCCATTGCCTCGAATTTACTTCGTAGCCAACGCAAAATCGGTATCTATGAAATTACCATTCCAGCTTCGGTTCCTTCCGTGCAATACCGTCTACAGTTCAAGCTCCCCAACATGTATGAAACCAACAACGGCGGCACCCTGGGCCGCAGCTTGCCCTGGCGGCCCGGTGACAATGAACTGTTGTTGGTGATGCACGGGCGAACCTTGTTTGTCCAAGATATTAGCAATGGGAAATTGGTTCATGCTGAAGGACCTGCTTGGTTTTTTGTTCCCAAACGCACCAAAGAATTTACGGTTCATGTCGCACGTACCCACCCGAACACCAATCAAATCAACATAGAACTTCCTGATGGCCAGGTACAGACCTTTGAATCAGATAAGGCAACCCTCAAGCCCCATGCAAGACAGACCAGTAAAGTTTGGTCTGTCCGCAGTTCGCAGCCCTATTTTGAACTAGAAAACACATCGTTTTCACGTGGGACACTGATGCCTTACTATTTAAAACTGATTGGGATTCCAACTTTTGTAGCACCTTTAAAAGAGAGTTTGTTTCGGCCGATTGCGGTTTCTGAGCAGCGTCCTGAAAAATCGGTGATTGCTCGTGTGGCTTTTCCACGCGGACGCTTCCGCAGAGGAATTCGTTTGCAGGGTAGTAAAATCTATGTGCGAATTCCCACGGGAGCCCCGACGACAGACCCGACTGTTCGAGAGTATTTTAACGCCAGGCAGGGAACGATTGAAATGTTCATTCGTTTCGGCCGAAGTACCATTGCTGGTGGTTATCAAAACATGTTGCTTTCGCTGAAAAATCAGGGCGATCCCACTTTTATGATGACCTTTCAAACGGGAGCCCATTGGCAAGGCGTGTTTCGTAGTGGGGGAGGGCAATTACGGCAAGTTGCCCTGACAGATCGGTTTTGCTCGCCTCAGATCACAGCGGGGCGTTGGTATCACCTTGCCATTCAGTGGAATACCAATGACAACGGCAAGGCCATGCGACGAATCTACCTTGACGGCTATCCGTATGCCTATGGAGATGCCTTTGGCCGATATGACTTGATCAATTGGTGGCCTTTGGCCATTGAACCTGGCAAGCCTGGGCCGTATCTGCTTCTCGGCGGCTTAGAAAACGTATCCGGCGACAACCAAACCTCGTGCGTCATTGATGAATTTCGTATCTCCGATATTCCCCGTTATCCATTTATGCCTGGCCCGCCCAAAGTCGGCGGCAGACGCGCATTTGTCCCGCCAGCGGAACCGTTTGAAGTGGATTCCCGTACCAATGCACTGTTCCACTTTGAGGGGAATACCATCGGCCTAGATCGTAAAGGCAATCCGATCAATGCCACACGCATCGCAACCAAAGCAAAAGAGACGCCCAAGCGGTAAGGCTCAGGCGTCTCTGATCACGGTGATCAATTTGAGAGGTCAGCGGTTTAGCTATAAACGTATTCAAACACGTTGATGACCCACTGTTTGGTTTGAGCATCGCCGATGCCACAAACCCAAGACGCATCTTTGCCATCGGCGGGCTTCGCCACCGCAGCAACAATCTCATGCTCGCCAGCTTCTAGTTCAAGCGTGGTAATCTGATTGTCAGGCGCTCGATGCAGGGCTGGAACCATGGACCCTTCGCCACGGGAAAAGCAAAACTTGCCATCAAGCCACGCACAACTGGCACTGGGCGTATTGAACATAAAAAGAACCGCCTGTTTTTCAGGCAGGTTAATGCGGTAACGCAACAGAAGAACCTCGCCTTCAAACGCATCGCTTGCCAGTGAAGCACTGGTGCCTTGAAGGATCGTTCGCTTGTTCTGGTCGGGGAAACTGGGCATCGGGGTTTGATCATCGCCAGTGAGCCAACTAGCATCCACAAACGCAACGTCTGCCGCCACGCCTGGCAAGTCTGGTTTCTCGTCCTGAGAAAAGTCTTCCGGGGGAACCGAATCAAGGCGATTCTTCAGACTCATGATCAAATCTGTAAAGCCTCCAAGAGTCTTGGGAGCTTCAATGTCATGAATCTCAGGACTTACCACCAAGTCCAAGCCGATTGGCTTAAGCCAATGTTCATCAATACAGTCCGGGTCAATAATGCCCATTAATGCGCCGAGGGTCGCGCCTGTGCAATCAGTGTCTTTGCCACAATTGACGGCAATGCAGATGCTCTTGCCAAAATCACCACCGCCCGCAAGCCAGCCTAGAATGGTAAAAGACAAGTTCATCGTGACATCGGTAAAATTGTCCACGCCCCATTTGTCGAGAATTTGCTGACGTACTGCGAGCCAGTCATTGTTTTGGGACCACCACCGTCGGGTGTCCTCAATCGCCAGGCGAATGTTGCTTTGTTCGGGCAAACAATCAAGGGCTTGGTCCAACAGCGTGGATTGATCTTGGCAGACAAAGGCAGCACTTTCGAGTGCTGCGAAAAAGGCTTCAGCCCAGATGCCTTCGCCCGCATGGTCCACACACGCATCTTCATACGCATATTTCATGGCCAAGGGTGGATTGCCCGGAGCCAGACAGGCCCATATTTCACTGCGAATCGCAGCGCCCATGCTGGTTTGAAACCAATTGTCATAGGAACCACTCCAAGGAGGACCAAAGCCCATTTTGAGGTTGCGGATTGCCTTGCCGTATTCGTCCCATGGGAAATCCACATGGTCGAGCCAAGCTTGTGCAAAGGCATGACGGCTCACACGAGGGGTTTCCATTTTGTCCAGCACATAAGCCCACAAGACCTGTAAATCCAAGTCATCATTGGGAAGTGAAGTTGTCGGAACGGGGTCGTAAAAAGTCAGCTCCAAAGGGCCATCGTGCCCTTCAAACGGCATGCCCAGTGTGCCGCCGACGGCCTTGCCTAGCCAGCACCCCATCATTCGGCGATGCAGTTCAGTTTTTGAAAGCGAAGTCATGATGTCTCCATATCATTGTCGGGGGTTTGAAGAATTTTATATCCATCTGTACCTGATACCGCGACCGGCCGGGTATATTGCGGTCCAAGTGAATCAATTCGATCTTGTAAATTAGTGTGATCTTGAAAGAGCAGGCCCGCATCCGGACTCGAAGGAATTTCTGCTTTGCAATACGAACGCCATTGTCCATTTTTAACCGGGGCCTCATAACCCGCTTGTTCAAAACGATCCAGTAGCAATTGGCGATGCTCTTGGATTTGAGGAGCATAAATCGGGCTGTCGATTTGGCTGTTGGTTTCACGGCCAAATTGGGTCGAATCAAAGTACCATTCCTGCTGATCCGCAGCAGAATAAATGTACTTCCCTTGCTCGGTGGCAGCCATGTAGAGACCGTAACGTTTTTCCTGGAACTGACTGAAGACAGCTTTGCGGGTGGTATTGCCCGAAGCGACATCGGCAAGGTCCACGCCTTCATCACAGACCTGAGGCTGATCGTGACCTGCAGCAGCTAAGAACGTCGGCCACACATCCAACAACGTGGTCGGTGCTTTGCATTGTTGACCAGCGGCAAAGCGTTTGGGATAACGCACGACCATCGGCACGCGGACTGCCGCGTCGAGCATGGATCGTTTGCCGACACAGCCGTGGTCGCCGAGCATCTCGCCGTGGTCGGAGCTGAATAGAATCAGTGTGTTGTCGATCTCATCACCAAGAGCGTCAAGAATACGCCCAACATGATAATCAATAAATGAAATACATGCGTAATAGGCTGCTTTGATGCAGCGAATTCGCAAGGCGTCATACCCTTGGTCGTAATATTTGTACCGATTCTGAACCTTGTTCCAATAAGCCTGGAAATGTTCAAAACCCTCGGGACGGTGCGGGTGAGGCATTTCTGGCGCGCGGTAGAGCTTGTTCCAAGGCGTGGGGGTTTCAAACGGAGGATGGGGTTTGATCCAACTGGACCACAAGAAAAACGGTTTGGAAGTATCACGATTGTTTAGAAAATCAATCGAGCGGTCCGCGCCCCATTGGGTGTTGTGCAACCTTGCAGGCAACTGAGAGAGTTGTGGCATGTAATACATTTCGCCACGGGCACCGTTGAGATCGTCTACATGGTCGTAACCGTTTTGATGTACAAATTTTCGAAAATCATCTTCGGGCCGTTCTGACATTTCCTCTGCACAAGCACGACTTTGAAATCCCCAAGGACGATAGCTGTCTGGGGTAAAGTGCATCTTGCCCACGCCATGGGTTTGATAGCCCTGACTGCTCAGATTTTCCATGAAGCTGGGAACTTGTGGGTCCACTTGATTGCCATTGTCGTAACAGCCAGTGAGATGCGGCGGTAAACCCGTCGCCAAAGCAGCCCGGGCCGAGACGCAAACCGGGCTTGGCGTGTAGCAATGCGTAAAAGCTGTGCCTTCATTGACCAGCCGATCCAGGTTCGGCGTTTTAATCAATGGGTTGCCCAAAGCCCCAAGTGTATCGAACCGCTGTTGATCCGTGAATAGAAAAAGAATGTTGGGAGGGCGTTTCATAAGGCTGGAATTCCTTTGTATGACTTAGTGATATTACATGTTTAAGAGAACCGAATCAAACTGTTTAGTTGATGCTATAGAAAAAAGGGCCTAGCACTTTGGCCAGGCCCTTGTCTGATAGCATTAGATATTTTACTGCATACGGAAAAATTGGTTGGGGTTATGGATGAAATAGGCATCCATGGGTTCTAAAGGCGGTAATTTGCAGTACGTATTGCCTTTTTCGTCCTGAGCAAAGAAGGCCCAGTACCAAGGTTTCGGCGGATCGCCCACAGGTCGCACGCGGGTTCCTTCTTCACGGATTTCATCAACAACGTGGTTGACCCATTTGAGTTTGACCGCTTCGTCGGCAAATTCATCCCAGTCGCCAGTGGCGCGGTGAGCGTACATTTGTTTTTTGAACTCTTTGACGGTCAACCCCATTTTATTGGCGACCGGTTCAGCTAGACGACGTTCCCATTCCTGCATGGTTCGGACGGCCTGTTCCATGTCGGTGATGTTGCCTCGCAGGCCTGCGGACAATTGATGGTGCAGAATGATCGCGTTGGGATACGCGTAAGAGTGGTCCGCCAAGGTGGTGATAATCGCTGCCATCGAAGCGGCAAAGGATTTAACCACCACATGGACTGGAGCCGTGCTGGATTGAATGGCTTTGACGATGCGATAGCCTTGCATGACCGAACCGCCGGGGCAGTTGTCGATCACGAGGAAAATTGGTTTTTCCTTGGATTCATTATTGAAAAAGTGAATTCGGTCACACACATAATCGGCCGTGCCGGTGATGATGGGACCTGTTAATTTGATGCGACGGTCCGAGATGTACAGCGTACCATTAACCAACGGGTCTTTGCGATAAGTGGGTTTGCCTGAAATCTCAGCATCTTTTTTATGCTGCAATTCACGCAGTTGAATATCGGTTTGAGCCTCCATAAAGGAGGATTTTTTCAATGCAGACTGATGGTTGATGGATAGCTGAGTGGCTCGGAATTTTTCCGAAGAAAGGGCGTTCAGAGATGCTAGTTCTGCACGTTTATCGTCCAAGTCCCCCATTTTCTGAGCAGCGCGGGCTTTGGCGAGGCTTCTTTCAGTTGTGAGTGTTGTTAATTCGGACTTCATCTGAAGAAGTTTTTGCTTGTTTTGTGCTTCTTGCAATTGCATGTTGGCATTGAGCGAAGCCAATTCTTCTTTGAGCTTGGCCTGAGATTCTTTCTGCTGAGCTTGGCGTAGCGAAGCAATGGCTGCGAGGCGTTGTTTTTCCAATTCAAGTTTGAGTAGTGCGTTGGCCTGGCGTTGTTTCATCAGGCTGTATTCGAGTTTGAGTTGGGTATTTTCTTCTTGGAGTTTAAAAAACTTGGCTCCTTGGACTTGTTTTCGCAGTGCTGCCTGGGCTGATAATTGCTTGGTCTTTTTTTCAATGCGACTCAATGCAGAGGGTTGCTTGGTGGGCTTGGCTAGTTGGGGGGTAGGTGAGGTGGCCTTGGCTTGGACCTTGTCACTGGAGTCGTCCTTTTCATCACAGGGCTTGTCACAAGACTGATCGCGTGTTTCACAGTTCTTTTTGCAGCAAGGCTTGGTGCAATTTTTGTTTTTGTCGCAGGTGACTTGATCCGTGGCAGGTAGAGAGGTCTCTTTTACTTCTTTGACATCATCTTTTTTGGGAGTCTCTTCTGTGATGGGTGTGGCGGCAGGCTCTTGAGTAATAGTGGTTTTGGGAGAGGTTTCCTTGGTCGTTTCTTCTACGACGACAGCCGTTTCTTTGGCAGGCGAAGTTTCCTCTGCTGCGAGGGCATGTCCTTGGGCTGGAGCCCCAAGTAAAAAGCCCATGCAGGCCATCCATAGCATTAAACGAAAGGAATTTGTCATTTTTCAACTCCAGGTATGGGATTAACTATTGCGGTGTGGGGTCAGATCAGCTCTTTTTCTTGCCGTTTTTACCGCAAGGCTTATCACAGTCTTTGTCACTTTTGTCACAATCTTTTTTGACCGCTTTGCAGCAAGGCTTGTCGCAATCTTTGGCATATACTTTTTTGGCCTTATCGATATTTTTGCCACTTTTGTCGCAGTCTTTTTTGGCCTTGTCGCAGTCTTTGTCACTTTTGTCACAGTCTTTTTTGTCTGCTTTGCAGCAAGGCTTGGTGCAATCTTTGGCACATGCTTTTTTGGCCTTATCGATGTTTTTGTCGCTTTTATCGCAATCTTTTTTGGCCTTGTCGCAATCTTTGTCACGTGCTTTTTTGGCCTTATCGATATTTTTGCCACTTTTGTCGCAATCTTTGTCACTTTTGTCACAGTCTTTTTTGTCTGCTTTGCAGCAAGGCTTGGCGCAATCTTTGGCACATGCTTTTTTGGCCTTATCGATGTTTTTGCCACTTTTATCGCAGTCTTTTTTGACCTTATCGCAATCTTTGTCACTTTTGTCACAGTCTTTTTTGTCTACTTTGATGTTGGGTTGAGTTTTCGTGGCTACTTTGGCATCTGCGGCATGTGAGACGAGGGGAGTTCCAAAGAAAAAGCCCATACAGGCAATCAAGGTCATTAGTCGGAAAGAATGAGTCATGTTTTGTAGCTCCAAAAAAAGGTTAGGTTAACAGTTGTTACTCTTGACTCGCCCCGCAGGTTGCAACTTTGCTGAGTTATGTGTTAATTTGCAGATCGGCTAGGGCCACACTGATGTCTGGAGAAAATTCAAAGACTTTGTCCAAGCCTGTGGTGAGAAAAATCGCCCAGACAGAATCTCTTGGTCCGACGATTCGCATTTTTACATCTTTATCAATCGCCAATTTACGCAAACGTAGCATTTGAGATAAATTGGAACTGGTGACGTGAGGCACATTGGACAAATCGACCACCAAATGCGGGGTTGTCGAAGCTTCTTTCATGGCATAGAGGAGCGTGTCAAGATCCTCAGACATGCCCGGTTTTTCCGGAACACGATTAATCCAAATATCAGCAGACCATTGTTCAATGGGCATAAAGGGCGCTTTCATACAAGGGCATTAATCGGATCTTGTCTCCGAAGACGTGACCTGCTCTGTAGTCTCGGGGGTGTCCGGGGCATCGGGGGTACCGGGGGTGCCGGGGGTGCCTGAAGCTTCCTCTGATTCGGGGCTGTCAGATTCTGCGATCCGGGCGATGCTGGCGACTTGGTCTTCCCCTTTGAGGTTGATGACGCGTACGCCTTGGGTGCCTCGTCCGGTTTGGCGGATGCTATTGGCTTCGATTCGCACGATCATGCCGCCGACGCTGATAAGGACCAGGTCATCGGTGTCCAGCACGGAAAGGGTCGCGACCACGCGGCCGTTGCGCTTGGTGGTGGCGATGTCTCGTCGACCTTTACCGCCTCGACCTTGCGTGCGGACTGAACCGTCTTCGGAATGGACGAGATATTCATGGAGAGCGGTACGTTTGCCGTAGCCGTTTTCGGTGATGGTGAGCAGTTCGTTTTGGTCTTCTTGGGTGCAGTCGACCATATCGACCACATAATCATCTGCTGCGAGGGAAATACCTTTCACGCCTGAGGCATTGCGTCCCATCATGCGTGCATCGTTTTCATTGAATCGGATGGACATGCCTTTGGACGTGCCGAGCAGGATATGGTCGTTGCCGTTGGTGTGGGTGACGTTGATGAGTTCGTCGCCTTCTCGAAGGTTGATGGCAATGATGCCTGCGCTATTGACATTGCGGTATTCAGCGAGTGATGTTCGCTTGACGCGTCCGAGTCTCGTTGCAAAGACCAGACAGGTTTGGTGATTATCAAAGTCTTCAATCGGCATAAATTTGCAGATGCGTTCGCCCTCTTTGAGGTTCAACAAGTTCACCACGGCCCGTCCGCGACTGGTGCGGCTAGATTCTGGAATGGCATAGACCTTGATCTTAAAGACGCGGCCGGTGTTGGTGAAGCAGAGCAAATCATCATGCGTGGAGGAGACAAAAACCTGTTTGGTAAAATCTTCGGTGTGCATGTTGGCACCGATGACACCCTTGCCGCCGCGACCTTGCGTGCGATATTCCTCGACGGGGAGACGTTTGACGTAGCCCATGTGGGTGATGGTGACAGCCACCTGTTGTTCAGGGGTCAGTGCGCCCAAGTCAAAGTTGCCGACTTCTTCATCTGAGAAGATGCTTCGGCGAGGTCTGGCGTATTTGGTTTTGAGTTCTTCGGTATCATCTTGGATGATCTGTCGAATCCGCTCGCGGTTGGCGAGAATATCTTCGTAGTCTTCGATTTCAATAATGAGTTCAGCATAGTTGCGAACGAGCTTTTCGATTTCCAGACCGACCAATTGGATCAGTTGCAGACGGCCGATGGCTTCCGCTTGAATGCGTGAAAGCTTGATGGGCTTTTCATTGGAGGCATCGAGCAATCGCTGTGGGATTTTCGGTGCATAGGGATGATCGGTGGGAATTTGGAATCCACGAACCATTAATTTGTCAATGGCTTCATCACGGGTGCGGGAGGAACGGATCAGTGCGATGATTTCGTCGATATCGCAGACCGCATAGATGAGTCCTTCGATGCGATGGGCTTCATGCTTGGCCTTGCGAAGTTTGAAGGCTGTGCGTCGGCGGATGACTTCGTAGCGATGCTCAATGTAGTACTGAAGCAGTTCCTTGAGCGTCAGCGTACGGGGCTGTCCCTTGACCAACGAGATATTGATAATGCTGAAGGTCGATTGCAGCGGGGTCTGTTGGTAGAGCTGATTTTCGACGACGTTGGGATCTGCACCCTTTTTGAGGTCGATGACGACCCGCATGCCCACGCGGTTGGACGATTCATCGGTGATATTGGCAATATCGGTGAGTCGGTCGTTTTTCCGAGAATCGACAATTTTGGCGATGATGCTGTCGTTTTTGGCAACGTGGAAGGGGATTTCGGTAATGACGATTTTGTTGCGGCCGGCCTTGGTCTGCTCGTGAGAAACCTTGCCTCGCACGACGATGCGGCCGCGGCCGGTGCTGTAGGCTTGGGCTGAACCACTTTTGCCACAGATGATGCCGCCGGTGGGGAAGTCAGGCCCCGGGATAATCTGAAGCAAATCCACCAACGTTAAATCAGGGTTGTCCAACATCGCCAAAATGGCGTCGCAAATTTCACCAAGGTTGTGAGGCGGCATCGAGCAGGCCATGCCCACGGCAATACCGGTTGAACCATTGACCAAAAGGTTGGGCAATTTGCCAGGCAAAACCTTGGGCTCAAGGGTGGTTTCGTCGAAGTTGGATTGCCAATCGACCGTGTCGAGCTTGAGGTCTTCAAGCATTTCCATGGCATGCTGGTGCATCCGGGCTTCGGTGTAACGCATGGCAGCCGGTGGATCGGGGTCAATCGAACCAAAGTTCCCCTGCTTGTCCACAAGCAGAGCATTCATCTTCCAATCTTGAGCCATGTGGACCAAGGTTGGATAAATCACGCTATCACCATGGGGGTGATACTTTTTCATCGTCTCACCGACGATACCGGCACACTTAGAGTGCTTGCGGCCAGGAGTGAGACTCATGTCATTCATGGCCACAAGAATGCGGCGTTGAGAAGGCTTTAAACCATCGCGCACATCAGGCAAAGCCCGGTCGACAATGGTGCTCATCGCATAGGTGAGATAGCTCTCGGCCAACTCACGGTCAATGGGTTGATCAATAATGCGACCCACAGCAGGTCGGTCCGTGGCTTCTTCAGCAGTGTTTTCCGGGGTGTTTTCCGGGGGTGTTTTGGAATTATCGCTCATCGAAGAGGGCAACCTTTCGGCATCAGGCTATACATGTGGCAAAACATCTATTTTACCCCCAATCGCCTCCTTTGGCGAACGCCTCACAGCATTGGGGGTCTTAGAGAGCCCTGGCAGTCCGCTTAGCGCGATGGCTGACTGGGGTCTTTGGAACTTCTGTGATTTCCTCTTTTGCGCCGATCCATTACACTGCTGCGTTCAATTGCTCAATAGAAAGTGATACGACCATGGAAGCAGGCATCGTTGGATTGCCCAATGTCGGAAAAAGTACGCTGTTCAATGCCTTGACCGCCGCAGGGATTCCCAGTGAAAATTACCCGTTTTGCACGATTGAACCCAATGTGGGCGTGGTGGCGGTGCCTGATGCAAGGCTCGAAGTCATTCAAGAATTTATCAATACCGAAAAAGTGATCCCTGCTGTTCTTCGTATGGTGGACATTGCCGGTTTGGTCAAAGGCGCGAGTCAGGGTGAAGGGCTAGGCAACAAATTCCTCTCCCATATCCGTAACGTCGATGCCCTCATGCACGTGGTCCGCTGCTTTGAAGATAGTGATATTTCACACGTCGATGGCAATGTGGACCCGATTCGAGATATTGAAACCATTGACACGGAACTGATCTTTGCAGACTTGGCCTCGGCTGAAAGTGGCGTGACCAAAGCCCAACGAACCGCCCGCTCCGGTGACAAAGAAGCCAAGGTACTCGCTGAACTGCTCGCTCGAATCATTGTATGGCTTGGTGAAGGGCAACCCATCCGAGGCATGGATTTGTCTCCCGAAGAAGCCAAAATGGTCAAAAGCTATGGCTTTATTACCGCCAAGCAGGTGCTGTACATTGCCAATGTGGATGAAGATAATGTTCATGGTGAAGGACCTTTGGTCCAACAAGTGCGTGATCGAGCCAAGGCTGAAGGCGGCGAAGTGGTTCCCGTTTGTGCCAAGCTCGAATCAGAATTGGCCGAGCTGGATCATGAAGACCAACTCGAATTGCTGCAAAGCATGGACTTGACCGAGCCTGCGTTGAATTCATTGGCACATGCAGCCTACAGATTGTTGGGCTTGCAAAGTTATTTCACCGCGGGTCCCAAAGAAGTGCGTGCCTGGACCATTCCCATCGGCGCGACTGGCCCACAGGCTGCGGGCGTGATTCATACCGATTTCGAACGGGGGTTCATTCGTGCAGAAGTTTATTCCATCAGCGATCTGCAAGAACACAAAACCGAAGTTGCTATCCGGTCAGCTGGAAAATTACGCACCGAAGGCAAAGAGTATGTCATGCAAGATGGTGATGTGTGTAACTTCTTGTTTAATACTTAGAGCTAGTGTTATTCACGCGACGCGCCCCCGGAGGCGCAGTGTGCGTGCGGCTAGTTTTACGTGTTTTTTTTACTCAGATGAAACCGCACTGGGTTGAGCCATCTCCGCTAGCTGCGCGATCAACGCGGCATGCGTGCGGCAACCCAGATGAAAACACTTCAAATCAAACTTCTCATTGGGTGAATGAATCGAATCATCCACGAGCCCAAACCCGATGAGCAAACTATCAATCCCCAGGTCTTGCTTGAACTGACCGACGACGGGGATCGTCGCGCCTTCACGCACCAGCACAGGCAATTTTCCGCTGGCATCTTCAATGGCTTTAGAAGCAGCGGTCATAAAAGGAGAGTCTTGCGAAACCACCACGGGCGTGGCATCACCCAGATGGGTTCGTTCCCAGCGGCAGCCGTGAACATCGTGTGAATCGAGCCAATCTTCAAAGGCTTTGGCAATGGTTTTGGGGTTTTGGTTGGCTGCGAGTCGAAAGCTGACTTTGGCGCCTGCGAAGCTGGGGATGACGGTTTTAGCGCCTTTTCCGCCATAGCCGCCGTAGAGGCCGTTGATGTCACAAGCGGGGCGGGCCCACTTGCGTTGGAGTGTGGTGAAGCCGGCTTCTCCGTGGGGTTGTTCCACGCCCACGGGTTTGAGGCAATGTTCCTTGGCATCAAAATTAAGTTCTTCCCATTGCTCGCGTTCAGCATCGGTGAGGTCCAGGACATCCTCATAAAAACCGGGGATGGTGATACGGTGTTGGTCATCAAAGAGTTTGCCTAGGACGGCCGTTAATTCATTGCAAGGGTTGGCCAGCACGCCGCCATACATTCCACTGTGCAGGTCGCGGCTTGGGCCGTGAAGCTTGAGGTCATAGTAGAGCAAACCACGTAGGCCGTAGGTAATGCCGATGGTATTTTTGTCCCACATGGTGGTATCGCTGATGATGACGACATCTGCTTTGAGATCTTCTTGATGTTCATGGACAAATTGGTGCAGGGCACCGCTGCCGCATTCTTCTTCGCCTTCGATGAGGACGGTGACGCGGATGGGGATGTGGCCATGAACTTGTTTCCATGCTGCGAGTGCTTCGAGCATGCAGCAGACTTGTCCTTTGTCGTCACTGGCTCCGCGTGCGTAGATAGCATCGCTGCGGATGGTGGGTTCAAACGGCGGGGTTTCCCATAGTTCGAGAGGGTCAGGGGGTTGGACATCATAGTGGCCGTAAAGCAGGATATGCGGGGCATTGGGCAGAAGGTCTGGGTCGTCTGCATTGTGCGCCATGACGATGGGATGGGTGGTACTTGCTTGCAAGGAGGTTTGCAGACCTGCTTGGGTTAACCGTTCGCGGACCCATTGGGCTGCTTCTTGCACATGTTCTGCATAGGCTGAGTCGGTGCTGACGCTTGGGATGCGTAAAAAATCGCATAGCCGTTGAACGCTTGCGTCGGCTTGGGTCTGAAGGTGTTGTAAAACAGGTTTGAGCATGGATAAAAGTCCCACGGTGGTAAAATGTTTGGCTACGATTCAAAAACTCAACTGTTTTGACTGTCAGGCAGGGCGATGGGTGCTTGCATGTCCACTTGGACTTGGCCGTCTACGCAACGTGTCGGATAGGTTTGCACTGCTGCATCATCCGGGAAATCGGTATTTTTGCCTGTCTTAACGTCATAGGTGTAGCCGTGAAAAGGACAGATAATTGTTTCGCCACAAAAAGCGCCATCGCCCAACGGCAAGCCCGCGTGAGGGCACGCATTGTCAAACGCATAAATCTGATCACCTGATTTACAGAGAACCAAAGGCTGCCCCTTGGCGATGACCGATTGCGTGGAATTCTCTGTGAGTTGCTGTTCTGTGGTAACTTGGGTCCACTTGGCCATGGCGAGAGCTTTCTTGAAGAATATAATAGTCTTATGAAGAATAGAGATTTTAACGATTATGCCCAGCTTGTCAGCCCGCTGGTTTTTAAAGAGTCGTCTTCGGGGGTCCCGGCAGACTTTTTAAAGGTCGCAAAACTGATGGTTCACGATGACCCCACTGCGTACGAGGACCTTGCCCAAGGAATGAAACAATTGGCGTTGGGACAAGAGATCACTTCTTTGTCGAACGTGCCTGGGAGCTTTCAAAAACAGTTCCAATGGTTCCGAGGACATGTGTACCTTGCTGCGTTTGCGACCCATTTTGAAACGTTGCCTCCTGCGATCTGGTCAATCTGCGAAGAACAGTTAATGGGAATCGTCAATCAGCTCCGGGAGGTAGACGACTTTGTCCAAGAGCCGCCGCCACAAGATCAAACAGAAGTGGTCCTTTGGCAGGCCTTGTGCTTGGGTGAGGCTGCGGTACTTCAACAGCGTGACGCGGATATTGAAGTGGCCGACTGCGTGATTCACCAAATAGTGAGCAGTCCCGCAGACGAAGGGGCTCTTATCAAACAGGCAAAAGATGAATCCATTGATGCTTGGACCTATCGTGAATTGGTCGGGCTTCACGCGTTGGCCAATGCCGCGTTGCTTCGCAAGAACGCAGCATGGTCGGTTCGTGTGGAGGAGATTGCTTTGTACCATTTGTATCACACCCAGCCGGACCATTACACCAGTGAGCCTTGGGGTTTGTTTGGCTTTTTATGGTCGCAAAAAACCCGAAGTTTTGGTGAACAGCAGATCCATGATTGTCAGGCCTATGGGTTGGCGGATTGGAGTTCGGTGTTATTGGCTGATTCGGTTCGGTGTTTGCAGGCGTTTGGATAAAAGCGTTGTTGCCCAAAGAAACCAAAACAGATGGTAGAATAATGCCGATGGTATTGTGCCGACGATGTATGACCGTGTTTGCGTTACTCCTTTGCTGCCATTGGGCCAGTGTGTTGTGGGCCAAACCCAGCTCGCTAGATCACTTGCGTCAGCAGGTAGAGCAAGCAGAGCAATCCCTTCAAACCATCAATGCTCCCCAAGCCCGCGAGCAACTGAATCAATTACAGACGCAGCTATCCTCGGGGGACACGCTACAGGCTCATACCACCCGATCACTTCGCGCTTCAGGCATTCGCATGGAGGCTTGCCATGCTTTGGCGGTCGATGCCCGGGTTCATGGCCGACTGCGAGAGATGGCCAAATGGATCAGCATCATTCGCACCGAAGCGTGGATGCTCCGACAAAACAGCGATCAGGCCAGTCAAAGCACCGGCGCGTATTGGCATTTGTTAACCGACATGGCCGAGATTCGCCGTCTTTCTAAGGATCTCCATGCAGGCCAGCGTGCCAGCATTGATCGCCTCGAACGGTTTATTCAAGAGCAAACCCGCTATGGCGAGCCGTTTGACCCGGTGGCGATGCGTTTGGTGGATCAGGTGAGACTCTCTTTGTTGTCGCTATGGGATCAACGGGGGATGAGCCAAAAAGTTTGTAAGCTCGTGGGTCAGATGCGCAAGCGTGATCCTCAAAACGCAGCATTGAAAGACTTTAATTATTGTCAATTGCTAGGCAGAACTTTCAACGTGAAATTAGTCTTGGCTGATGGTCAGACCTGGGACAGTCGAGAAAAACGTGGGCACCCCGTGGTCATTTACTTTTGGCCTGGCGAACGCATTGGCAGCCAATCCAAAGGCCCGACCCACCACGATCTTTGGCAGCAACTGCGGACATGGGAAACGGCTGGGAGAACCGGGGGGACCGGGGGAGGTGGGAAAACCGGGGCACTCTCTAAAGCTTCCGGGGGGGGGGGCGGGGGGATTTCCCGGGGGGGAGCAGAGGTTTTGCTTGTTGATCTCAGTCATGCCAGGCAATCGGGCTTGTCCTTGCCAGCCATTGCTTGGCCGGTCTATCGCCAGGAAGAAGGCCAATTCAGCTTGACCCAATTGCTGGGCATCGCCACCTTGCCTCGCGTTGCTGTAATTGATGCTCAGGGACGCATTAAAGCCATTGGTGGTCCGGGCATTGGCGACGAGTTAGATCAAATCCTGGGAAATTAACAAGGGTAATAGTTGCAAATTTATAAATTTTCCCTACCATGGAGGGGATTTTGCGGATATCGCAAACACTTTTTTGCACATAACCTATTTCCAAAGGAAAACTTATGACAACCGTGCAAGCACCAACGGCCAACAAACAACTTTTAGCTTGGGTGGAGGAAATCGCTTCCTTGACCAAACCAGAGAGCATTTATTGGTGCGATGGTTCTAAGGATGAATACCAGAAGATGCTGAATCTGATGGTTGATTCTGGTTCGGCCCAATGGCTCAACCAAGAAAAACGCCCCAACAGTGTATTGGTTCTTTCTGACCCAGCAGACGTGGCCCGTGTGGAAGACCGCACCTACATCTGCTGCGAAAAAGAAGAAGATGCTGGCCCAACGAACAACTGGGCGAATGCAGCTGAAATGAAAGAAACCCTCAAGGGCTTCTACGATGGCTGCATGCAGGGTCGCACCCTCTATGTCATCCCATTTAGCATGGGTCCTGTCGGTTCACCCATTGCTCACATCGGCGTGGAAATTTCCGATAGCCCTTACGTGGTCGCCAACATGCACCTGATGACCCGCGTGGGTTCTGGCGTGCTTGATGTGCTCGGCAGCGAAGGTGAATTTGTGAAATGTGTCCACTCTGTGGGTTACCCACTCGTGGACAAAGATGGCAATAGCCGTGACGACGTGGCGTGGCCTTGCGATGGTGACAACAAATACATCACCCATTACCCCGAAACCCGTGAAATCTGGTCCTACGGTTCAGGCTACGGCGGCAACGCTTTGCTCGGCAAAAAATGCTTCGCACTGCGTATTGCTTCGACCATGGCCCGCGAAGAAGGCTGGATGGCTGAGCATATGCTCATCCTCAAAATCACCAACCCTGAAGGTGTCGTCAAGCATGTTGCCGCGGCATTCCCTTCAGCCTGTGGCAAAACCAACTTGGCTATGATGCAGCCAACCATCCCCGGCTGGAAAGTCGAATGCGTCGGCGACGACATTGCATGGATGAAATTCGGCGAAGATGGCAAACTTAACGCCATCAACCCTGAAGCTGGCTTCTTCGGCGTGGCTCCTGGTACCAGCTTGGCGACCAACCCACATGCCATGAACTCCATCAAGGAAAACGGCATCTTCACCAACGTTGCTCTTACCGACGACGGTGACATCTGGTGGGAAGATATCGACGGCCCAACCCCCGATCATCTGATCGATTGGCAAGGCAAGGACTGGACCCCCGGTTGCGGCCGCAACGCTGCTCACCCCAACGCTCGTTTCACCGCACCAGCTCACCAGTGTCCTGTGATTGCCGATAGCTGGGAAGACCCTGCTGGCGTCGCCATTGATGCCATCCTCTTCGGCGGTCGTCGCGCCTCCACCCAGCCCTTGGCTCTCGAAGCCTTCGATTGGGAACATGGTACCTTCCTCGGTGCTGCCATGGCCAGCGAAAAAACCGCTGCTGCTGCTGGTGGACTCGGCGAATTGCGATTTGACCCCATGGCCATGTTGCCGTTCTGCGGCTACCACATGGGCGACTATTTCACCCACTGGCTCGAAATGGGTGCCAAGGGCGGAAGCAACATGCCCAAAGTCTTCTACGTTAACTGGTTCCGCAAGAACGCTGAAGGCAAATGGCTCTGGCCTGGCTTTGGCGAAAATGGCCGCATCCTCAAGTGGGTCGTCGAACGTTGCGAAGGTACCGCTGGTGCCGTCGAAACTGCCATCGGCCACTTGCCTACCGAAGAATCTTTGGACCTCTCTGGCTTGGACATCTCAGCCGAAGATATCCAAGAACTGTTGGCAGTCAAGAACGATGAATGGCTTGCCTTTATCGACAGTGCCAAGGCTCACTTCGCCAAGTTCGGCGACCGTTTGCCACAAGCACTCAACGATCAGCTCAATGCACTGAAACAGCGACTCGAAGCTGCTAAGTAAAACTGATCTGATAATCAAAAATAGTCAGCCCCCCACGACGCAAGTTGTGGGGGGCTGTTTTTTTTATGCCGATGGATTTAATTCAGAATCGCAACTCCCTGTGTGATGCTTCGAAATTAAATCCACCTGACAACAGAGGGATTGTCTTTAATGGCATCGCACTGATAGCACTGGATGCCCCCCAAACACGCAGGTTATAAACCGAGAAGTCTTCTGAAGTCGGATTATGCCTGTCCCAGGTGGTGTTGCGTTAAAACCGATCCGTGAGAATTACTTCATCCATCTCAAGCTGGCCTCCCCGGGGTCGAGCAGGCTCGACTGCTTTGCCAATGGCAACGCACAACGCAATGAGATGATCGTCGGGCAAGTTGATTAATTTGCCGACCTTTTCAAAATCAAATCCATCCATGGGGCAGGAATCGTAGCCCATTGCTTTGGTGGCAAGCATCAGTGTTTGAGCGGCAATGCCACAAGAACGCATGGCCTCATCACGTTGGGCCCGGTCATTGCCACGATAATAACCATCAATCGCGGGAACCATAAATTCTCCCACTTCCTTTGGTGCGTTGACCCAATAACGAGATGGGTTTTTCTCCCAAGCTTTGAGGTCCGCACAAACCACAATAAACAATGAACTGTCGGTGACTTGATCTTGATTCCAAGCAGCAGCCTTGATCTGCTTACGAAGTTCAACATCTTTGATGACCACGAATTTCCAGTGTTGAATGTTAAACGCCGTCGGCGAAAGCATCGCCAAAGAGAGAAGCTCTTTTTCCTGGGCTTCGGTCATGAGATGAAAAGGATCAAAGTGCTTCACAGAACGGCGGGCTTGAATGGCTTCAATGGTATTCATTTTGGTTCCTTGAGGTAAAAGGCTCTCACGCCAGTGATGCTATGGAGACAACGTTGAATCTGCAAACAAATACTTGTCTTAACTTAATCTGTCCGCAATCAAATTTATTCCTATAATAGCTTCTTAAATATGTTTCATTGAAAATTGGAATTCGTGTACATTTTTGAAAAGAAAAACAATGACAGAAAAATTAAGTGTTGGCGTAGGGCGAACAGATGTCACGCCTGATCTGGGTGTTCGTCTAGGTGGCTATGGCATTGAAGAACGTCCTGCCGAGGAAATCTTAGATCGCCTTGCAGCTACCACGCTTGTTTTTTTGCAAGGCAATATCAAAACCGCCCTCATCAACCTTGACTGGGTTGGTATTATGGAAGAAGAAGTTTTCTCCATTCGTAAAAAAATTACCGAAAAAACAGGTATTCCATCCGAACATATTATCATTACCACGAGCCATTCCCATTCCACCGCCAATACAATCGAAATCCCAGGCTGGGGAAAACGCGAAGCCCAATACATTCAAGACGTGACTCCGCATATCGTTGAATCGGTTGTGCTGGCAGAAAGAAATTTGCAGCCTGTGAAAATGGGCATCGGAACCATTCAAAGTAAAACAGGCGTAAACCGTCGATCTGTTTCTCCAAATAACAAGACCTCTTTTGATGGCAATCCACTTGGACCTTACGACCCCACCATGACCGTGGTGCGGTTTGAATCTCAGCATGGACCCGTTGCCACGCTCATCCACTACGGCGCTCATCCAACGGCTTATAGCTCCAACCGAACCGTGACCCGTGACTGGCCCGGCATCATGATCGACCGAGTCGAAGATCAAACCGGGGTTCCCGTTGTCTTTGTCAATGGAAGTCTCGGCGATGTGGGACCTCGATCTAACGGGTTAAACAAAAATAAAAACGCATTTTCTGCCGGCGGTGGCATGGGCCTTCATGCCATTCGAGAAGTCGGCTATCGAGCAGCCACCGATGCGTTGCAAACCTACATCGATATCAAGTTTTGGCATAAACATATCGAGCTGGGCTTAACCACCCAAGACATCTTGTTTAAATACGCACCACTGCCTCCGCTTCAAGAAGCTCAAGCCAAGCTCAAAGAATTTGAACATGCCAAGGAAGGCTTTGGAGCTCTGACCTATGACTACGTCAAGTGGCGTAAAGTCGTCGATGCTTATGAATCCACACCTGTCGAAGGCAAAGAATATAAGCAGACCATTCTACGCCTCGGTCCTCTGGTCCTTATCCCATTCCCTGGCGAAGTGTTTTCGGATATCTCCTTGAGGCTCAGAAAATACAGCCCCTTCGCATACACCTTGTGCACCAGCGTTTCCAATGGATACTTCGGTTACTTCACCACCCGAGAAGCCTCTCACCGCGAAGGTTACGAAGTCTGGATGCAACGAGGCTACAACGGCTACGGCTTAGCGGAAAACATTGACGACCTACTCGTCGAACAACATCTTGAATTGCTCAAGCGTGCCGCCACGCCGAAATGTCAGATCGAACATACGCCATGACTGGCCGCTTCTGTTAATGTTTTAGACATCAACAGAAGCGACCCTCATTCTTGATTGATTAAAACTTTGGATCATACCAGTCGATGATTCGGTTGCTGCTGGTGTTGGTGTCGTCCCAAGTGTCAATAAAATGATGCTGTGCGCCATGTCCGTCGGCAAAGGCATAGTTCGCACCATTACTGTGACGATTGCGGGCAATGCTCTTGGGTGTCTTGCTCATCATGTCCAGTTCGACCATGCGGGCCATGGTGGCCATCATGTCATTGTGGATTGCTGCGTCAGTTCCCCAGTACATCGGCATCACATGATCTCTATTGTGATTGTCTGCGGTTTCCGCGACGAGGATTTTGTCACTGGCCTGAGTGATATCTTCCATGCGAATGCCTCGGTAGGGATTGTGATTGGGGGCAAGGTAGCCGTTGATGGCATAAGACGTCACACGGTTTGGAGTGGCCCAATCGGTGGATGGGTCGGTGGGGCAGCGATGGATGCCGCTGGTGGCGTCAATGTAGTTTTGGTTACTGAGTACGGTGATCCAAGGGGTTCCACCACTCATAGCAGAGGTGGGGTAAACCGCTTCTTTGTTGTCGGTGGCATAGCTGATCATGCCAGTGCCGTGCTGTCGGGAGCTAGAGAGACACTGGGAGGCTTGGGCGCTTTTGCGGGCCTTTGCCAGTGCTGGGAGAAGGATTCCGATCAAAAGAGCGATGATTGAAATGACCACCAGAAGTTCAATGAGGGTAAAAGCCGATGTTTTAGGCTGTGTTGCGGGCGGTTTCATAGATAAAAGTCCTTAGAGGATCGATGTTCAAGAGACGCAGGAGGTCTCTTGGCTTTGAATGTAGAGAGATGACAATGCGTGATAAACGCAGGTTCAAGCAGGCGTGGCCGTGTGGCCTGTGGATTGATGTGTCATACCCAGTTCGTTCGCGTGGACCGATGATGAGAGCGGTAGCCTTGCGGTTTGCGCGCAGGCCAGACTTCATTTAGGCCAAGCGAATCAATGGTATGGGCGTAGAAAGGTTTTAGGCGTGGGGAGGGGAACGGCCTGGGACTGAGCCAATGGCCAAACCCACGGGGCAAAGGTTTTGTTCAATGTATTGGCGTTGAATTTTCAAACGCTGATAGGTGGGGACGAACAAGACCGGTGGAGGGGGAAGGAGCGTGGCCATGTATTGACACATCGCGCAGCGTTGTTGGTCGGCCCGTGTGGGCTTTCCCCCGGAAGTTTCCCCAGCATTATCCCCAGCAGTCGCCTTAGAAGAATTTCCAAAATTCGCGGGGCAACAGGATGCATTGGAAATGGCTGCTTTGCCATAGGCCAGGTTCGCAGAAGTCCCTGGGAGCGTGAGTTGCCCTCGTTGGTGACCGGGAACGACGATGCCGAACCAGAGTCCCAAAAACAGCAAAAACGCGATGCGAAATCGTCTTGACCGCATGATGGAGAATCATAGCTTCGACAAATGGCCTGTCAATTTGAATAATACAGACATGAGCTTTGAAAAAATCCAAGACGTGTACATTGCCAACACAGCAACCGTACTGGGCGAATTAACGCTGGGCGAAAATGTGAACATCTGGTACGGCGCTTCTGTCCGTGGGGATGTCGCGCCGATCAGCATCGGTTCTTGTACCAATGTGCAGGACAATGCGGTGATTCATTGTGACCATACCGTGGCCAATACCATTGGAAGTGATGTAACGATTGGCCATAGCGCGATTTTGCATGGGATTGAAGTGGGCGATGGGTCTTTGATTGGCATGAGTGCGACGTTACTGGGCGGTTCACGTGTGGGCAAGCGATGTTTGATTGCTGCAGGGGCGGTTGTTCCGCCGGGGATGGTGGTGCCTGATGATAGCGTGGTGATGGGCGTGCCTGGCAAGATCGTGCGTCAAACAACCGATCAGGAAAAATCCTATCTCTTGAAATTGCCTAGGCATTATTTGAAACTGGTACGCCAGCATGTGGAGAGTCCCCATGATCCTACGGTTCGGCCGTGGGATGGCAATCAAAGCGAACGCACCTGTGATTAATTGATTTGCATGGGAATAGGAGGGAAGGGAAGAAATAGCCACAAAAAACACAAAAAGGCGCAAAAACAGAACTTTGTTTTTCGTGTTTTTTTTTGTGGCGATTGAATTGATGTTCTAAAAAACCCTCGACACAGATATGTTTTACAGGGGGAAACTTCCGGGGGTTCCGGGGGGGGGGGGGTAGGGTTCGATGATTTCGATGTTGTTGCCGGTGGGGTTGGCACTGACGGGAGCGCCTTGCCCGTTTTGCATGGCCTGGAAGTTTTTCTCCGCGACAATGCCCGCTGCTTCAATGATTCGTACCACGTCACGTTGGCTTGCAGCCGTTGGATAAGTTTCGTTTAGGCTGTCATAGGATTCGCCAAGGATACGTCTGCGGATGACCGCCAGTAAGCCTGAGACGATGGAGGCTTTTCCGTAGCCGAAGAGTTCAAGATTGCCGCCTTGGTGTTGCACGCGTCCGCCGAAGGTTGGGTTGCGTGTGCGTGAGCCGTCGCCGGTGACGGTTTCGCGGAAGCCTCGGTCTTGTTGATCGACCATCCCTCGTCCGTAGATGCCGTACACTTCGATTTCTTGGTTGACCGCCCCTTCAAATTCCTGGGGGTTGATCCAATTGTTATTGTAATCACCACGCATGCCATGGTCGTAGGTCACCGCCACATCTAGACTGTCCCATGTTTGGATGGCATGTTGACGTTTGAAGGTCGTGGGGTCGAGGTTCTTTCGCTTGGCAATTTCCAGGTGGTGTTTGTCCCAGTTGGCCAAGAGGTTTTTTTGTCCGGTGGCATAGACCGCCAGCGGTTTGACTTTGAGATAGTGATGCACGACATCAAGCCAATGACAGCCGACGTAGGCGAAGGGGTTGGATTTTTCAGCCCAGGCAAAGACTTCGGTGCTGACTTGGAGGGGTTCTTCGAGGACGGCTCGGATGCGATTGATGGGGCCGTATTTCGCTTCTGCGTTGGTGAGCATTTCTCGCACGAACGGGTCGTATCGCTTGTGCATGTCCACGGAGACAATGAGTTGTTTTTCTTGAGCTTTGGCGATGATGGCATCGGCTTGATCGGTGGTCAAGCAAAGCGGTTTTTCAGTGATGACATCACAGCCAGCATCGAGTGCGTCGAGAATTGGCTGATGGTGCAGATGGTCAGGCGTGGCCACGAACAGCACATCGGGTTTGTCTTGGGCGAAAATGTCTTTCCAGACGGTGTCGCCGTAGCGTGCTTGAATGTTGCTATCGGGGAAGTCTTGTTTGAACCATTGGACGAGTTTGCCTGCGGTTCCGGACTTTTGGCTGTGGGTTCCGATGGCAACCACATTGATTTTGACATCAGCGACTGCCGGGGCCAAGTGGCTCATGCCAATACTCGTCAGAGCGCCGCTAATACCACCCTTGGCAAAGTCCTTAAAGGACTGGCCAATGATGTCCTGAAAGAACATACCACCGCCGAGAATAGCGACGTTAATTTCTCTGGGATTGCTCATAGCGCAGAAGGATACCTTTTTGTCGAATTTTTGCAAATCGGTGCGGTACGAATTGGGAGCTATCAGTTGTCAGCTATCAGCTATCAGTAAGAGGGGAGTCAGAAAGAGCATGCTTGTCGTTCCAAAGTAAAAGGGGCATTTTCTTCTGAAACTTCCCTATCTTCGGCTTCCATTCTAATATCTTCTCTTACTGATAGCTGATAGCTGATAACTTTTAAAAAGGCTTTTTGACATGTATTTGTTTCCTGCAATTGATTTACGTGGTGGCCAGGTGGTTCGTCTGATGAAAGGCGACTACGACCAGCAGACCACCTATGGCCAAGATCCGCTCGCTCAGGCCAAGGTCTTCGAAGATGCCGGTTCAACCTGGCTACACGTGGTGGACCTTGATGGCGCTAAAAGTGGCGAAATGATCCATTTGGAGCAGATTCGATCCATTTGCCAAAATACCAAGCTCAAGGTCGAAGTCGGCGGCGGCATTCGCACCACCGAAACCATCGACCAACTCCTCGAAGCAGGTGTCGAACGGGTGATCCTAGGCACGGCAGCATTACAGCAATGGGAATGGTTTGAAGGCTTGATGGACAATCCTGCTTATCACCATCGTGTGGTACTTGGACTCGATGCCCGTAAAGGCAAGCTCGCGGTGAACGGTTGGCTCCAAACCACCGAAACCACGGCTCTTGAAATTGCTCAGAAGGTCAGTGACTGGCCCTTGGCTGCCATCGTCTTCACCGACATCGCTACCGACGGAACGCTTCAAGGCCCCAATGCCGAGTCGACCCATGAGCTTGCCTTGGCAACCAAAGTTCCCGTCGTTGCTTCTGGTGGCGTGGGGACGCTGGAGCATCTTCGAGATTTACGAAAGTTACCCTTGCAAGGCGCGATCGTCGGCCGCGCGTTGTACGAAGAAGTTTTCGATATTCATGAAGCACTGGTTGCGTTAGAAGGTTGAACCACCGGTTTTTTGCAGGTTGCTTCTGAGGTTTTTCTCATCCATCGTCCCAGACACATCACTGGGAAGTAGAGTCGGTAGAGGTGGTAGCGTAGATAGAAAACTTTGGGGAAACCGGTGCCTGTGAATTGGGGTTCGTGCCAAGAGCCTGCCGCGTCGCCGCTGGTGGGGTGGTCCTCGGTTAATTGTTTTTCGCATAGCCAGGCGATGCCTCGCTTGACGGCTGGGTCATCGGGGCCAAAGACGCTCATCATGCCCATGGTTCCCCATGCGGTTTGGCTGGCGGTGGGTTCGCCTGTTCCCATGAGAGTGATGTCTTCGTAGGTGTCACAGGATTCGCCGAAGGAGCCATCGGCTTGTTGGACTTGTTTGAGCCATTGAGCGGATTTTTTGATCCAGTCTTGCTGCATGTCACATTGCACTGCTTCCAGGCCAGCGAGGACTTGCCATGTGCCATAGACATAGTTCACGCCCCAACGGCCGAACCAGCTTCCTTGAGGTTCTTGACGAGAGCGAATGAATTCAATGGCTCGGATCACGGCAGGGTGATCGGCTCGATAGCCCATGTGTCCTAGGCATTCGAGCGTGCGGCCGACAATGTCCGGACAGGAGGGGTCTTGAATGGCGTTGTGGTCGGCAAAGGGGATGTGTTCGAGAATCGGCCGTTCGACGGTGCGGTCAAAGGCAGCCCATCCGCCGTCGTCATTTTGCATGGCCAAGACCCATTGCGTGCCACGTTCTGCCGCGGCAAGAGCTTCGTCGCCGCCGATGCGTTTGAGGGCCATGGCGACCATGGCGGTGTCGTCCACGTCGGGGTAAAAAGCGTTGTTGTATTCAAAGTACCAGCCCGCTGGCTCAACGGGCTGTTTAACATTATCCATCCAGTCGCCCACTTTGCGGCATTCTTTTTGAAGCAGCCAACTCGCACATCGGTCAGCAGCATCTTGACCTTGCTTAAAATCAATTTCGGTCAAAGCGTACGCTGCAATGCCTGTATCCCAGATCGGACTAAAGCAAGGCTGAATGCGAATCTCCTGATTTTCGTCGTCATGAATGAGAAGGTCATCGAGATGTTTGTGGGCTTCGAGAATTTTGGGATGGTCGTCGGCGTACCCTCTGGCTCGCAGTGCGATGAGAATATAAACCATCGGCGGAAAGATCGCGCCCACGCCATCGGAATCTTCAGTGTGATCTAAGAGCCATTGCTCAATGCGATCCAACGCCCGACGACGAAGCGGGGTCATGCCCAACTTATGGACCAGTTTGAGTAAACGGTCCAGCGAATAAAAAAACGTGGTCCAAGTGCGATGTGTATTGCCTGTGGGGATGAGCTTGTGACGACGGGAATGGTCGATGTACAGTTCGTCGATGCCCAGATTCTTTGGAATTTTCCGCAGCGGACGGTGGGTCGTCACAATGCTCAACGGCGTGATCATGGTCCTAGACCAAGCACTGACCTTGCTGAGATTAAAATAAAACCAGCGAGGCAAAAAGATAATTTCAGGCGGAATCGAGGGAACTGCGTTGTAGTCAATTTGACCTAGGGCAGCGAGGTAGAAATTGGTAAAGCTGTTGCACAGTTCAGCACCGCCATGGGCGATGATTTGTTCTTTGGCCTTGACCATGTGGGAAGATTGTGGGTCATCGCCGATGAGTTTGAGGGCGAAGTAGGCTTTGACGGTGGCGCTGAGGTCGATCTTGCCGCCGGGGTATTGGACCCAGGACCCATCTTGAGTTTGGAGTTTGCGGAGGTAGTTGGCAATTTGGGGGAGTCTGGGGTCGTTTTCCTGATCGATGATCCATTTGAGCAGGATGTATTCACTTTCGAGGATTGAATCGCCCTCAAGTTCAGCACACCAATAGCCGTCTGGTTGTTGGAGGTCCAGCAAGGCAGTCACAGCCGCATTGAGATGTTCAGATACCACAGGAAATGTCATGAGAAAACGGTCCTTTTTCAAGCTGTCAGCCATCAGTTGTCTGTTATCAGCAAGAGAAAGTCATCTGAAACAGATATTTTTTTCTCAAGGGCTGCATGGTCGAGCGTTCGATTTTTTCAGAGCTTACCAGATTCAACGTAGCAGGGGGTTTGCGATTCGAGTGGGGAAGTCTACTATAGGGCGCAATGAGTGAACAAACACCCCCCTCTGAGGATGCCAAGGGGCTTGCCATGCCCGGCGAGTCGTCTGGCTCTGTGGACCTGCCGCCGCCGCCGAAATTCGGTAAGCAGATGGCGCAATTGGTCGTCATCCCAGCCCTCATTGTGATCTTTTGCATCGGCATGGCGATTATGTTTGGCATGCTCGCTGGGGCGCAGACCAGTATCGACGCTTATCTCATGAAATTGCGCCAAAACAGCGGCGCAGGACGCATGGCGTTCAACATGCAAGACCCACGGTATAAAGACCGAGGCCTAGCAGCTTACAACATCGCGACCTTGATCCCAGACATGAAAGACCCCGCAGAGCGTTTGCGGGTCAGTGAAGCTTTGGCTGAAATTTTAGATCACTATGTGGGCGATGAAGAGGATATGCTTCAAGCGTATCTTTTGCTGGCCTTGGGACAATTGGGTCAGGAATGTGGTTTTGAACCGATCTTGATCGGATTGGGCTCCAAACACAAAACGGTGCGTCAGGCTGCGATTGGCGGCTTGCTCAGTTGGCCTGATAAAACCGAAGCAGCAGTCGCGTTGCCTCAATTGGCTGTGGCTCTTGGGGACGAAGACCCGTTGGTCGCAACGGAGGCTGCGGTCGCGATTGGGGAGTTGGCTCAATCTGGCGATGCGGTCATGATTGCTGCGTTACAGGATGCTTTGGGACGGACGGGTACAGGTTGGCGTGAACTTGGCTGGAATACGGCCGTGGCGTTGGCTAGACTTAATGACTCCTTGGGAAGCCAGATTGTGGCTGAAGTGTTGCTCGACCGTGAAGCCCTAGCTCTGTTGCCGATGGCGCAGCAGGGGCCTGCCGCTCAGCGCATGATGTCTCCTGCTGGACAGGACCGAATTATTCTCTCAACTCTCACTGCATCGGTCGATATGCAGGATGAGCGGGTTTGGGCTAAAATAAAGTTGTTGGCTGAAAAGGATTCCAATCGGGTGATCCGAAAAGCTGCAACGCAATTGATTCGCCAACATACAAGCACAGCCGCTCCGACAGGGCTGTGAAGTTCGTTAAGGAAACCGCCATGGGTCAAACGCATCAGGAAATTACAAAAGTTTGGATTGAAGACGGCTGTATCGTCTGTGATGCCTGTGAAACAGAATCTCCCACCGTATTTGAGGTTCTCGAAGACAGTTGCATCATTCGCCCCTCGGCTCAATCTCCCGATTTTACCAAGCCATTAACGCCGACCATTATCGACGCTGCCGACGGTTGCCCGGTGGATGTGATTCATTTTGAAACCGTTGATGTGGAAGGTCCAGAGCCCTGGGCTGGTCAAGAAGAAGCGGCTGCCGAGGGTGTTCCTACTGGCGGCGGTGCTAAAAAAGCAGGTGGCACGGTGATCCCCGATGGCCCGCCGGACCCCAAGTGGGCTGGTTTGCTTCAGACTGCGGAGTCTCGTGGCGGCAAGCCTGATCCGGCTCCTGCTCCTTCTCAAAACACCCCACGTCCTGCCAAAGCGCCTGCCGAGGCAATCGTTGCTGCGTTGCCAGAAAATGCCCCGCCGGACGCCAAGCAGGCTGCCATGGTCGGTTCGGGTTTTACCAAGCCCCGCAGTGGAGTGCGTGAACGCATTGACGCGATTGCAGACCGCACAGCTGAAACATCCAAGGTAACCCGTCGTCAATTTGTTTTGTTTGCTGCGGGTGGTTGGGCATTTGTGATTGCGACCCTTGGCACATGGGGGGCTGCGATTCAGTCTTTTATGGTTCCCAAGGTCACCAAAGAGCCGCCTAGCAGTTTCCGTGCGGGCAAGCTCAGCGATTTTCCTGAGCCAGGCGTGTACGAGCAATTCAAGCCCCAAGGTGTTTGGCTGGTTTACCTTGAAGAAGGCAAACTTGTTGCCCTCAGCACCACTTGTACGCATCTGGGCTGTATTCCCAACTGGTTAAACAATGACCGTAAATTCAAGTGTCCTTGTCATGGCTCTGGTTTTTATGTGTCAGGTATCCACTTTGAAGGCCCCGCTCCGCGTCCACTTGAACGATTAAAAATCATCAAGGATGGCGAATGGATCGTGGTCGACAAAAGCAAGACGTTTCGTGAAGAATTAGGCCAGTGGGACCAACCTGGCGCTTTTCTGACTGTGTAAATCATACCTCATTATTTGAGATTTTCGAAAACCTCCTTTAGTATTTACGTCCTATGATTCAAGCCATTATTGCCTATATTACTTCCACGCAGATATGGAATTCCGTTTTTCGTCATGGTGTGCCGCGAGATCGTCGCACGCGCGTCATGGCGATTATGAGCAATGTCTTTCTGCATTTACACCCGGTGGCCATCCGCAAGAGCGGCATCCGCCTGTCTTTTACCTGGTGTATGGGTGGGTTGACCTTCTTCCTGTTCCTCGCTGAAGCAATCAGTGGCGTGCTGCTGATGTTCTACTATCGTCCGGTTCCTGAGTATGCCTATTCAGACATTGTGGGCTTGCGAGCGCATGTCACACTGGGACTGCTGCGGGAGATTCACCGCTGGGGTGCTCATGCCATGATTATTTCAATCTGGCTGCACATGATGCGTGTGTTTCTTTCTGGTTCATACAAGCCGCCGCGTGAATTCAACTGGGGTGTGGGCGTTATTTTGCTGGTTTTGACGATGCTTCTATCGTTTACAGGCTATCTGTTGCCTTGGGATCAGTTGGCCATCTGGGCGATCACCGTCGGCTCGAACATGGGTAAAGCAACGCCGTTTCTGGGGATGCAAGGACCGCTGTCGGACCTGCCTCAACTGCCCGGCGGCGTGGCGTTGGTCACCGTTCGATCCGATGCTGCGTACCTGCTTTTGGCGGGAACCAGCGTGGGCGAAAACGCATTGATGCGATTTTATGTCTTGCACTGTATTGCGTTGCCTGTGGTGACGGCGATTCTCATTGCCATCCACTTCTGGCGTATTCGCAAAGATGGTGGCATCAGTGGGCCGATGTAAAGAAGTGATAACTAATAACAAAGGTAAACGATGATCGATAGTTTAATCATGCTCGCCAGTGGCGCACCGGGGAAACCGTTGTTTTCCAGTCCCGCCATCGATTCTTTCAAGGATGTCGTGAACTTCTGGAGTCAGCCCCAGTACAGCTTGCCGCTGTTTACGATTCTCTTTGTGCTGATGCTGGTGTTCTACCGAAAATGGTCGCGGCCGATTCCCGCGGGCCTAATTCTGGTGGGCTTTTCGGCAATTTACTTTGGCTCCATGGCCATTGATTCAAACTACTCATTGATCCTGACCAAAGCGGACAATGTTCCCATTACAATCATGCTTTTTGGCGTGGGCATCTGTCTGTGGACCGCATTTCGTGAAGCAGCCACCAACGACAAGGCCATCGAAGAGGGAAAACCCATTCCCTATTCAGACCGTGATGACAAAGTCCTGGTTTGGCCTGACCTGGTTTACATTGAACTGATCTGCCTGGTGCTGGCCTCGGCTGCATTGCTGTTTTGGTCGGTGGGCTTGCCTGCTCCGCTTGAAGCGCCTGCCAACCCTGCGGGCCCTCCAAACCCTTCGAAAGCGCCTTGGTACTTCCTCGGCCTCCAGGAAATGCTCGTCTATTTTGATCCTTGGATGGCCGGTGTGATTTTGCCAGGCATGATTGTCTCAGGACTCATTGCCATGCCTTATATCGATACCAATCCCAAGGGCAATGGTTACTACACATTCAAAGAACGTCCCTTTGCCATTACCACCTGGTTGTTTGGCTTCATTATTCTCTGGGTCGTGTTGATCGTGTTTGGCACGTTCCTTCGCGGTCCGAACTGGAACTTCTTTGGTCCTTATGAATATTGGGACGCACTGATCCAAGTGCCACTGACGAACATTAACCTCAGCGATTATTTCTGGCTGTACCTGTTCAAATCGGAATTGCCTACCAATCCGTTTGTCCGTGAAGGCATTGGCATTGTCCTGTCCGGTGCGTGGGTCCTGGCGTTTCTGACGGTTCCTTGGTGGCCTTTGATGGTGGACAATATCCCAGGCATCGGCAAAGTCTCCGGCTTCGCCCGCAAGCTCTTTGGCCAAATGGGAACGATCCGCTTCCTGATTCTGGCCTTCCATCTGGCGATCATGGCCATGATGCCTTTGAAGATGGTATTGCGTTGGCTGTTCACGCTGAAATACTTCATCTACCTGCCTGAATTCAATATGAACCTGTAACAAGGATTTTGTTGAAGCTGCCTGTGTACAAATCCACTCAAATTGAGAGGGAAGGTTTTTGATGCTCAAAAGTATTCAGACAATCCAGCGGTTGCAGTATTAGAGATTTTCGAAAAAAACGCGGTCTCAAAAAGCAATGCAAACTGCTTATACACAATGCGTATTAGGGTGTCACAAAACCACCTGTTTCGTTTTCTGTATTTTGACAAAACCGAATTCTGAGGTCCCCCGGGGGCCGAAGATTCGGATTCTTTTAAACGCGATAGATGAATTCATCACGCTCTAAAACGGTTCTCGCATGTCGGTGGATATTGCGTTTATTGGTATAATGTCACGCAGACGATTTGCTTTGACTGCCAGGTTTCAATGAAAAGGATCAACTCATGCAAGAACGACGTGAATTTCTCAAAATGGTTTCTGCTGGCTCAACGGGCGCTCTGCTTGCCAACTTATTTGCACAGACCGGTTCCCAGACGGTTTATGCGGATGTGGAAAAACATGCGGATGCCATTGGCCAGTTGCCTGACAACTTGATCTATACCGAAGAACGCTCTGGCAAATGGAAGGGCAAAGCAGGCAGCCATGTGCCTCAAATCAAAGCGGTGCGTCATGACAATAAAATTTCTCTGGAAATTGAAACCAAGCATGGCATGAGTGAACGCCACTACATTGTTCGCCACACGGTGGTCACCGCTGATGGCCAAGTGCTCGGTGGCGAAACGTTTCATTGGGACGACAAGCCTATTTCGAACCATGAAATGAAGTTGCCTCAGGGCCAGTCCCAAGATTTATATGTTTTGTCTTATTGCAACAAACACGATCTTTGGCTTGCTCGAACCCAATTAAAATAAAAACGCGATGTTGAGTGTCTGATTGGGAGGTCTTGGTCATGCTTTAAGGGCTCAGTACAGATAAAAATTTGCCTTGAAGCGGCAAAACCCGTTAAAACCGCAAAAAACAGTCTGGTGATGTCAGGCTATATGGTTATTAAGTTGATTTTTCAAGTATAAACGGTACTTTGATAGGCTGGCTAATGAAAAATTATTTGTTTAACCGTGAATAAGCTTGCTTGAAAGGTGTTGCCGTGTTCAATTTTCGACGCATTTTTGTGGTACTGATGGCTGTTGTGATGCTGATGAGCGTGGGTTGTGTCTCTCAGAGACAGGCCGACAATTTACAGGTCTTGTATCGACGCAGCCAGGAACAGATCATTGATCTCAAGGCCCAGCTTGCTGAAGCCAATGCACGGATCCGACTCATTGAATCGGCTCCCCCTCAGCAAGACCCCGTCCTGCTCGGACGACTCGAAGCAGCCATGGCCGAACGTGATCGCCTCAACGCAGCCTTGGCCCAAGCCAAACGCGCTTTGATCCAAGCGAGCATGACCACCGTGTTGCCTGCTGAGCTGAACAATGAACTGGTCGAACTGGCTGACTCCAATCAGCAATTGATGCAGTACGATAAAAATCGAGGCATGCTCAAGTTTGCCAGTGACCTGACCTTCGGCAGTGGCAGTGTGAAAATCAATCCACAAGCCCGCAAAGGACTTTTGCAATTGGCGACTCTGATGCGAAAACCCATCGCTCAGAAATTTGAACTGCGTGTGGTCGGCCACACCGACAACGTACGCATCGGCAAAGCCGCCACCCGTGCCAAGCATCCTACCAACTGGCATCTCTCCCTGCACCGCGCGATTGCGGTCAAAGACATCCTTGCCAAGGCTGGCATCTCTTCAGATCGCTTGGTTGTTTCCGGACATGGCGAATTTCGCCCCGTGGCTCCCAATAGCCGACGTGGCAACTCTGCAAACCGTCGTGTGGAAATTTACATTCATCCTTCCACCTATCAGAAGCCTGATTTTCTGAAGAACGCGCCTGCCGCCTCTGGAAAATCCCACAGCAGTGTGCCTGGCTTTGCTCCAAAGCGTGCGCCCATCAATGTGACACCCGCTCGGCGAGCGCCTGAAGCTTTCAAATAAAGCTCAAGCAACAAGACTTCCCCTTGTTTTGCGAAGCATGAAATACAGCCAACCGTTGAATGAATTTTGGGATATGATTGAGGATGCTCAAGGCGAAGGCTTGACCTGCTTTGGTGTTTGAGTTGTGCCTTGGGTGTGGGTGGCTTTGCCAGTCCATCATCGACACTTTTGCACGCAATATCCCAATGAAAAAGAGGTCTCAAATGGTTCTTGCTGAACTTGTTTCTGTGAATGAGGAACAGGACTGTGGGGTTCAACTTGGCAATGGGCCATTGCATTGGCTAATATGCAACGCATATATGATGTTCGCGTTGAGACTTTCATAAAGCCTTATCAATTCAGTCTCCGCGAATAACCCTTCGCACGAGTTTTAAATAGGATTGGTATAATATATTGACTATGCAAACAACTGCCGCCCAGGAATATGATTCAAGTCAGCAGACTAGGCTTGCCCACAAAGCAGGTCAAGCGATGAACGACGGAAAGCTCGTCGTTTTTCCGACTGAAACGGTATATGGCATCGGCGTGGCTGCTGCGAGTGATGCGGGGTATCGCGCCTTGATCGATCTTAAAACTCGGCCACCGGGGTCTCCCTTTGCCATTCATTTACCAGACCCTCAGGCAGCGGGCCATTATGTGGACATGTCCTCGCCGTTGCTGTCAAGGCTCATTCGAAAAGCGTTTCCCGGACCGGTGACGTTGGTTTTGGATGTGACCGAAGAAACCATCGGCCGCAAGATCAAAGCCCTGGGACTCGGCCCTGAAATCCGAGATCGTATCTACCACAATCACACAGTAGGCCTGCGATGCCCGGACCATCCGCTTGCGAGCGTGGCATTGAACGCGGTCCATGGCCCTGTCGTTGCCAGCAGTGCGAACTTGCGAGGCGATCCGCCTCCACATGATGCCCAGACAGCCCAACGATCCATCGGCAAGCATGCGGCAATCACCCTTGACGGCGGGATGAGTCAATTCACCAAACCATCCACCGTCGTCCGCGTGAAACAAGACCCCACAGGCTTGACCGATTTTACAGTGCTGCGTGAAGGGGTTTATGACAAACGCATGATCCAACGCATGCTCCGCTGGACGATGCTGGTCGTCTGTAGTGGCAACACTTGCCGTTCCCCCATGGCACAGATGCTGGCATTGCAGTTGCTCGCTGAGCAGCGAGGCGTGGCCATGAAAGACCTTGAAGCTGCGGGCATTGCGGTGATTTCTGCGGGAACCAGTGCCGGTGCGGGCCTTGAAGCCACCGAGCAGGCACAAATCACCATGAATCGCTTGGACTTGGATTTATCTTCGCATCAATCACAACCGTTGACCGCTCAGATGGTGCATGAAGCAGATGTGATTTATTGTATGACAGAATCTCACCTGCAAAATGTGCTCAGGCTTGAGCCCGCAGCAGCTTCAAAGGTACACATGCTTGATGAGTCGGGGGATATTGACGATCCGTTTGGTGCCGATGTCACCGTTTACGCTCGGTGTGCCGAGGTTATTCGACGCAGACTTTCACAGAGAATCAAGGAACAGCAAGTATGAAAATCGCAATTGGTGCAGATCACCGGGCAGGCCAAATGGTCCGCCACATCATTGAAACATTGGGAAGCCAAGGCCACGAAATGCTCCCCCTAGGCGTACTCGAAGAAGGTTGCACCATTTGTGACTATCCAGATTTGGCTTATCCCGTCGCGCGAGCCGTGGCAGACGGCCAAGCAGAGCGGGGCATCCTGCTATGCGGGTCTGGCATCGGCATGAGCATTGCCGCCAACAAAGTTGCTGGCGTGCGGGCAGCCTTGGTGCATGATGAATTTGGCGCAAGACTCTGTCGTCAACACAACAACGCCAACGTCTTGTGCCTGTCGGCAGACATGCTCGGTCGAGGGATCATCGACCAAATTCTCGAGGTCTGGATTCAATCTGATTTTGAAGGGGGACGTCATGCCCGGCGTGTGGATAAAATTACCGCCATTGAACAAGGCAAGGTCTTAGAACATGGCTCTTGAGCTTCAATAAAACCACAAACCATTGGTTGTCTTGGCCGTTGGGTTGAACTGTGTTGCTTGGCTTTTCTGTGATTGGCAAAATGAATGAGTGAATCCAAACATCCCGTACGCGTTGATCAGGTGGCTTGGGGACACTTGTTTCCCTGGCTTCGGCTGTTCGGTGCTTTTCGCATGGCCATTGGCTTGAGCAAAATGGGGCTGGCCTTGATGCTGCTTGTGTTGATTTTTATCTTGGGGCATGGCCTGGATGTTATGTGCGGCCCACGCGCGTTTCCCCGTGAAATCGAAGTTTATGCCAATCGAAATACCGAGAGCTTTGAACAATGGCGTGAAGAACATGATGCTCGATCACGAATCAAGCTCGTGAAACTTCTGAAAAGTCTTTACCTCTTGGATGTGAAGCCTGAGAAAATGATTGAATCGCCTGACCGCTTCGCCCTGGCCCGCAAAGCGATTCACGACCATTTCAATAGACGTGAACGACAAATTCAACAGTTGGTGGCAGGCCAGACCAAAGCGGTGAATCTCGACAAACTGAATAAAACAAAAAAAGAACTTCGCCGCACCCACCGTCAAGCATTGGCTGCGGTGGCGGGAATGGAACCTGCAGGTGTTTTTAAGGTTGCCTTTGCCTATCAATTGCGTGCCTTTGAACGGCTGGTCAATGCGGCAGTGGGCTTGCGTTTTGGGTTTCAGCATATCATCGTGCCCGCAGGATCAGCTTCTGCCCAAGGGCTTGAAACAAACACCGTGGGGCGAGCGATTCGGGATTTAGTGATTGTTCTACCTGGGTGGATGTACCATACCCATCGGGTCTTTTCGATTTTCTTTGGGATAATTTTGTTGGCATTGTTTTCCATTTTGGGTGGCACGATTGCCCGCTTGGCGGCACTGGATGCAACGGATTCGTCGCATGTTTCGGTGATGGTTGCCATGCGATTTGTCTTGAGGCGGTATCTCTGGTTTATTCTTACGCCTGTGTTCCCAGCATTGTTGGCGGGTTTTTGTGCCTTGCTTTTGGCAGGGGGCGGGTTGGTGTTTTTTAATTTGCCGGTTTTGGACATGCTTGGGGGATTTCTTTTTGCAGTCGCACTTTTTTTGGGCTTTTCCATGGCCATGTTGTTGGTTCTGACCATGGCGGGCCATCCGATGTTTTACCCTGCCTTGGTGGTTGAAGGGACGGATAGTTTTGATGCGGTGAGTCGCAGTTTTGGTTACTTGGTCGGACGGCCGTGGCACTGGCTTTTTTATTCACTGCTGTCACTGGTGTATGGTGCGATTGGTTACATTTTTATTAGCACGCTGATTTATTTAACGTTGTGTTTAACTCACTTTTTTGTAGGCATGGGTGTGTTTTCACAAGTCTCTGAAAACCTTGGACGTTGGGAGGCCTTGATGCCTTCACCACGTTTGGGGCAGCTGCTCTACGACGTGGATTGGTATGCAGGCCTGGGCTTCACAGGCAAGCTGACTGCGGGCTTGATTTGGGTTTGGTGTTTTTTCCTCACTGGCATCATCGGGGCGTACACCATTTCGTTTTACTACAGTTCCAATGTGTTGATTTATCTATTGCTGCGCCATTCAGCGGACAAAACACGATTCGATGAAATTGCCATGGATCGTCATGAAGATACCCCCGAACCAATTATTGAGTCAGAACACCCTTGATGTTGAACCGAATTTGGATATTGTTTTTCATAGGCCTGTGTTTGTGTGGCGGGTGTGATCAAAAGGATCAAACGCCTCGCAAGGCAAAAGGGTCTTTGCGGGTGGTGACGTTGGCGCCTGCGGTGAGCCGTATGTTGATCGACCTGTCGCTGGCTGATGCGGTGGTAGGCGTATCGGATTATGACGCGACAGCCATTGGCCATTTGCCGGTGGTGGGCAACTACCTGGATATCAATTCTGAACGGGTGTTGGCCCTGAACCCCACGCATGTGATCATGATGACAGGCCGTCATGGCAAGCCTTCGCATCTGGTGCAATTGGCTCAGACGGGACAGTTTCAATTGCTGGCCTATGACTATCCGGACACCATTGCAGCAGTGGGAGAAATTGTATTGGGTTTGGGACGTGATCTGGGATATGCAGACCGGGCAGCCAAACTTCACAAAGCAATGTTTGCCAAGTTGACCCGTTTGGAGCAGAAAACCGATGGACAGCCAAGGCTAAGGGTTTTGCCTGTGATTGGCGTTGATCCGGTGATGGCCAGTGGCCCGGGGACGGTGATCGATGAATTGGTGACCTTGTGCGGAGGCATCAATGTCGCAGGTGATGCCCGTGTGAGCGCGCCGACCTTTGATCGTGAAAAGCTCATTGCGTTGAGGCCAGAGGTTATTTTATTGTGCTTGCCCGGCGCGCCCGTTTTAACGAAAGATGGCGATGATCCTCGTCTCGCTGATTTTGCAGGCTTGCCGATCCCCGCCGTCCTGAACCATCGGATTGTGCTGATCAATGACCCGTTGGTTTTTCTGCCTGCGACTTCCTTGCCACGGATTGCCCAGGCCATCACTCAAGCGATTCACCCGGAACTTCAAACGCAGATCAAAAAAAATGATGCTGGCCCCTGATCGATTCAAACAGCCCAAAAGAGACTGCCCCAATCTATTTCATTGCGATTGATTTACGCAGGCAATGTTAACGTTAATGGGGGACGGTCATCTTCTTTTGCTTGTTGTCCAAGGGTCATGATTCGTTGGCGTAGTGCTTGGAGTCGATCTTGCTGGCTTGGGTCCGTGGCAAGGTTTTGGGTTTCTAGCGGATCATTGGTGAGGTCAAATAATTCTTCGTAGATCGGCTGCTCATTTTTGAGCGTGCTGGTCAGACAATCGTCGTAGTGATCGAGGGTTCCCTTGTAATACAGGTGTGTTTGGGCAGGGTCTTCGGTGCGTTTGAAATAGCGGATGTATTTCCAATCGTGCGACCGGACAGCTTCACTGCGGGGATAGTTTTGAATGTCCATGAGTTGTTCAGCAAAAAAATCTTGCCTCCAGTCTGTTGACTGGTTGTTCAGTAACGGTGCCAAGCTGCATCCCTGCATGGTGTCGGGGATGGGTTGGTCACACAAATCCAGCACGGTGGGTGCTAGGTCCGGGACAAGGACCATTTCGTCACGGACTTGTCCTTGGTCAGCTTTTTCTAGGCGTGGGTCATACACAATCATCGGGATTCGAAGGTCTTCTTCATAGAGAAAACATTTTCCGCCGAGTCCATGTTCGCCATGGTGGATGCCGTGATCGGTAGAGAAAATGATGAGGGTGTTTTCTGTCAGGTTTAGCTCGTCAAGTTTTTCTCGCAAGTGTCCAATGGCTCGGTCGATGCCGGTGATGGCCTGGAATTCTCGAATCCGTCGTTCTCTTAGGACCAAAGGCGTATGCACATAGTCATACGAAGGGATGCGTACGTTGTTGTAGACATCAAGCGGAATGCGAGGCGGGCTTGGCGTTCCCACCTGAGCGTATGTTTTAGGCAAGGCGATTTGGTCAAACTGATCGCGATAGGTCAAGTGATAAAGAGGGTCGTCCTCCGGGCGAAGCTGCATATTCCCGGTGCTGTAGGCATGAGGGAGATTAAAGGTTAAGCACAGGCAAAAGGGTTGATCCTTGGGGCGTTTGGGTAACGGTTTTTTTGCGTTTTGAAGAAAGGCTTCCTGTGGGTCCAGGAAGTTCATGGCCCCTTCTTCGAAGATTTCGACTTGGGTGTCTTGTTGAGCCTGACCGTAAATCTTGCCGCCGGGGGCTTGTGTTTTGGGATAGAAGCCTGAGTGGTTGTGGTTCCCATACCAGTAGTCAAAAATATTTTCCATGTATCCACTGGTGTAGCCATTTTGGCCGACGGGGACATGGTTTTTTCCCACCCATCCTGTAAAGTAGCCTGCTTTTTTAAGCTGCTGGGGAAAGCTTTTTTCCCAAGCTTCCGGTGCCACGCTGGAGTGGCTGTTAAAGTTCACGCCATGCTTGCGTTCCCATTGTCCAAGGTAGTGACAGGTGCGACTGGGCGTACAGATGGGACTGGTACAGAAGGCATTTTTAAAACGGATGCCTTGCTTGGCGAGTTTGTCTAGGTGCGGGGTTTTGAGAATGGGGTGTCCAGCACATCCAAGTAGTTCAGCACGATGATCGTCGTCAAGAATATAAATCACGTTCATCGGCTTGTGGCACATCGAATCGGACCTCTTGGCATGGGACTATAAAATAAATGACAATGATACCATGCCTGTGTTTGTCTGGGATGAACTGACAGGACGTGTTCTCAAGGGGTGTTTTGGCAAACAGGAAGCTGGTCAGTTGGCGGCTATCACACGCTCTAAGGCTCTCTTGGGACGCGTGGGATTCTATTCGCCGGCTGTGTTTGGAATGGTGACGCTCTAGGCTAGGCCTCTTTTTTAGCAATGGCGATGAGGTCTCGGTAGATACCGGTGATGTTACCGTTTCTGATGATTTTTAAATTGGGCGTGGCATTGATCTGGCGGTTGAGTTCTTCAGCGGTGTATTCAAAACCATGATAGACCGCATCGGACGATCCGCCGAACTGCCAGGCGGGGGTCACGCAAACCAGGTGGCCGCCGGGCTTGAGGACGCGGCTGATCTCTTTGAGAATTTGAATCGGGTTGGCCAAATGTTCAATCACATCAAAGAGCGTCACACAAGCTGCAAAACCATCTTCAAACGGAATCGCGTCGCCGCGTCCTTTTTTGAAACGTGGCCCGCCTTTGGCGCTTGGTGGATAGGTCTGGGTGCTGCACATTTTGGTAGAGACGGCCACGCCTTGGGGTTCAGGATCAATCCCTTGGACTTCCAATCCCGCCATGGCAAACAAATGACTGAACAACCCATCCCCACAGCCCATGTCCAAGACAGGTTCTTCTTCACCCAACGCATACTCAGCAACCAATTTAGCCAGATGATCGCAACGCTGTTTCAGAGGGTCTGCTTTGCTGTACCCCTCCCAGACCAAAGCTCCGCGTTGATCGTATTTTTCAAACGGCATCATGCCCGCGTGCAATGAATAATTCCACAAAAGACCATTGCCTTCATGGCGAGCGTAAACATCACGCATGTCAGGGGAAACCCAATCAAAATCAAAAATTTCTTTGAACGCGGCTTCCTCTGTATCCTGCGGGCAAGGCGTCGATTCATCAGTGACAATCACCTGAGGAACCGCCAGGCATCGCCCGCCTTGAATTCTGATTGTCAGCCCCAACGCCATCGGCCCAAGTTGGGGCAACGCATTGAGCAATGCTTCGCCATGGGCGGCATCAAAAGCTGCTTCTTCAACTACCATGACCCCGCCGCTGATCACGTCTACTTCTTGAGGGAATCGGTAGCACTGGCCATGAACCCCTTTGCCGTGATGATGAAAGCCTTTGGGATGGATCACAAATTCGCCAAGGGAAAAAACGTGCCCATCAGCAAAATAGCGTTTGGCGCCCACGAGTTTCACCCGAGGCAAGCGAGGGATAAACGAGCCAAGAATTTTTAGCCAATCAGTGGGTTGGGGGTTGGGGGTGTCCGTATGACGAACAAGGACCAGTCCATTGCCGGGCCGGGTGATTTTCCAGGGATTTTCAGTTGATTGACAACCACCATTCACAGAAGCTGGGGACAAAATCGAATCATTCATAGTATTGGGGTCGGCCATTCCCATAATGAAGCATGAATTTGCTTAAAAGACAGGCCTCCACTCCAGTGTTGGTCCTTTTTGAACAAGGCTTTGAGCCAAACCATTTGACAGACTCTGCTGCATAGAGGATCGTCTGGAATTCCATGCTTGGCGATAGGCTCCAGGCAAACTTGATAGAACCCACGACCACTGATTATGCCAACGAATCAAATAAATACAGGCGACTGTCGCAGACGACGGTTCTGGTTGATCGCTTTGACTGCGATGCTTGTGGCATTGACGTTGCTTCGGCTACATGTGGGGGAGTCGTTTGGCTGGCCTGCTGGAGAGATGGCGGACACGATTTTGCGTTTGCGTGGGTTGCGGGTATTTGAAGCGATCTGTGTGGGGGTGGCCTTGGCGACGGGAGGGGTGGCGTTGCAGGTGTTGTTGCGGAATCCATTGGCGGAGCCTTACATTTTGGGCTTGTCTAGCGGGGCTGCGGTGGGGGTGATGTTGCAGATGTTTATCAGCTATAGCCTTGGCCGTCATCTCGGAGCGAATCATATTGGCGCTCTCGTTGGGGCGGTGGTCAGCTTGTCGATTGTCTATCTCATTGGCCAGCGTCAGGGTGTGATCGATCCGCTGGGGTTGTTGTTGGTGGGGGTGATTCTCAGTTCGCTCAATGGGGCGATCATGATGCTTTTGAATTATCTGGTGGGTCCTGCGGGCATGCGTGAAGACATGGCCCGTTGGATGATGGGGTATTTGTCAGAGGCGTTGCCTTTGTCCACGGTTTTGTGGGTTGGTTTGATTACGGCTGTGGGGGTGTCTTTTTTGTGGTATCGCGCGCCTGCTTTGGATGTGGCGACGTTTCCCTCAGACGAAGCTCAGAGTTTGGGGGTGAATCTTAAACGCTTGCGATTGATGCTGTTTTTAATCAGTGGGGTGCTGGCGGCGGGGGCGGTGGTCTTGGCAGGCCCGATTGCGTTTGTCGGGTTGGTTTGTCCGCATGTGGCAAGGTTGTTTGTGGGGCCGGTGCATCGGGGTGTGGTCCCGGCGGCAGCGTTGTGTGGTGCGATTTTAATTGTGGGTTCGGACCTGCTGAGCACGACGATTGACATGTGGTTTGGCCGGGGCCGTTTGCCGATTGGTATTTTTACAGCCTTGATCGGCGGGATTAGTTTTCTCTGGCTCTTGCGGCCGCACCTCGGTCGCCGAGCATAAATCCAAGCGATTAGCCATCAGCTATCAGCCATCAGCAAGAAAAGATAACATATACCCATCGGGTATGAGAATGTCCGCGATGAAAGTTTTTCAAGCGATCAGTTGTCAGCGATCAGTTGTCAGTAAGAGAAGAGAATCGGACACGGTTCCCCCGGTTCCCCCGGTTCCCCGTTTTTTCCAAATTCTCCATCTCTTTTCTGCTCCTATTTCTTACTGACTGCTGATAGCTGATCACTGACAGCTTTAAAAGGAACTTGAAACTTGGATCATTTCGCAGATCGTTTATTCGAAGCGGTGAAGGAAAAAGGCTCGCCCGTTTGTGTGGGGATTGACCCGGTGCTGGAGCGTTTGCCGTTGTCTTTGCAAAAAGGGGATGCGGTGGATGGGATCACGCAGTTTACCCAAGGGGTGCTGCATGCGGTGGCGGAACATGTGCCATGCGTAAAATTTCAGTCTGCTTGTTTTGAACGGTATCACTGGCGTGGCGTGGAGGCTTACCATCGCCTGATTCATGAAGCCAAACAGTTGGGATTGATCGTGATTGCTGATGCCAAGCGTGGCGACATCGGGATCAGTGCGGCTCACTATGCAGCAGGTTGCCTGTCGGATATTGATCTGGGCGATGGTGAAACACTGCTTGGCCCTGATGCGTTGACGATTAACAGCTACCTTGGCGGCGACAGCATTGAGCCGTTTATTGAAGTTGCTGCGAGCCAAGGCAAGGGCTTGTTTGTGCTGGTTCGTACGAGTAATCCGGGGGGCGATCAGCTTCAAGCACTCGCACTGGCTGAGGGTGGGCAAGTGGTGGATCAGGTGGCGGGCATGGTGGCAAAGCTGGGTGAATCTCATTTGGGTGAGGGAGGTTTGAGTTTGCTTGGCTCGGTGGTGGGGGCCACGAAGGTCGCCGATGCGGCAAGGCTTCGGGCGATGATGCCTCAACAAATTTTTCTGGTCCCTGGTTTTGGCGCTCAAGGCGGCAGTGCCGATGACGTCAAAGTTTGTTTTTGTGCTGATGGCACCGGTGCGATTATCACAGCCAGTCGTTCGGTGCTTTATCCGTTTGACCCTGCTGATGAAAATTGGACGCAAGCAGTTGCCGCGGCCGCGTTGGACTTGAACCAACAGATTGCGACGGTGCTTGGTTGATGAAGATTCTTTGCGCGCCTGATAGCTTCAAGGAATCGCTCACGGCCGTCGAGGCTGCCAAGGCCATGGCACGCGGGATTGCAGCGGCATTACCCGATGCGATTGTGGACCTGTGTCCCATTGCTGACGGAGGCGAGGGGACGGTCGAGGCGCTGGTAACCGCGACCCATGGCGAACTCCGCGTGACCGAAGTGCTTGGTCCACTGGGCAAACCTGTCAAAGCCCGCTGGGGCCTGCTGGGTAAAACCAAAAATAACCTATCGGAACCTCTGACTGCCGTGATTGAAATGGCCGAGGCGGCAGGCTTGGCACTGGTTCCCAAAGATCAGCGTGATCCCACCGGCACGACGACCTTCGGCGTGGGGGAACTAATGCGTCAGGCCATGGCCTGTGGTGCCAAACGTTTGATCCTCGGCCTCGGCGGTAGCAGTACCACCGACGGCGGGGCAGGGATGGCTCAAGCCTTGGGTGCTCGATTTATCGACCGCACCGGTGAAACTGTGACCGAACCGATGACAGGCGGCCGGTTGCCGATGCTCGAACGCGTTGATTTGGCGACCCTGGACCCTCGGTTGGCCTGGACAGAGGTGATTGCCGCCTGTGACGTGATTAACCCGCTGATAGGACTCAACGGAGCATCAGCTATCTACGGCCCACAGAAAGGCGCCACAGCCTCACAAGTCGCCCTCCTAGACGAAGGACTCAACTACCTCTCAGAACTCATGGGTAAAAAAAACGTTCGGCAACGCGGTGCAGGAGCTGCGGGGGGACTTGCCTGGGGGCTACTCACCTTTGCGGGCGCAACGCTTCAACCGGGCATTGAGATGGTCCTTGATGCGGTTGGATTCAATGACCGTATCGAAAATTGTGATCTTTGCCTCACCGGCGAAGGCAAACTTGACGGCCAATCACTCTCTGGCAAAGCCTGTATGGGTGTGGCCAACCGGGCAGCAGACTACGATGTGCCGACGGTGGCTTTGGTGGGCTGCGTTGGACGCAATGTTTCTCGCGCGTTGGGGGAAGGACTCGCAGGCTATCGGGTGATCGGAGAAGGCTTGTCCATCTCCACAGCAGAGTCGATGGCAAGGGCTGCAGAACTACTCGAAAAGGCCACCGTTCGATTTTTAAAAACGGGAAAACGCTCGTAACCGTTAAGGTCATCGTGTCTGTCTGAGAGACGTAAGCGATTGAGATGGGCAGAAGAAAAAGGATTAAAGAGGAAGAATACAGAGGGGAATCCAACTCTTCAGAAGACTTCAGAGTTCGGCGTTGTGATGATCGCACGCTCACAAGGTTTGTCTTAAGCGTGCTTGATCGTCAGTTTCGCGGAGGAATGTCTGTTTCTTTTGTCTTTCTCTTACTGATCGCTGACAACTGATAGCTGAAAAATCATGCTGCGTCGTTATTTGGATTTTCGTCGCTCGATTCAGTTTCTTGGATCTGTGGAATGTAGTCGTCGCCAAGCACTTCGTTTTGCGTGTTGCGAATTTCAGGAATGGGGTTTTCCTTGAGGTGAGCGGCCCAGGCATTTTCGAGCGTTTTTTGCTTGTCTTCCTCGACCTTGGACCATGCGAGACGACCACGACACTTGGGGAATTTTGAGCAGCTCAGCCAGTAACCTCGCTTTGAATCCCGCATGTACAACGGTTCATCACACTTGGGGCAAGGCAAGTCAGTGGTGAGTGGGGGAGCTTTGGGAAGCTTGACCACGCCTTTTTTAGTATCAATGTTGACGATGCCTTTGCAGGTGGGATAGTCCACACAACCCAAGAACGGGCCAAAACGTCCCACCCGTCGGGTCATGCCTTTGCCACAAAAGGGGCAGAGGATGTCTGACAGCTCCGGCTCCATCGGTTCGCCTTCGCGGTTGATGGGGGCAGCATAGTTACATTCTGGATAGGTATCACAGGAGAGGAAACGGCCATTTTTTCCAAAGCGGTAGACCGTCCCAGCACCACATTTAGCACATTTGTGCGGCGCGGGGGTCATTTCTGCCTTGGCATGGGTCATGGTTTCGTGGGCTTGTTCCAAGTTTTTCTTGAATTGGCCATAGAAATCATGAAGCATCGAGGTCCACTCATGATGTTCGTCTTCAATCTTGTCCAGTTCCGCTTCCATTTGACGGGTATAAGCCACGTCCATGATGCGGGGGAAACCTTCGATGAGCTTGGCGGTGACGACTTGTCCTAGATCGGTGGCCATGAGCCGTCGATCACGGGGGGCCACCTGTTCGACATATTTGCGATCTTGAATGGTCTGAATGATCGCTGCGTAGGTGGACGGTCGGCCGATGCCTTCTTCTTCGAGCTTTTTCTGGAGCGATGCTTCAGTGTAGCGAGGCGGCGGCGGGGTAAAGTGCTGGGTCGGCTGAATCTGAACCGGGCCGGTGGGCTGGTTTTCAGTCAGTGGTGGAAGGATTGCTTCATCACCACTGTTGGGGATGCCTGTGGCTTTGTAAAAGCCTTCAAACACAAGGGTTCGCCCGGTGGCTTTGAAAACAGCATCGTGTTTGTTGTCCGCAATCAGGACGGCGGTAGCGTCCCATTTGGCGGGGGTGGATTGGCCGCCTAGGAAGCGTTCCCAGATGAGTTTGTAGAGTTTGTATTGTTCTTCGGTGAGTTCTTTGCGAACGCGTTTGGGCGTGATTTGCACATCGGTGGGGCGGATGGCTTCATGAGCTTCCTGCGCCTGTTTGTTCGAACTGCTGTAAAAGTTGGGCTTGTCGGGAAGGTAGTCATCGCCCCATTCACTTTGGATGTAGTTTCGAGCCATGTCGATGGCTTGAGGTGCTAGGTGCGTGGAGTCGGTACGCATGTAGGTAATGAGGCCGGTCTGTCCTTCGCGGCCGTGGATATCGATACCTTCATAGAGCTGTTGAGCCACGCGCATGGTTCGCTTGAGGGGGAATCCAAGGCGATTGGCCGCTGCCTGCTGAAGCGTGCTGGTGATAAAGGGTGGTGGTGGTTTGCGGGTGGTCCGTTTGGTGGTCACGGACTTGATGGCATAATCCGGGGCATTTGCGATGTGTCCCTGATAGGCCACTCGCATTTTATCAACGCCTTTGGCCTTGGCGACTTCCCATTCATTGGTATCGTCTAAGGCAAAGCCCAGTTTGGTGGCAATGGCCAGAGCTTCAGAGCGGTTGTCGGTTTTAAAGGGTTTGCCAGCAACTTCGACAAGTTCACCTTGGAGGCATTGACGGTCACTGATCCAAGCGTTTTTTTCTTTGATCGTGCGGATTTTGCCTTCTTGGGCTTCGCTGAGCCATTGGTTCCATTGGTCTGCAAGGGTGGACGCTTGCGTTGGGTCAAGGGTAAACATGCCGCCGATACGCCAGTATTCTTCGGGAATGAATGCGTCGATGGCTGCTTCACGTTCAGAGACCAGTCGAACCGCGACGGATTGGACGCGGCCGGCACTGAGGCCGCCTGCAACCTTTTTCCATAGCAGAGGGGAAACCTGATAGCCCACAATGCGGTCGAGAATGCGTCGGGCTTGTTGGGCGTTGACGCGGTTAACATCAATGGTTCGCGGATTGGAGAAAGCATTGGCGATTTCAGATTTGGTGATGGCGTTGAAAACCACGCGTTTTGCCTTGTCCATAGGCACCTTGAGTGCCTCAGCCAAATGCCACGCAATCGCTTCCCCTTCGCGGTCGAGGTCAGTCGCGAACCAAACTTCATCCGCTTCCTTGGCAGCTTTTTTGAGCTGGGCGACGGTTTTCTTTTTGGTTGGCAAGATTTCGTAGGTGGGTGCGAAATTATTGTCCAAGTCCACGCCTGGGACGGGTTGTTTTTGTCCCTTGGGAGAACGGCTAGGCAAGTCACGGACGTGACCGACGCTGGCGAGGACCAAATACTCTGGACCAAGGTACTTATTAATAGTCTTGGCTTTGGTGGGACTTTCGACGATGACAAGATGCTTGCCTTTGGCCGAAGGTGTTTTAGCTGAAGATGCTGTTTTTTTGGTTGTTTTAGCCATGTTCTCTCTATCGGTCCGGAATCCTGACACTCTTTTGGGCGGTCACTTGAGCAGCCTGAGGCCAATTTGTCAAGGGGTTAGGTAAATAACACCGTGGCGAGGGTTTGGCATAGCCGGTTGCCTTGGCGGCGATAGTTGTGGTAATGCGTGGGATTTTGGCTGATGATCTGCTGGGCGTCGAGGCCTGCCTTTTTGACAAAATCGCCACGGCTAAAGTATTCCAACTGGGCTTGGTCCCACTCAAAATGATATTGAAAGCCATAAGTCGTCAAACCAACCTTAAAAGCTTGGGTACGACAGCCTTTGGAACCTGCCAGTGGGGTGGCTCCGGGGGGTAATTCGGTAATTTCTTGGCCATGAAGGTGAAACTGCGTGCTTTCCCAGGTCAATCCCACATAGATGGGGTCGATGGTGCCTGGGAAGCCCATTTTAATATCATGCCAGCCAAGTTCGGGTTGTTCCATCGGGCCGACGTTGCCGCCGAGGGCTTTGGCGATGAGTTGGGCACCGAGGCAGATGCCGACGATGGGAATGTTGGCTTCGTGGGCTTTTTTGATCAAGTCCATTTCAGGCTGCATCCATGGGTGTTGGTCGACTTCGGTGACGTTCATATTGCCGCCGACGATGACCAGACCGTCGACTTCATCAAGGCTGTCAGGTACGCAAGCCCCGTCGTAGAGGGGGGTGTGACGCAGGCGATAGCCTTGATCTTGGAGGATTTGACCGAAAACCGCGGGCCCTTCGTCGGGCTCATGTTGTAGTATTAATAAGCTCATGGTGAAAAATTCTGGCGTTTGGTCACCATTCTGTCAAGGCGGCCCGCGTGTTCAACGATTTAGAGTCTGTCTGCCGATAAACAATTCTATGCCTAAAATCACAAATTTAGTTCTCAATAGTGGCGGTTTGCGAAGCCTTATTGCCCTTGCATCGTTGGCCAGTGAGGTTTCGTCTGATGCCATTGCATTGATGCACTTTCTTTTGCCCACGCCCAACGCCGCGAAGCGAAAGGACCATTTTGAGCAACAAGCTCGATATTTCAAAATTGAGCACGTGATTGAAGTCAATTTGGCATATTTGCAGCCTGATGCCAAACCCCATGGGGAGCAAACCCCCATTTCACTGGCTCGACCCCAGATGTTGCTTGCGGCCTTGGCTCAAGGGGTGCAATGGGAAGCCCAACGGATCACCGTGCCAGTGCAATTTGATGCAGATCCGGATCAGCAGGCTCGGTATCTTGAGCAGATCATCTTAACGCAGCAAATTGCAGAGCTTGAGCAAGACACTGTAATACAGATTTTCTCTCCTTTGGTAGATTTGACAGATGAACAGCTCATTGAAATGGGGAGCCAACTCCATGTCCCATGGGAATTGGGCTGGAGCTGCAATCTTCACGGCGAAAAGCCTTGCCAAACCTGCCTGGAATGTGTTCGACGACGTGGAGCTTTCGCGGCCGCAGGCGTGGTCGATCATGACGCAACCTGAATTTTTTCATTGCATTGTGATCTGATCGCGGTATGATAAAACTTCTATGACACACGCTGAATCCAGCTTCTTTACCGTCTTCGGCCGCGATACCACCTCGGACAAAGGTCTCATTCGCACCAATCGCCCAAGCCCTCCCATCTCTCACTAAAGACGCGCACGCTGTTTTTTTGAAGCTCTCAGTTGCCAGCTATCAGTAAGAAAAAACAAAGAGACATATCTTCCTCAACTGAACTGACGATTAAGAACGCTTGAGACGAATCTTGTTTAGCGTGCGATCATCACAACGCCGAACTCTGAAGTCTTCTGAAGAGTCGGATTTTCCCCTCTATCTTTTAAAATTAATTCCCGACAACCCTTACTTACCTTGCCTTACTCAAACCCTTTTAAGGAACTTTTATCATGGCCTCCTCCAAAGAAATTCTTCTTCTCGCCAACGGCGACCTGCGTTTGTCTGCAAACCAAAACTGCTGGGAAGCGCAAAAAGAAATGGAACAAACCCTTTCTGATGCTGTCAGCAAACTGGGCTACAAACTCAAACGAGCCCATCCTTACAAGCCAGACCAAAAACATGGCTTTATCAATTCACAAAAAGAAGGCATGGACGTTTTTGCCAATATCGATCCCAAAACGCCGATCATTATTGCCGAAGCTGTCTGGCAATACTCCCACCATATTCTTCACGGCCTATTGACCCACCAAGCACCCATCCTCACCGTCGCCAACTGGTCAGGCACCTGGCCTGGCCTTGTCGGCATGCTCAACCTTAACGGCTCACTCACCAAAGCGGGCGTGAAGTATGGCACCCTGTGGTCCGATGACTTTACCGACCGCTACTTCCTCTCCCGATTGGAAAAATGGCTCCAAACCGGCAAATGCTCCCATGCCACCAAACATGTGGTGTCTTGGAACAAAGTTGCTGTCCCAGGCAAATGTAAAAAACTTGGCAAACAACTGGCAGCAGACCTGCAAAAAAACAAAGCCATCCTCGGCGTCTTCGATGAAGGCTGCATGGGTATGTTCAATGCCATCATTCCCGATCATCTGCTCAACGCCACCGGCGTCTTCAAAGAACGCTTAAGCCAGTCTGCTCTCTATTACGAAGCCATGCAGGTTTCCAATAAAGAAGCCAAAGAAGTCTACGACTGGTACATCAAAAAAGGCATGACCTTTCATCTAGGCACCAATGAGAAAAAAGATCTCACCAAAGCCCAAGTGCTTCTTCAATGTAAAACCTATGTCGCAGCAGTCCGTATTGCAGATGACTTTGGTTGTCATACCATCGGCATCCAATATCAACAAGGACTCAAAGATCTCCTCCCAGCCTCGGACCTTGTCGAAGGTACACTGAACAATGCAGACCGTCCCCCCGTGCGTAGCCGCGACGGCAAACGTGTTTTGTACAAAGGACAACCCATCCCCCATTTCAACGAAGTGGATGAATGTGCGGGCCTTGATGGTTTGATGACCTATCGCGTACACAAAGCCATGGGACAACCCGTCGAGAACACCCTGCACGATTTGCGATGGGGCGATGTCGATCAGTCAGGAACCGTCGACGATTACGTCTGGGTCTTTCTGATCTCAGGCAGCGCGCCGCCAGCCCATCACATCGGCGGATGGAAAGGCTCCGAGGGCCTTCGTCAACCAGCGATGTACTTCCGCTTAGGTGGCTCTACGTTGCGAGGGATCGCCAAGGTCGGCGAAATGATCTGGTCGCGTATTTGGATCGATGGTTCCAAAGCTGGTGGTCAATTGTGTATGGACCTCGGCCGCGCGGGGGTGGTGAAGCTGCCCAAGGCTGAAACCCAACGCCGCTGGGAAGAAACCACCGAGCAATGGCCCATCATGCACGCAGTGACCTATGGCGTGGACCGTGAACAAATGATGGCCCGTCACAAAGCCAACCACATCCAATGCGTCTACGCCAAGGATGCCAAGTCAGCCGATGAAGCCATGCTCGCCAAAGCTGCCATGGCCGAGGCCATGGGCATCAAAGTCAGTCTATGCGGTACACGCAAAAATGGTAAAGGCTGGGAGTAATTCCTAGCTGTCAGCCATGAGCTTGCGGCTATTTTTTAAGCCACATTCTGAGGTCTGCCGAAGAGTCGGATTCTTTCCAAACGCGACAAATCAATGCAAATGGCTCTAAATCCTGTCAAACTCACAAGGCCAGGTTCCCCCGTATTTTTACTGGAGAATCTGGTCGCGGTGGGTCTGTTTAAAATGCTCTATAGATTCGCAACCCTCAGGCAAATCCGCTTCCTCGGCCAGTAGCACAGGCACGCCATCACGAATGGGATATCGCAAACCACCCACCGTACCCACCAAAAACCCCTCTTCCTGACGGAGTTCTGAACGGGTCAAGGGACAAACAAGACAGGACAGTAATTGAGGATCAACAGGTTTCATACGCAGCTTTCATCGATCAGTCATTAGGATATTAAGACTGCGTATCTTATCTTTTCTGACTGAAAACTGATAGCTGATAGCTGAAAACTTCTTCAAACCACATCATGATTCACCCGCTGAATGTCTGCTCCGAGTTGTTGGAGGGTTAGTTCCATTCGTTCGTAGCCTCGGTCGAGGTGGTAGACGCGGTTGATGGTGGTGGTCCCACGAGCAGCCAGACCTGCAAGCACCAGGCCCGCAGAGGCTCGCAGGTCCGATGCCATGACCGGAGCCCCAATAAGCTCATGTACGCCGCTAACGAGCACGCTTGGGCCGTTGCGGATCAAGCTCGCGCCCATACGCAATAGTTCTGCGACATGTAAGAAGCGATCCGGGAAGATTTTCTCTGTGATAATTGAATTGCCATCTGCCAAACAGAGCAGTGCCATGACTTGGGCTTGAAGGTCTGTGGGGAATCCAGGGTGGGGCTGAGTTGTGATATGCACCGGAGACAAGCGACGTGCCGAGGCCACGCGAACGGTTTGACGCATGGGGTCTGCCCCATTGCCACGGACTTCGACTTCAACCCCAATGCGGGTTAAAACGTCCAGCACCGCGCTCATCGCATCCATGGGACAGTTTTCCAACGTCACATCACCATTGGTGATGGCGCCCGCCATGATGTAGGTTCCTGCTTCGATCCGGTCAGGCATGACGGTCACGTCGGTCCCGCTCAATGTTTCCACGCCCTCGATGGTAATGCGTGGGGAGCCTGCGCCGGAGATATTCGCTCCCATGGCATTGAGCATGTCCGCCAATCCAACGATTTCAGGCTCACAAGCAGCCGATTCGATCATGGTGGTTCCCTCGGCCAAAGTTGCAGCAGAGAGAATATTGGCAGTTCCCAGTACGGTTGAACCAAAGGTTCCGCCGAGGAAGATGCGTGCGCCCTGGAGGCGGCTGCCTTGGGGAATCTCCGCAACAATGTAGCCTTCATCAAGATGAATTTGAACACCCATGGCTTCAAGGCCACGCAGATGTAAATCCACCGGCCGGTCGCCGATGTTACACCCGCCTGGCATGGAGACGCGGGCATAACCACGTTTGGCCAGTAGCGGGCCCAGCACGCTGATGCTCGCCCGCATGGTGCGGACAATTTTATAATGGGCTGTGTTTTTCGTGCGGTCCGTCGCATGCAGCGTCATCTGATGGGCCGCGGTGTCGAATTGCATCTGACAGCCCAGAGACTCGAGCAAACCTGCCATATTGCGAATGTCCGCAAGGTTCGGCACATCGTTAAGCGTGATCGGATCATCCGTCAACAACGCAGCAGCCATCAAAGGCAACGTGGCGTTTTTTGACCCATTGATTCGGACTGTGCCTCGTAACCGTTTTCCGCCTTGAATAATAAATGCGTCCATACCCGATGTTGTCGCAGATTGAGGCTGTGAAAGCAACTTGCCACGACTCAATCAACTTTCCGAATCAAGAAAAAACAACGTCTCATTTGTGCGTTCAAAAGCAATTCATGGTAAAACACTTCCATGCCAATTATTAAAGGTTCTATCATGGATTTAAATGCACTGATTCGAGACGTTCGGGATTATCCCAAACCCGGTATTGTGTTCAAAGACATCACGCCACTGTTACTCAATCCCGCAGGATTGTCCATGGCAGTCGAACAGATGGTCAACCCCTTTCGAGGCAAAGGCATTGATCTGGTCGTGGGGGCTGAAAGTCGTGGTTTTATCTTCGGCACCGCCTTGGCGCAATCCCTTTCAGCGGGCTTTATTCCAATTCGTAAGCCAGGTAAATTGCCTTGTCCGGTTCACAGCAAAGCCTATGAACTCGAGTATGGCACGGACCATCTGGAAATTCATGCCGACGCGATCAAAAAAGGACAACGTATTCTCATGGTCGATGACCTGCTCGCCACCGGCGGAACGCTTGACGCTTGCTGCCAACTGGTTGCCGATCAAGGGGGCGAGATTGTCGGCATGACCGTGTTGCTGGAACTGACATTCTTGCCAGGCAGAGAAAAAGTCGCCCGGTTCGGTGACGTTCACGCCGTGATTAAAATTTAAAGTTGTCAGTTATCAGCCAGAAAAAGAAGCCCGATACTGATGCAGAGTGTGATTGATCGCAATGTACCTATGAGTCATAGGCAAACCAAGACGCATGGCCAAGACACCGGATAGCCCAGAAGCCCACTTGCCGCCGGAGCCGTACTGGCAACAATCCCAGCGGCCGTTGCAGTCGTTGTTGTTTCTTGTGCCGCTGTTGGTGTTGTATGAACTGGGGATGACCTACTACGTTCGGCTATCAGGTCTAGAAAGCGTCAATCTCTCTGGTGGAACTTCCGGGGGTGCTTCCGGGGGAGGGGGGTATATTTATGCTCGGTCGCTTTTGAGGGATTTTTTTGATTGGTTTGGGATTAGCAGCTATTACCTGCCGGGCCTGTTGGTGGTGGTGGTGTTGCTTTCTTTGCATATCACGAAAAAAGATCCTTGGCGGGTCGATTTTAAGATGTGCTTTTGGATGGGGATTGAAACGTTAATCTGGGCGTTTCCCTTGTTCATTTTTGCGGTGGTCATGTTTCGTTCGCCGACGGCATGGGCGTTGTTGCAACAAACGCAAGGCCAAGGGGCCGAGGCAACTGTCGGTTGGCCTGAATTACTGGTCCGCAGTATCGGAGCAGGGATTTATGAAGAGCTTTTGTTTCGCCTCATTGCCATTGCGATGTTGCATTTGTTGTTGGTGGACGTGTTACGTTTTCCCAAGCAGTGGGGAGCCATTGGCGCGATTGTGATTTCCGCGATTTTGTTTGCGGCATATCACTTTTCTGCGAACAATCCCTTTGAATGGGGCAAAGGTCTGTTTTACATGGGCGCGGGATTGTATTTTGCAGGTGTGTATGTGGGGAGAGGGTTTGGCATCGTGGCAGGGACGCATGCGTTGTACGATGTTTTGGTGGTTCTTTTGCGATTGACCGGATAAAAGCAAATGAAAAACGAAAATGGAGCCACCTGCTCAAAGTGCCAAACAGTCCATCCGTGGCTATCTTATTTGGCGGGCCAGGATTTTCAGTGTGCCTGTGGTGAAGTGCTTCAAATGCCGCAGGAGGCGTTGCCTTCTTCAGACGAAGGCGAGTTGCTGGAATTGGCTGACGATCTGCTTGTTTCGCCGATACCATCTGTACCCAAGCCCGCATCGCCGTTGCCCATTGAGTCGTCCCAGTCGACTGCGGGGTCGAAGGATGAATATGAACTGGAGGACGAGCCGATGATCCCTCCATTGCCTGTTGCGCCTGCGCCTCAAGCTCGTCCGGTGCAATCTGATACTTCGGTCGCAACTTGCCCCAAATGTAGCCAGCAATTTGGCGCGGTCGCGCGGGCTTGTCCCCATTGTGGGTTTAGTCCGTCAGGTCAGAAAAAACCTTCTGAGAAACCGAGACAGCCCTCTCGGCGAAATGAGACGGATGAGCCGCGGGTTCTTTTTAGTGTGGGAAGCATGCCGTTTTCTTTTGGGAAATTGGTTGTTTTTCTGGCGTTATTGGGTGGACTGCTTGGTGGGTTGTACTGGTTTGTCACCGGGCCAGCAGCTTCTTTTAGCGTGGTGGATCAACGGGTGGTTCATGCAACGCAAGTCATCCCCATGACCATTCAAATGCGAGGCAGCCTCGTTCAAGGGATGGGAAGTGCGTTGACCGGCGGGGCGAGTGGAGGAGGCGATGGGACTTCTGCAGGCAATGCCACACTGACCCGTGATCCAGGCCGCATGGCCGCAGGGCAGACCAATATTCTGACGGCAATTCGCAATGACAAAACTGGCCAGAACCTACTGGTGTCTGTTGGCATTCAAAAGAAATTAATGGAGATTCATGGCCAAACCAGTGGCTATGACATGGTCTTGGTCGCCAGCGCTTTTGAATTACGGGTGGGACAAAAAACATATCCAGCAAGGCTTCTTGCTCAGACGTTGCCTTTGGCGTGCAAAATTGATTTAGCGGGAGCAAGTACCAGTGAGTATCGCCACCTGTTGCCGTCGGGTAAAGTGCCTGACAAGACCAGTTGGGGCCAAGGCAGAACGCCGCCACGTGGAACAGTGACCTACGACGGGACGATGGGTGTCCAAGGTGAGCTTGACTATATCGCTTATGCGATAGAGTCGAATTGGCCAGGTGCTTCGGGCTTGTTTGCTGAAGGGGCGTTGACAATGACCGATGCCAACGGCATCGTCATCGACTACAAGTACAACGGCGACAACATGGTCGTGACTGCTCCAAACAATTCAGAAATGTGGCGTGCGATCAAGGATGAAAAAATCAAAGCCAGTTGGTCGCCTTGGCACAAGTATTACTTTTCACTGCTGTTTGATTTGCCTGCCAAAGAGGTGAGTGGCCCTTGGAAGATTTATTTTATGAACGAACACGTGGCCACGCTTCGCCATTAAAAGAAGTATTTGTTTTTTGTGGGCGGGTTGGCTGGGCGCATAAAAAAAGCCCGTGAAAATTTGCTCTATCATACAAGTCCTGATGGTGACCATAATGGTCTTAGGCAATGGTGTTGAGCAACTCACGGGCTACTATGTCTATCGGTATTATAACTTCTAACACAACAACTTTCTTCTAAAAAAACTAAAAATTTTATTATTCGGACATTCAAAGGTAGACCCATGAAACTATACACCCGACGAGGCGATGATGGCCAGACGGATTTGCTTGGCTTAACACGGGTTTTGAAAAATGATCCACGGGTGGAGGCCTATGGCCTCGTTGATGAACTAAACAGCGTTATTGGTTGGACACGCTGTGTTTGTGACGAGGCTAACTTAAATGAATCTCTGGGTGAAGTTCAAAAAGACCTTTTTGTCTTGGGCGCTGACCTGGCAACCCCCTCACCAAACACCTCCTCAAAAGACGAAACTGTTTCGCTACAAAAAAATTCAAAAAAATTACGCATCGACGAAAAAAAAATTACCCAACTGGAACATTGGATCGATGAAGCGTGTGATCCGGTGGAGCCGTTACGCTATTTTATCCTGCCCGGAGGCTGTGAACTTGCGGCACGGCTACACCTTGCACGCGCGGCCTGTCGGCGAGCCGAACGCCAGTGTGTGGCCACATCACAAACCCAAACGATCAACCCTTGGGCCATCACCTATCTCAATCGACTCAGTGATTTGTTGTTTGCTTGGGCGAGATTGGCCAATCATCAAGCCTCCGTCAAGGACATCCCCTGGCATCCTGAAGCCTAGAGCGTGTTGCATAAATACTTACCACTTTTGACTAAATGGGTTGTTTGTAAAGCAGCCGCACGCTAACAGCGTGCGCGTCCGGGGAGAGGGGGGGGGAATCCGGCTCTTCAGAAGACTTTAGAGCTCGGCGTTGTGATGATCGCACGCTAACAAAGGTCGTCTTAAGCATGCTCTTCTCAGTTTGGATGAAGAAGCTCCATCTTTTTCTCTGTTCTTACGGATAGCTGATGACTGGCAACTTTTAAACATTCGCACTGGATCTGCGTTTGAGCCATTCATCACGAATGGCGCATATTGCATGGGTGATGGCTTCTTGTAAATCATCATTGACGAGATAAAGATCGTAAACTTTGGAATCTTTGGCCATGTCGATTTCGTCTTTGGCTTTGGCAAAGCGTTTTTGGATGGTTTCTTCATCTTCGCGGTCGCGGTCGCGGAGGCGTTTGAGAAGTTGTTTTTCATTGGGTGGAAGGATAAAGATCGCAAAAGTGTCTGGCCGTTGATCTTTGATTTCCAGAGCGCCTTGCACATCAATTTCCAAGAGCATCAGATGTCCCTTGGCAAGTGCTTTTTCAACGGGTTTGGTGGGTGTCCCGTAGAAGTGGCCGAAGACTTCAGCCCATTCAAGCAGTTCGCCACGGTCGCGGTGTTCGAGAAATTTTTCAGCCGTGACGAAATAGTAGTCTTTGCCTTCGACATCAGCGGATGTTTGGGGTCTGGTGGTCATGGAGACGCTGAAGGTTGCCCCCAGTTGTTTGATGATTTGATGGGCGATGGTGGTTTTTCCCACGCCTGAGGGACCTGATATAATCAGCAGCATGCCATTGGAAGGGGTTGGTGCGGTGGTCATGGTTTGGCATTAATTACGAGGAACAACGCGGCCATGCGGATGGCCAAGCCGTTGGTGACTTGTTCGAGGATGGCACTGTTTGGGCCGTCGGCCACGGCCGCGTCCAATTCCATGCCACGATTGATCGGTCCGGGGTGCATGACCAGAAGGTCTGGCTTGGCCAGTTTTATTCGTTTGGCGGTAAGGCCGAACATGGTGGCATATTCTCGCACGCTGGGGAAGAACTGGCTGGTCATGCGTTCGAATTGGATGCGGAGCATATTGACTGCATCGACGCGGCCGAGCACTTGGTCTAGGTCATGAGAGATTTCACAGCCAAGGTCTTTAAAGCTTTGAGGCAGCAGTGTGGGTGGTCCGACGAGGATGATTTTGGCGCCGAGGGTCCGTAGGCCATAGATGTTGGATCGGGCGACGCGGCTATGGGCGATGTCGCCGACGATGGCCACGGTTTTGCCTGTTAAATCAAAGGTGTCGTCTAGGCCCCAGCGTTTGCAGAGTGTGAAGATGTCCAGCAAGCCTTGGGTGGGATGTTCGTGTTGGCCGTCACCTGCGTTGACGACGTTGCAGTTGACGGCTTGGGCGAGGTGCCTGGCCGCGCCAGATTGATTGTGACGGCACACAATAATATCCACGCCCATGGCCTCGATGTTCCGAGCGGTGTCCGTGAGCGTTTCACCCTTGGACATACTCGAACCTTTGCCCGCCAATTCTAAAACATCTGCCGACAGCCGACTTGCAGCCAAGTGAAAACTGGATCGCGTGCGGGTGGAATCTTCAAAAAACAGATTCACGACGACTTTGCCTCGAAGGGCAGGTACTTTTTTCACGCTACGGGTGCTGACCTCTTCAAAGCCTCGTGCCGTGCGAAACAAAAAACGTAGATCGTCGGCACTGAGTTCTTCAAGTCCCAGCAGATGCCGATGTCGCCAAGTGTACTTTGGTGCAGAATCGGGGGGGGTCATGGGGTTACCTCTTTTTCAGCGGTTTGGCGTGCCTGTACCACAATCCCATCGGTTTGGTCCAACGGCAACAAATTAACTTCTACAATGTCTTCAGCAGAGAGGGATGCTTCGTTTGTGAGATCCAATGCTGTAAAATCAGGCGCAATCGGTAATTCCCGACCGCCACGATCAACCAACACCGCAAGCCAGACTCGTTTGGGTCTGCCTAGATCCATCAGAGATTGCAAAGCAGCGCGAATGGACCGCCCCGTCATTAAGACATCATCCACCAACACCACATTGAGCCCATCAAGATTGAAAGGGATCTCCGTGGTGCGGACCACCGGTTGACGGTTGATTTCTGATAGATCATCGCGGTAAAGCGTAATATCCAACACGCCGAGCCGATCTTGCATCTGTGTGCTGGCCAATTGTTCGTGCAGACGGGTAGCCAGAAGATCGCCCCGACTGCGAATGCCCACAATGGCCCAAGGATGCTCAGGCCCCGCGCGTGTGATTTGATGTTCAATTGCGATGGTAAGTTGTTGGACCAGCCCAGTTAGTTGATTCGAATCTGCCAATGTTCTCATAACGGGATATGGTACTCAATCCATAGAGGCTGCGAAAGGCAGGGCCATCGCATCTAAAATCCCCCCCAATATCAAATGATAGGTTTTTGGTCAGGGCCAACGCATATGACATTTCGCAAGTGATCCGCAGTATTTCTGTTGCCTCACAGCAACTGCACAATTAAGCACGGCACCTGTTAGGCATTGCGCCGTGGCGACAAATCGGGTATTCATACAGGCTCTGTGCGAGCTCGCAGTGATT
>JAJRRC010000062.1 GCA_024279865.1 Planctomycetota bacterium | reverse complement strand
CAACCGACGACGTTCTTTGCTGCTCATCATAAGTGTTTCCATGACCGTCAATAGCCGACGGTGGGCAACACTTCCAATGAGCAAGAACCATGACATTTCTAATCATCTTAAACCATGTCATTTCTAATGAGCTACAACAATTTCACCCCCTCGCTCATTATAATTCATAGGCTTTGAATCGTGCAATGGTTTTGTGCATTTTACTTCCCGATGCATGGCCTTATTTAGGCGGGGCTCGTGGGTCTTTGTTGTGCATTTGGAATAGTTTGAGATACAGTAACACGCTCTAGGAATCAATTGACGTTTAAAGAAAGAAACAGGTATGTCCCAAGCTCCACTTATGTTAAGTGTTAGTGGTTTACGTGGTTTGATTGGTCAATCACTCACCCCTGTGGTTGCCGCTCGCTATGGGCAGGCTGTGGGCCAATGGTTCAAATCGCAAACGACGCAGCCACATATCGTGGTGGGGCGAGATAGCCGTCCGTCTGGCCCGATGGTCGAAATGGCGATGATTGCAGGACTCACCGCAGTGGGCTGTCGCGTGACACGCCTGGGAATTGCCTCCACGCCAGGCGTGGCACTGATGGCAGGCCACCTCAAAGCCCAAGGCGGCGTGGTCATTACCGCCAGCCACAATCCCATTCAATGGAACGGCATCAAAGTCCTACGCCACGACGGAACCGCACCCACGGCCGAGCAAGCCAACCAAATTATCCAAGCCTTTCATGCAGACGAAGTTTCTTTTGTCGAGCCTGCACAAATGCAACCCATCGAAATGGATGAATCAGTGGTTCAGGTTCATCTTGATGCGGTCTTGCCTCATGTCAATGCGGAAATCATTCGCCAGAAGAAGTTAAAAGTTGTCCTTGACAGTGTGCATGGAGCCGGGGGGGCTGAAACCATTGCCTTGCTTGATGCGTTGGGGGTGGAGTTGGTTCATCTTTGGGGAGAGCCCACGGGTTTGTTCCCCCATACCCCTGAACCTTTGGAAGAAAATCTCAGGGACCTCGCCCAGGCAGTGGTCGAACATCAAGCGGACATTGGCTTTGCTCAAGACCCCGACGCAGACCGTTTGGCAGTGGTGGACAACACAGGCAAATACATCGGCGAAGAGTATACCCTGGCATTGTCCGCGCTACATGTATTGCAGCAAACCCAAGGCAGTGAAGGACAATCAATTGCCGTCACCAACCTCTCAAGCAGTCGCATGCTTGATGATATTGCTCTGGATCATGGCGGCAAGGTCTTGCGATCCAAAGTCGGTGAAGCCAATGTCGCTCAGATGATGCAGGAAAATCGCGCGATCATCGGCGGAGAAGGCAATGGAGGCGTGATTTGGCCCAAGGTCTGTTATGTGCGTGATAGTTTGGTGGGCATTGCGTTGCTCTTGGAAATGCGGGCGATGCGGGATGAGCCGTTGGACGTGACGGTGGCCAGTGTTGCGTCGTATGCCATTGTGAAAGAAAAAGTGGGGATTGAGCCAGGCATGACCGACCGCATTGAGCCTGCGTTGCGAAGTGCTTTTCCCGATGCTCAGTTTGATACCCAAGACGGCGTGCGGGTGGATTGGGTTGATCGCTGGGTGCATGTGCGGTCAAGCAATACCGAACCTATCTTGCGTTTGATTGCTGAAGCGCCAGACAAAAAAGCAGCCACCGCCCTGACACAACAGGCTGCCGAGGCCATGGGTTTGTCCGGCTAAAGCGTGACTTTATCCGGGAGAAACTTCCGGGGGGATTTCCGGGGGGAGATCCTGGGGGAGACAGTCGTTCTTTGCCGCCATAGCTGAAACCACGCCCGCAGCTTCTCCCATCGCCACCGCATTACCCGTGACGCGATAGCTGGCATGTGAAAGAAAATCACCGCTGATACATCGGCCAGCCATCATCAGCCCATCTACGTCTTTGGCAATCAATGCCCGCAGTGGGATATCGTAGGGTTGCATTTGGATGCCTTCTTTGCTGATGGCTTGCTCGTCATTTTCCTTTCGCGTAGCAGCATGAACATCCACAGCAAAGGTGACACGCACCACACTGTCTGCATGTCTGGCTCCTTGGACTAAATCATTTTTGGTCACTTGATACCGTCCGTGAATCCGTCGTCCATCGCGGACACCGATCTGCTCGGCTGTGGCGACAAGCTCAATGCCTTGCCAGATGCCACCGAGTGATCGCAGGCCCTCGATAATTTTGTTGATCTCGGCACGCGCCCGCACAGTCGCGTCTGAAACCTCTGCTGCATCAAATGGACGGACGTTGTATTCATGGTTCACCATAAGCGTCAAGAGGCCCTCACGCATGTGAAACAGGGTTGGCTCACTGTAAGAAGGGGTGATGCCTGCACGCTTGATTTCAGCTAAAAACCGTTGGCGTGCCTGATTTTGCCACGAGGTCCACACGTCGTCCCCCTTGTAAAACAGGATAAAATCTTTGATCGCTTTGATGTTGGGCACGGCGATCATGGCGTTGAGCGTCATGGGTTGGCAGAGTGTGCCATGGTCACGTCCAAAGTCCCAGCCACAGCCGGCAAGCGCGCCAAGATCACCGTCACCGGTGGCATCGATGAATACTTTTGCCCGCCACGCCTGTCTGCCTGACTTGGATTCGGTGACGATGGTGGTGAGGCGATTGGCTTTATTTTTGTAGGCTGCGACCACGCGTGTATGAAGTTGAATTTTAACGTTGTCCTGTTCGGTCATTTCCTCAAGGAGGCACTTCATTTCTTCAACGTGGTAGACGTATCGCTGAGGGTTGTTTCCCACGCGTGCGTTTCGTTCGCCGAGTTTGTGTGTGAGTTCGCGGGCGAGTCCTAGATGATCGATGTCAAAGATATAGGTCAACATGCCCGCTGTCCAGACACCGCCGAGGCAGCCGTTGACATCGAATAGCCGTGTTTTTGCACCCGTTCGGGCTGCGCGAATTGCCGCGCTGAACCCCGCGGGTCCGCCGCCGCAAACGATCACATCGCATTCGTCCGCCACGGCCAATGTTCGGGCGGGTTCAGAGAACGTTATACCAAGGTGTTTCTGGTGTGTCATTTTGTTTGCCAGCGATCTTTTTTTTCCAGTACAGAACGTGGGCCATCGCCATCAAGCCAGGCTTTGGCAGCAGCATCGTGATGCAGGTAAGTATCCCAAAAAGCGGTACTCAAGGCCAGAACCACCCGGTGGTGATTGGGATTTCGCTTTTGCGTATCGCCAGGCAAAGAACGGTCCGAAAAAGCAGAATGCTCCGCGTTCTCAAGCACAACTTCATATTTCCCTCCCCCGGAAGTTTCCCCCGGCTCCCCCGGTTCCCCCGGCTCCCTTGGCTTTAACGCTGTGAACACCGCCAGACGTGACTTCGCATCCGCATGAGCAATGAGGGAAACATCCCGGGTCCCTGTCATTAGCATCCAAGGCATTTTGATATGGCCAAACGCCTCTTTGGGATCACCGCGGCGAGGACTGCTGGGGCTGAGCATGACGGCGGCCTTGATACGCGAGTCAGTGAAAGAGACCCCCCAGCGTCCAAGTCGCTGCCCGCTTACAAGCTGAGTTGTGCTGGCGCCGAAAGAGTGCCCTGACATGCCAATATGCTCAAGGTCCAGACGACCGGCCAAAGCATGGCCTTTGAGTAGATTCCAGCGTTCAAGCTGATCTAGGACCGCAAAAATATCTTTCACCCGCAATAGAGAGTTCTGTAGATTGGCTGCTTGCTTCATGGCGGCCATACGCTCATTTCGTGGTTTGTCTTTCCATACGGAGGTATCACTGCCCCGATGTTGAACAAATACCGCGAGATAGCCACGTGCTGCCCAATGTTTCCCCAGATAAGCGTTTCCCTTGCGTGACCCGCCTAGACCATGACTAAACAGCACCACCGGGGCAGGGGACTTTTGTGAGGGCAAATAAATCAACAACGGAATCTTGCGTTGGCGTGTGGTGTCATGAACCACCGTGTCCAGTTGTTGAATACGATTTTTCCCTGTTATAGCCAAGGGGTCATAGGGATGGGGTTTTGCCAAGACGGCTGTGACCAAAAGCATTTGGATCAATGCAACAAAATAGATGGCTCGATTCATAAGTTTCTTTCAGGTATGAAGCCTTTGGTATCTGTTTTTTAATGTGGCTGAGAAAAACACCATCGTAGAGGCCAATGTTATACCAGCCACCACGCCTAGAATGACTGCCAACCTTGTCCATGGTTGCCCATATTGTTCTCGAATGGTGACTGCAACCCATCCGGTTCGAACCCATTCGATAGCGCCGAGAATTAAAACAACCTGAAATAGCCTTGGAACAATTGCTTTGCGAATTAAAAGTCCAAGGGGAAAGAAAATGAGCAGCAATGCCAAAGGTATTATCCCTGCTCTTAAAAAATGGGCTGCCAGCAAAAATAGACTCAAAACAACGGGCGATAATTGCATGGCAATGAGCATGCGTGTTTTCATTTCTTGTCTCCTAAACGATAAGGACGGTCCCGTTGGTAAAGCTGTTTGCGAGCTTCAAAACGTTTGACCAGTTGTGGCTGTTGGCGAGCCAATTGAATGGCTTGATCCATTACATTGATTGCGTTTTTAAATTGCTTTGCCTCAGCATAAGCAGCACCAAGCGCATCCCAAAGACGTAAGTTACGCCCATTGCAAAGGGTTAATCCTTGTTGCGCCAGTTCAATGGCCAGTGTGCCTTGACGGACCTGATCGTCCGGGCATGTTGCCAATAACCACGCTCGGCGTTGAAGGGCTTCTAAATGGTTGGGCTGGATTGCCAATAGTAAGGCAAAGGCCTCATCCGCCTGAGCCCATTGCCCAAGCATCGCATGGGCCGAGGCCAATCCCAATAGAGCGTCAGGGTTGTCTGGAGACTGCTGGGCATACCGAATCGCTTCACGGGGTTGACCCAATTGAAGCAGCACTGCCGCGAGGCCCACGAGTGTTTCTGGATGTCTGGGGTTCACTTTCAACGCAAGCTGATAATAGCGGCTCGCTTCTGGCAAGTTCCCTTTGAGGCGATAGAGATGGGCCAGATGAGAAAGATAGTCCGCATTAGACTGTTCGCTAAGCTCTACGGCTTGCTGCACAAATCCCATGGCCTTGTCGACATCACCTTTGAGAAGCCAGTATCGTCCCAGGTGATTGTAGGGAGTTGCATAGCCCCGATGATCCGCAATCGCTTGCTCGTACTGATAGGCGGCATCGTCCAATTCTCCAGAACGCATCAACGCACTGCCAAGATGAATACGGCCACGGGCAAACGTGGGAGAAGCTTGGACCACCGTTTTCCAAAGCGTGACCCCATCACGATAATCATCTAGTCGAACCCATGTACGTCCGCCAAGAAGCAACCCAGCCACCACCAAAAAAAACAAAAATAGTTTGCGTTGCTTGGCACACACACCATGCAGCAACAAAACAGCCATCAACACCACGGCCGCCAACGGCAAATACATGCGATGCTCCGCCACCATGTCCGTAATGGGAACAAGGCTCGACGTCGGCCCCAAAATTAAAAAAACACACGCAGGCAAAAATCCAACCTTCGGACGATGCCATACCAGCCAAACCGTCATTGCAAACAAACAAGCGGTAATTGCAAAGGTGAAAAAATAGGCATTGATGGGCTGAGGAGGCCAGCCGTAATCAAAGATCAACACGTCAGGCCACACGCACAAACGCAAGTAATGCAGAATCACTTCGCTTTGAACAAACAGGTATTGAAGCGGCATCACAGCCTGCATCGACAATCCCGCAGAAGCTCCTTGGACATTGGTATCCAAAAGTGTGGTGGTTCCCGTGATAAACAGGATACTCCAACTAGCCAATAGCCCGACATACATCCAACGTCGCGTACGCAGAGCTTGGGTAAACGTGCCTGCTAAAAAAGTCCGGTCATAGAGTAGGGCCGCCAGTGGAATCGTCGCTGCCACTTGCTTGGTATACAAGCCCACCACACAACCCATGACCACTAGGATCGACCAGCGTGTCTGTTTGGGCGCACGATAACCTCGCACCAGTGCATACAGTGATACCAAGTAAGCCGTGGCCATCATCAGTTCAGCCCGCTGGATCACATAGACCACTGGTTGAGAAGCCAGTGGATGAATCATCCATAACAACGAAACTCCAAAAGCCAGTTGGCCAGCCCTTGTCTTCAGTGACTCCGAACATTCAAGCAGCGTGCGACGAACCAGCCCCCACAAGAGCAGGCTGTTGGCCAAATGCACCAATACATTAAACAGGTGGTATCCCCACGGGTTTAGCTCGCCCACTGCGTGATTCAAGCTCAATGACGCAGTGACCACCGCTCTGGGATCTCGCCATAATTGTGAGGGTAATTCATGCCATTGAGGCCAGCTCGAACGCAGCGTAATCGTCGGTGCATCATCCAGAAAAAAGGGAGCCTGCAATGCCTTGGCATATAGTAGCAATCCCACAATCAGAAGGATACACACAAAGATCCAACGGCCCGCACGGGATTGAGAAAGAGAAGGCAATGGTTCCATGGTCTAACCATTGTGAAGAATTAACAATGAAAGACAAATCGCCCTCTTCTGAAAAAGTAAATCAAGCGTCCTCAAAAACAAAAATCCACCCCCAAGATTCGTGGTGGATTTTTGTGGTGAGGTCTATTTTTTTTCTGAATCAGGCTTACCAGTTTCCCGCAAGGGTGAGATAAACTTGCTTCATATCAGGATACGAATCACCGACGAGGTAGTAGAGCAGTCCGCCATGCCGCCAAATCATAATGGGATGGGCATATTCTTTTCCACGAATGCCATAGACCACATCCGATGCAATTTTCATGCTGCCGTTGTCTGCCGTAATCCATAAGCTAATCGCGTCGTGACGTCCGGTATGGGGAGCTGCCTGATAAATCAGATGTGCTGCCTTGTTTCCAGGAAGCGTACATGGGCCTGCTTTGAGGAATTGATAGCCAATTCCTGAAAGGTCCAATGTGGGATACGATTGGCTGCCAAGCTGTTCTTGAATCAGATTGGGCATCTGTTCAAGGGTGACCGGTCCACGATTAAAATCCATCAACTTTTCAATCATCTGAGAGCAGTTCAGATGCCGCTTGGTCATCTGTTGAGCTTGACTGATGGGCATCAGATTCATGGTGTTGCCTGACACAAATATTGGGCTAGGTGCAGGTTTCATCGTCAGCCAGATTGAAGCTCCAATAGCCAGCACCGCAGCAAAACTCAACCCCAATCGCCACCCCAAGCGTCCTGCCACCGAACGGTGGTGAGACGGGGGCATTGAAAGGGGTTGGCGGGGGTGATGGGGTTGTGCAAAATCTTGGGAGTCAACATTCGAGGTTGTTTCCGCCTCATCAATCATGTTGGTGAGTGTTTGACGCAGAGCTTGGGGCAACTGGGGCGTCTGATTGGTCATGGATTGCTTGACCACTTCGCGCAACTGCTGTTGATGCTCAACGCGTGCAGTGGCCTGAGGGTCCATCTTTAACTGTTCGAGCATCTGTAGGTTTTGATCCACATCCAACTCGCCATCAGCAAAAGCTGCCAAATATTTTTTTGCTTCCTGGTGGTTCATTTTGTGTCCTCCACCGTATCAACCACAATCCCATGCTCAGAAGCTAGGACTGCCAACTGTTCGGATAAAATGCCTCTCGCACGGTACAAGCGACTCATCACCGTTCCCAAGGCCACGTCCATAATCTCCGCAATTTCACGATACTTCAGGCCTTCAACCGCCCATAAAAGAAGCACTTCACGATAATGTTCAGGCAATTGAGCAATCGCACTTTTTAAACGATCATCCACATGTTCCCAGTCTAAAGACTGTAAGTCCCAGCAGGGCGGAGGCGACTGCCATTCTTCGTCGGCAGCCTGATGACGCAGGTCTTCGACAAGTGTCGGAGCCCGCTTGGCCTTGTCTAGCTTGGTGTAAAACGCATTGTGCAGGATTTTAAATAACCACGGACGAATCCCCCGCTCTCGCAGTTCAAACCCTTTTTCACCACGCAATGCCCGCAGGTATGTCTCCTGCATCAAGTCCGAAGCCTCGTCTGGGTGGCGTGCTAAATGAAACGCCATTCGGTAAACCGAATCCATTTCAGATATTAAAAGTTGTCGAAAATTCATGCTTTGCACGATTGGCTCCTATTGAACCAAACCCATCACTTGATGGCTTTATTCCCCAAAGATGTTTTTTTATTGAGGCTGCGTGGTCGCTGGGGCAGTGGCGGGGGGCTGCTGTGGCTCAGGGGCTGTTTTTGCAGGCAACGCTTGCGGGGACGCCACGGGTTTTAGCGTGGGATCAATGCCCAGCGTTTTTAGAAATTCATCAATGCGATGGTGGTAGTCTGCGACATTTTCCACGCCTGGGAAACGATTATGATCAATGGCATATTTCACATACGTCGCATCGGGGGCTGCCTCAAGTAGCATCGCTGCGTGGTGGGGCGGCACAAGCGTGTCTTCGGTCCCATGGGCAATCAAAATTGGGAATTTTGCCAATCTAACGACTTTCACCGTGTTGAATGGATTTTTGACTAAAAAACCGGGTGCTGCCAAATCTCGAGCCATTTGGCCCCCACTGGCAAACGCAGACTCCAAGATCAACCCCGCGGGCCTTCGTGTTCGAGCCAATTGGGCCGCAATCGCAGCACCAATAGATCGGCCATGAAAGACGATTTGCGTTGGGTCAACCATCGGCAAATTCAACATGATGTCAAAAAATTGCTGGTTGTCTACAGTGATGTTTTCTTGAGAAGGAATGCCTCCAGAACGCCCATAGCCACGATATTCCACCAGCATGACTGAAATGCCTCGTTGGATGTACTGAGCAACCACCATATCTTGATAGTCAATCAATTCTGCATTGCCATGAAAAAACATCACGACCGGGCCGGGACTTCCCTCATTCACGCCATAGCCGGGAACAAACCACGCTTCGTTGGACGCACCGTTTTCCAACGGCAAGCCTAAGACAAGTGTGTTGGGATAGCGAGGCTGACGCTGAGGCGCTGGCAAACTATCGATAGGAAACATCATCTTGTCCTGCATCATGTACAACACAGCCCACCAAAGCACATACACCGCAAAGACAGTCCCAAACGCGATTAAAATCAGACGGCCGATCATCGGCCAGTGAGACATCTGTTGAATAGGCGGTTGAGGCTGAGTTGGCATGGTCATGGAGTCCTCTGTTTTTAATCCAGTAAAATCAGGTACTTTACAGTTCTCATCATATCGGCAATTTCCCCTGCTGTGTGTGCCGATAATTAAAAAACGCCTTTAGGGTTCTTTGAAAAATAGTCATTCCGCCACTTTTTGATAAAATGTCCCCTTGGCCCGTCAAGGATGGCATGTGTCTCTTTTCTCTCCTTCCTTTTGCAAGGATGCATCCTATGTTCACCGGATTATTTGATCTTCAAATT
>JAJRRC010000061.1 GCA_024279865.1 Planctomycetota bacterium | reverse complement strand
ATTTGGTGCAGGGTCGTATACTTGGCTTTAGTGGGTTTCATTGGTGCCTCCTATGGGTTTTTAGACGCACACAGGGTAACCCGATGGCCCGCTGTTTTGAAATAGATCAACTAGCCATCAAGTCGCTATGGGATGGCTGTGGTTTTGATTTTGTGATGGCCGTGGTAGCGTTGGACGCATTGATAAAAATCGTCGCGTGGCAGAAAATCCATGAGTTGAGAAAAGAGGGTTCGTCCTGTGTACATTGGCTGCTCCTTGTGTGGGGACAGCTAAAAAGTATACCTCGGAGTTCAAATCGATTGGAGTTGTTTTTTAATGTAACATCATTTAGTAAACTAGATTATGTAAATCTCAAAACCCAACGTTGGGACAGCAGTGCTGATAACTGATAACTTTTTAAGTACACTATCAGCATGACTGAAAAAACCAACACGAATGCCAAACCTTGGGAACACGCCAAAGCTGGCAGTGGCTCAGCCCACGATCCCTTGGCTGCCCGGTTTGTTGAATCGATCAGCTATGACACACGACTGTATCGTCAGGACATTACTGGCTCGCTGGCGCATGCGGCCATGCTTGAGTCGGTTGGCCTGATAACGAAGAAAGACCTCGCCCAGATCAAGCGGGGCCTCAAGGCCATCCAAAAAGAAATCGACGTGCAACAAAACGACTGGCCCGGCTGGAAAGTCGAGCTCGAAGATGTCCACATGTGTATCGAAGCAGCCCTCATTGAAAAGGTCGGCGACGCAGGCAGAAAACTCCACACCGGACGTAGCCGCAATGACCAAGTCGCCCTGGACCTCAAGCTCTGGATTGGTGACGCACAAAAAAAACTCGATGAACAATTTCAAACCCTGTTCAAAAACATGGTCGCTCTGGCCAAACGCGACGGCTTCACCGTCATGCCTGCCTACACCCACCTTCAACGCGCACAACCCATCGTCGCCGGCGGAGAAATCATGGCATGGCTCGCAGCACTGGACCGATGCCAACAACGCTTTGCCGCGTTACAAGCCGTCAATGCACACAACCCGCTGGGCAGTGGCGCGATCGCAGGATCAGGCTTACCCCTGAACCGCAAACAAACCGCGGCGGCCTTGCCCGTCGGCCCGCCCACCACCAACAGCATCGACTCCACCTCGACCCGAGACGCGGCCTTGGACATGGTCTACGCACTGGCGATGACCTCCCAAACGCTCTCTCGCTGGGCTGAACAATGGATCATCTATCTCTCCGAAGAATTTGGATTCATCAGCATCGGCCACGCTTACACCACCGGCTCTTCGATGATGCCACAAAAACGCAACCCCGATATGCTCGAACTCATTCGCGGCCGCTGCGGTAACGTCTATGGCAATCTCGTGGGACTACTCACCATGACCAAGGGAATCCCCCTAGGCTATAACCGTGACCTCCAAGAAGACAAACGCCACCTGTTCGCGGCATATGATGTCGTCATCGATTGTTTGGAAATGGCTGGACGCATTGTAAAAAGCGCTGCCTTCAAAGCAGACCACATCGAACAATCCCTGCACCGGGGCTTTCTCGATGCCACCGCGTTGGCGGATTATCTCGTCACCCAAAATGTGCCCTTCCGCACCGCTCACCAAATCGTCGGCCGACTGGTCCTCGCCTGTGAAACACGCAAGCTCGATCAACTTTCCGAACTGAACGTGGACGATTTTAATGCTGTCTGCAAAGAACTCGGGCAAAAAGCCAACACCTGTTCCAAAGATGTTTACCAATGGCTCGGTGCGGCCAATGTCGTCAAACGGTATCGTTCTGCGGGCAATGCGGGTGTCAGTGGATTCAAAGCCCAACTTCGCGTCTGGGAACAGCGATTACGTCCAACAAAAAAATGACACGCAAAACAGTTGCGACTCTTTTTTGACTGCTCGCTGATAGACTGGTAACGGATCGCTTTAATAAGGAGGCCCGCCTGTGCTGATTCTCACGGTAATCCAAGGTCCCGATCAAGGACGCCGCTTTGAACTGCCTGACGATGCACCCCAGCTCATCGGCCGCTCCAGTGAAGCCCTCCCCTTGTTGGACCAAACCATCTCCCGCCGTCACGCGGAACTGACCCCTGACGACGGCAAGTGGTACATCAACGACCTCAAAAGCGCCAACGGCTCCTTCGTCAACGGCCACCGCGTGACCCGTCCCAGACTCCTCGAAACAGGCGATCAAATCCGAACGGGTTTAACCTTGTTCGTCTTCGGCCGCGATGCCAAGCCCGCCCCCAAGACCGATGTGGTCCGGGTGACCCGTCATGAAGAAATGGACATCAACGTCGAGTCCACCGCCGCAAGCAATGATGACTCAATGATCATGGCTGTGGCCGAACCCACCGAAGCTGCCAGCGTGCAACTCAAGGTGGTCTATGAACTGACCCAGCTCATTGGCTCCATTGTCGAGCGGGAGGCTCTGCTTGAAGGCGTCATGGATCTGATCTTTGATTACTTTGAAGCGGATCGTGGTTTTATCCTCCTTCAACAGGCCGATGGCGAGACACCTGTCCCGGTGGTGGTACGTCATCGCAAGGTGGTTGAAGGGGAGAAACCTTCAGCCATTTCTGTGAGCCGCACCATTGTCAAACATGTGATGGAAAAAGGTGAAGGCGTGCTTTCCAGCAATGCCATGACCGACAGCCGTTTTAGTTCTGGCGATAGCGTGCAGGGGCTAGGCATTCATTCTGCTTTGTGCGTCCCGATCAAATACAAAGATCGCATTTTTGGCGTGATTCATATTGATAGCCAGATTGCCAACTATACCTTTACCGACGATCAGCTTCGCCTGTTAATCGCCATCGGCGTGCATACGGGATTGGCCTTGGCCAATGCGCTTCTCTATGCCGACCGGTTAAGGCAAGAGCGTTTGGCAGCGGTGGGACAGACGGTGGCGTCGCTGTCTCATTCGATTCGAAATATTCTTCAAGGGATGCGTGGCGGCGCAGACGTTGTGGAGCTGGGCTTCAAAAAAGATCGCATGCAGGTGGTCCAAGGCGGTTGGCAAATTGTCTCTCGCAACCTAGAGCGTATTTTTGATTTAACCATGAACATGCTCGCCTATTCCAAACAGCGTAAGCCTGACTTGGAAATGACCAACCTGATTCCCTTGCTCGAAGAAATTGTCGAGCTGGTACAGCGACAGTTTGATCAGAAAAAAGTAGCGTTGATTACAGATTTCGTAGCGGAAGTTCCGCCAGTTCCCATTGATACCAGCGGCATTCACCAAGCTGTTTTAAATTTACTCAACAACGCCCTTGATGCCACAGAAGAACAAACCGGAGCGGTGACTTTGCGATGCGCTTACGACGAAAAATTATCCAAAGTCAAAATCGCCGTCAGTGACAACGGTGAAGGCATTGACGAAGAACGCACCCGACGACTGTTTGAACCCTTCCATTCGACCAAAGGACTCAAAGGCACGGGACTGGGATTGGTCGTGACCAAAAAACTCGTACAAGAGCATGGCGGACAACTGACCGTCGAAAGTGAACTCGACATAGGCAGTACTTTTACCATTTTGCTGCCTTGCACGGTCGACGAGATTCCTTCACTGGCAGATACCCAAGGCCCCTCAGCCAACGCAATCGACCCGGACGAAACCGACCCAGCCTTGCATTTTTAATGCAACCGTCAGACTCCAATGTTGTAGCTCATTAGAAATGACATGGTTTAAGATGATTAGAAATGTCATGGTTCTTGCTCATTGGAAGTGTTGCCCACCGTCGGCTATTGACGGTCATGGAAACACTTATGATGAGCAGCAAAGAACGTCGTCGGTT
>JAJRRC010000060.1 GCA_024279865.1 Planctomycetota bacterium | reverse complement strand
GACGGCGACGTGGTGCCTCAGGAGGCGACAAGTGGCTCGAGGCCTGGGATGAATTGGAAGTTGATTCGGTCATAATGGATTCCTTTCTGCCGGGCATTATCCCGGTTCGGTTTGGAATCCGCTATTCGTGGGCTACCGCATCCACCTTCCCCAAAAGTGATAAAATGGATACAATAAAAATAAATGAGGATTAAGGAACTGTAATGCCTGAAGAATTACCTAGACTGTTCGGACTAAATAAAACTAACAGAGATTTTAGCAAAAAAACGTCATGGGGAAAGAATCAATTTAATTCATCCTTTCCAGCTTCTTTGTGTTGTTATTTAGCATCAAGAAATCTTGACGCAAATTACTTAGCCATAAAAAATGGAAAATACACCCGAGCCACAGTTGGAATTGACACCGTTTTTGGCATTTCCCCCAAAAGCCCTGATCTTTATTTTGCTTTTGAGGCTCAGCACACACCTTTTCAAAAATATGTCATTGGCACTCTGCCCAGAACTGATATAGTCATACAAAAAGAAAGCACCGGCGAGTGTGTATCTGGATTAGAGGTTAAGCTAACTGCCTTGCCTGATAACACTACATGCACTTTAAAGGAAAACCTATATGGAAGTGAAATAGTAGTAAGGCCAGATACTATCGTATATTTAGCTTGCGCCTTAATATTAAGCATAGGTGATAAACTTAATGGCTTTTTCAATAATATTGAAATTAGTGACTGGTCTAATGCAAAATTGGTTCTTCCTGAAATTAAAAATATCATTGAAACTATCGAAAAATTATCTTTGAATTCTGAAGAGAAACAAACACCTTTCTTGCTACAGCCAATATGGAAAACCAAAGGAAAGTCGCCAGACCTAGCAGATCAATGCCTAGACATATTTGTATGGAGTGACGCGGGGTTTTCCTATTTTATTTCTAAAATAGCAAATAAAAATACCGATGCCAACCGCATTACTCGTCAAACGAGAGCAGCTATTTGGCTTTATAAAATGTTAAGTGATTTTTGTAACAAGGGAAAATTTAATCACGAAGAGATAATAGACAATCTTTCTTATAACACTAAAAATGACAAAGCATTTTCTTCTGCTGGCAATGTTACCAATTTCTATATGTCTAGCCCGCGATTAGAGAATCCCGTTATTGCTAAAACAGAAATAAAAAAAATTATCCTTAATGGTGGCCAGAATTTGCTTAGTCCGGAACGTCGATTTGATGCAATTATATTCAATTCATCGGAGTTATTTAAACAATGAAGTGCGTTGATCTATTTTCAGGTTGTGGAGGTCTTAGCTTAGGCTTTGAAAAGGCAGGTGTTGATATAGTTGCAGCTATAGATCATTGGCCCAAGTCTGTCGATGTATACAACGATAATTTTTCACATCCATGTTATTTGCATGATTTAAAAAACGAAGATGGCGCATTAGAGATAATCAATAAATATGCACCTGATATGATTGCAGGCGGCCCACCATGTCAAGATTTTTCTTCCGCAGGAAAACGAGATGAGTCACTTGGTCGTGCTGATATGACATATCACTTTTCTAATATTGTTTGTACATACAAGCCAAAATGGTTTGTTATGGAAAATGTAGAGCGAATTAAGAAAAGTCGTATTCTTTCAGATGTAGTAAGTCAGTACGAAAAATCCGGATATGGTTTAACTGCGGTAATACTTAGTGCTGAGTATTGCAATGTCCCCCAAGCAAGAAAACGATTTTTCCTTATTGGTGGCTTGGGAGAAAAAAACAACATACTAGCTCCGGTCCTAAAAAATCAACTAAATAACAACCCAATGACAATACGTGATTATTTAGGGGATTCATTAGGTTTAAATTATTACTATCGTCATCCTCGCAACTACAGCCGAAGGGGAATTTTTTCTATTGATGAGCCAAGCCCAACAGTAAGGGGTGTTAATAGGCCATTGCCACCAGGATATAAAAAACATCCAGGAGATCCTGTTAGTGTTGAGTTGTCTAATATTCGTCCATTAACAACAATTGAAAGAAGTTGCCTTCAAACATTTCCTAATACTTTTAAATTTAATGGCACAAAGACAAATCTAGAGCAGATGATTGGCAATGCCGTTCCTGTAAATTTAGCTGAGTTTGTTGCCAAAGGTGTTTTAGAATATTGTAAAACTGGTGAGATTAAAGAGCAAAAGCAACAAAGTTTATTTCCGGCAACGGAAAAATTTGTAATGCCCAGCAAGGCGCTGCACGCGGACAATTTGGTGAGGGTATCAACCCGGCTGTAATTATACTTGAAGGAAAAAAAGAAGACATTCTACTTTATTGCGTTCCCTTCATTTAGCAGAAACACATTCCCGGCCCAAACGCTTTACCCATGTAGCAATTTATGGGATTTTACCACGTTCTTCATGAGATACGCGATGGTCATTGGACCGACGCCGCCGGGGACGGGGGTGTAGGCTCCGACATGTTTGTAAATGGCTGGATCGCAATCGCCGACCACCTTGCCATCTACTTTGGTGATGCCTGCGTCGATGATGATGACCTTTGGATTGTCGACTGCTTTGATGAGTGCTTCATCAATGAGGCCATGCACGCCGGTGGCGGTGACGATGAGGTCGGCATGGCGAACTTCTTGTTTTAAGTCGCGGGTGTTTTTGTCACACATCACCACGGTTGCACCTTGGTTTTGGAGCATGATGGAGACGGGCCGCCCGACGATGTGGGATTGGCCGATGACCACACAACGCTTGCCTTCTAAGGGCAAATCGTCCGTCACGTTCGCATACTGCATATCAATGAGCTTCATAATCCCAAACGGCGTACAAGGATGTAAATACGGGTCAGCACTGCGAACGGATAGCCTGCCGATGTTTAGAGGATGAAAGCCATCGACATCTTTGTGAGGCGAGATTGTTTCAAGGACATGCTTGACGCGGATGTGCTTGGGCAACGGCAACTGAAGCAAAATACCGCTGAATGCGTCGGACTGGTTAAAGCCGTCGATGATGGCCATGAGACTTTTTTCGCTGGTATTTTCATCGAGATGGGCCGAGATGGTATCCACGCCGATGCGGGTACATGCACTGATCTTGCGGCGTACATAAATTTCTGATGCTGTATTGTTGCCGACTTGAATGACCGCCAAACAGGGCCGGGTCTTCATTTTTTCGACATCGGCTTTGAGGTCCACAAGGATCGCGTCTGCAATGGCTTTGCCGTCAATGATTTTCGACATGGTTCAATCTCTCAAGGATTCGGTGTTTATTTGAACAAGAGATCGATTGTACCAATCCTCTTACCAAAGGCGACTCGTACTCCGTCAGCTTTCAATTGACGGAGTACGAACCTTTTGCATTCAAGTGTAGCGTCTTCAGCCTTTTTGCAGACGCGCCCCCGGGGCAAGTATGCTTGCTGCTAAAACAAGGGTCAAGCGATTTTGCCGTGTCGCTACCCGATATGAGAAAAAGGCCCAAAATTTCTTTGGATTCACATGGCTCACCGCCATGATGGTGAACCTGAAATGAATGTTCACACGACCTAATATCTTATAAAAACCACCTGTTTGATCAGGTCCCCCATCAAACCCACTTCCATCTATGATGGTTTCGCCGTAATATCTTGATTCTCTTACTGCACGCTGAAAGCTGACCGCTGACCGCTCGAAACTGAAAGTTTCTTTAATCATGGCCAAACGGGCATCCACTCCAATTCAATTCACCGATCAAACACGCATCTGTGTGCTGCACGGCCCGGAGATGATGCTCAAGCGTCAATACCTTCAACAACTACGCCAAACCATGGAACAAGCCCATGGCGAAGTGGAAACCCTCACTTTCAATGCTGCCAATACAGACCTTGCTGAGGTCTTCGATGAATTGCGAAGCTACGGCCTCATGCAGCAGTACAAACTTATCATCGTCGATGAAGCGGACCAATTCGTCACCCAACACCGGGCCGCACTCGAACGGTACGCCCAAGCACCCGTCGATCATGCCACCCTCGTCCTGCGCAGCGTCAAATGGAACCGAGGCAACCTCGACAAAGCCATCGCCAAAGTCGGACTCCTCGCCAAATGCGAACCCCCTTCTGCCCCCGAAGCAGCCCGATGGCTCGTCAAGCAAGCCAAAGATCATCATCAATGCACACTGGACCACCAAACAGCCACCATCCTCGTCGCACGCTTGGGACGAGATCTGATGCTTCTCGATGCAGAGCTTGGCAAACTGGCATTGATGACTATTGATGGCACAAAAATTGATCAACAGCTCATCGACCAACTCGTCGGCCGCAGCAGTGACGAACAAGCTTGGGCTGTCCAAGAGGCGGTCCTTGAATCCCTGTCCAGCGGTTCGACGCTGACGGCCTCGGCAGGTGGCAAAGCCATCGAAAAAATCCATGAACTCGTGGACCTCTCTGGACAACCCGATGTGTTGGTCATGTACTTCGTGGCAGACCTCGTTCGCAAACTCAACACAGCCATGCAGATGAAACTCGCGGGTGAAACGGAAGCTTCCATTGCCAGACAACTCAAATTATGGGGGCCGCGCCAAGCCCTGTTTATGAACCTGACTCGACGGCTTACCCCTCAAAAAACGGCGAAGCTTTTAGACATGGCCGTCGCTGCTGATACACGTTCGAAATCGGGGTTGGGAACTTCGATGCGAAATCTCGAATGTTTTTGTACGATGCTAGCCGATCAATTAAAATAGACCGCATTGGAGTGCGTGATGCACTTTTTCGTTTTGCCAGACGACTTTTTTTCTTTTTTTTGCTGCCATGGTGGATCGGCACAGGCGATGTTTCGCATCGTCGAGTACCAAACACCAAAGCAACAGACGAGAAAAACAAGTATGCTGACGCAAAAGTAGATCACACGCTCTAGGGCTCATGGAGGAGCCAATCAAAGATTGTGCATGGAGGCATAATGCGTCAAGTATTTCTGACAAAATGGTTCGCCTGCTTATTGATAAGCACGCTTCTCGCCGGATGCAGCACGGATCTGGCCCAAATCTTCCTTGAAGGTGAACAAACCCGTCTGCCACAACCCACCCCCGACGCACCGGCAAACTCGCTGACAACGACCACGCCAAAGCAACGCATCTCTCAAAAAAATCAAACCTCCACACTCAATACCCAGGCAGAGCAAGAAGCCCAACGCCTTTTAAAAGCCCTTGCACAATATTCCCAAGGAGCCCAACGCTCTGCTCCGCAGATCGCTGCTGCCTCTATCGCTCTCCCAACTCCCCCGGTCCCCCCGGTCCCCCCGCTCCCCTCAGCTTCCCCAATCCCAACGCTCCCTCCGACTTCCAAGGCCTCTCCGATCCAATGGCTTGACCTGCCCCCGGCTCCTGTTGTACCCAAGCAAACAACGGTGATGGAGCCCACCCCCGAATCAATCACACCCGGGACAATCACCCCCGCACCGGTCACAACCGTTGCGGCTTCCCAACCGTCTATGATGTCCTCGACCCACACGGACGACCTTGTTGAACAATTGATCACACAAATCCGAACAGGTGACCAATCACCTTTTGTGAAGGCGATGACGCTTTCCACACTGGGATTGGCAGCCTCAGGACAACCGCTCACATCCGAAGACCTTGCTGGCCTTGACCCACAACAAGCCCGGCAAGTCCGCAAGCTCCATGCGTTGGTTTTAGCGGCCACGGCAACGAACAACCCCCGTGAAAAGCCCAGCACAGATCAGCAATCTGCCATGCGGGATCAATTGGATCATTTGTTTGGACCTCGCACGGTTTCGATTGGGCAGATTCGCCTTTGCCGCACGGTTTTGGGGTATGGCGTGTATGAGCCGTTTGAATCGACGACTTTTCTTGCCGGCCGTGAGCAACCGGTGATTTTGTATGTGGAGCTTGACCAGTTCAGTTCCATTGCCGACGGCAGCCAATATCGCGTGAGGCTCAGCCAAAAAATTGATTTGTTCACCGAGGCTGATGGCGTTCGTGTTTGGCATTTGCCCCAAGAACAGATTGAAGACACGTCACGCAATCGCCGTCGAGATTTCTTCACCGTTCAACTGCTTCGCATTCCCGCACGTTTGGGCGTGGGCCAGTATCGCCTCAAAGTTCGTATCCATGACCGCAACGGCGAAAGCTTTGACGAAACCACCATTCCCATCACCATCGTCGCCAACAAATTTGAAACCGCCAAAGCAACCAAACGCTAGAACGATCTCTTTACTCTTGCTTTTGAGCATGTCCATCAATGTCTGATTTTTTGAAAGCGGGATAAAGAATCCGGCCCTGCGGCCCTCGGAAGGACCTTCGGGCTCGGCGTTGTGATGATCGCGCGTTGCATCATGACAATGCCACGAAGCGTTGATCCCATTCTTATCTGATCGCTAATGGCTATGCCGCTCGCATTTGACTGAGCCACGGATAGATCACCAGCCACATCAGCAAACTGAAACAGATGCCCAAGCCTCCCAACGCCATCCCTGCGTAACAAAAACGCTTACCCATAAGTTCGGGCTTGCGTTCAAGTGTTTCGAGGCCTTTGAAGCCCAAGATGATTGCAGCGATTCCTGCGAGGACTCCCAAGATCAGTGTAAACGCATCCAAGATCGCCACCACACCCATGGCGGTACTGACAAGGGCGTGGCCTGACCGCGCACTGATCCATGCTTTGAAGGCATCGGCGCGTGCTGTATCAGCTTTGGATTCTCTTCCGAACAGGCCCATATATTTTAAATTTCTAGATATTGGTTGATGTGATTTGCCGCGTGATCGGCGTCAGAAGATGGGGAATCAGTTTTTCCGTCGCCAAAGTCTGGGCATGATGCTCTAGCATCTTGAAAATATCGCTAAGGTCTTCCACCTCTGCAATGGGTCCAAACTGACGCACCGTCAAAAACAAGCTAATCGGATCGCCCTGATACCGTTTGCTGGACCCACGTCGACCCCGACGACGGGTTTTAACTTCAAAGAAGGCTTGCAAATCACCACGCTTGGACAATTTCATGCCCACCGTTGGCTGCACATCCATGATACGAGAGCCGGGAACTTGGCTTAATTGCTCCAGCGGAGACTGATCGTACAACGCCCGGGCGATGACTTCGTCTTGATCGCCCTCACATTCGAGATCAAAGCCAAACATTAATTCCAGACTATCCACATCCAACGCACTGATGGAAAGATGGTACGGAGCCATTTCCAAGATCAGTTGATGCAAAGTGTAACCATCAGTCATTTTGGCTGGATTCACGTGGCCTGACCGCAAAGTATGCCCCTGCATCGAGAGCCATTTGTACTGTGCGTCTTTGTGTTTAGACTCCAGCGCAAATTCACCTTCGAACTTGCGGAACACATTCATGCTCGGTTCGGACCGCTTCACCCGATCAAAAAAATGCAGCACCGTCTCACGATCCGTCGGCAAAGGCATCTTTAAGTTCAGCTTCTGATTAATATAAAAGTCGTTGCACAGGGCACCGTAACTGGTGGTCATGGCAGCGTTTCCTTCATTGACACAGGCAAAATCGACATCAAATCCCCCACTCCCCAAAGCCCTCATCAAAGGACTTCTCACTTAATTATAGCGAACCATGCGGTCTGGAGCGACCAGCCAACCTTGAAATTTTCGGTGGCCTGCTTTTTGGTTTTCAGATTGATCCATCTTTTTCGGCCATGTTCCTTGTGAGCCTGCTCCAGATGTCGTATATTGCATCGACAAGAATTGGCAGATCAAATGTAGTTTCGATCAGCCTTCGTGAATCTGCACTAGGGGTTCTTCACTTTCATAAAGGGAACAAGTCTAATGGGACTTCGTGAAAATATTTTAAGTGATCCAATTTCCACGCTTGAATTGCGGGAACTTTTGGCGATTGAACCAGATCAGACCGTGCGTAGCGCGGTAGAATTGATGCGTGAAAAAAAACTTGGCTGTGTGGTCGTCATTGACCAAAACGGCCGCCCGCTGGGAAAGTTTACCGAGCATCACCTGCTTAAGTTGCTCGTCAGCAATCCCAAGGGACTTGACTGTCTGATTAAAGATGAGATGACTGCCGTCTGGGCTCAGGTCAATTTGACTGACCCCATTTCCAAAGCCCTTGATGCCATGCAGGAAAAAGGACTTCGCTTTGTCGTCGTGATTGATGAGCAAGGCAAGGCCGTTGGCCTCACTGGTCAAAAGGGCATGATGGAATACATTGCCGACCACTTCCCCCGTCAGGTCAAAGTCCAGATGATGGAATCCAAACTTTACATGGACCAACGCGAAGGTGCATAAACGCAGCCCGCGACAGTTCCCCTGAAATAATAGAGGTGAAAACCCATGCGACGAAAACGAAAAGGTATTCAACAAGGCGCTTACGAAGATCCTCTCAAGGATTACAGTCCTCCCCAATTCGAAGATGATCTCGAACAGGCATTGTGCGACACAGAGTTGGCCACGGTGGACATGAAGCCGTTTGACGCGATCAGTCCAAAGACCAAAGTCATTGATGCCATGAAAAACATGGCTGAGCTGGGCATTGCCTGTCTCATGGTCGCTCGTGACGATGGTAAAATCGTCGGCGTCTTCACCGAACGCGATGTCCTTGAAAAAGTGGCTGAAGATTTCGAACAGGTCAAAAATCTACCCGTTCGTGTGGTCATGACCACCAATCCCATTTGCGCTTACGAAATGGACCTCCCCGCCAAAGCATTGAACCTCATGGCCACCGGTGGTTTTCGGCATATTCCAATTCTAGACGCAGATGACCACATCGTCGGCATCCTCGGCCCACGACGCGTGACCCGATTCCTACAAACCTATTTCACCAACTAAATTTTTGCCCAAGGGGTTGGAGCAAAAATCTAAATTTGCAAAAAAACACCAAGACCTCATACGTCTTGGTGTTTTTTTGCAATACCATTCCAAGCGTCTATTTCATAAAAAACAACCTCATTCCTGCATAAAAATAAAGATTTTTAAGAAAAAACTGCCGTTTTAAGGCTCATTACTTGTGAGTTATGGATGGTTCGGCTACGATTCGGCGCTCGGGAATCAATTGAATTCACAATCTGAAAGGACTTTTAATATGACCACCGACCTCAGCACCCACCTGATTGCCCCTCATGGCGGCCTTGATCAGCCCGTTTGTCGCATTGTTGCGGACAGTCAAATCGAATCCTTTAAGAGCCTTGCAGCCTCGCTGACCAAGGTTCCCGTCTCAGCAGCAGACCTCTCAACGGTCTATCGCCTCGGTGACGGTACACTCAGCCCGCTGACCGGTCCCATGGTCCAGTCCGTCTTCAACCGCGTCCTTGATGAATCTGTCATCGAAAACGACGGCAAAGATTATGCGTGGACCATTCCACTGTCCTTGCCCATCACCGCTGAAATCGCAGGAACCCTGGAAATCGGCCAAACCGTCGCACTAACCAACCCTGCTGGCGATATCGTCGCCACCCTCGATATCGAAGACATCTTCGAATGGGACAAGCCCCGATACCTCAAAGCAGTCTATGGCACCGATCGTGAAGATCATCCCGGTGCGGACATGGTCCTCAAAGGTGATGCGGGCAACTCCCACCTGCTCGGCGGACAAATCCAAGTCCTCCCGCAGCCTAAAAATAGCTCCTTTGGCCAATACGTCCTCTCCCCTCTCGAAGTACGGGCTTTGCTCGCAGAAGAAGGCTGGGACGCAGTGGTGGCCTTCCAAACACGTAACCCTCTGCATCGTGCTCATGAATACGCCTTGGTCCATGGCCTTGAAACCCTACTCCGCGAAGGCAAGAATGCCGGTGCAGTGCTCAACCCCTTGGTCGGCGAAACCAAAGGCGACGACGTCTCCGCTGAAATCCGCATGCAGACCTACGAAAGCCTCATCGACAACCACGAAATCGGTGTCGGCGATAGCGATCCGGAACTCTGGAAAAAAATCGGTGGCGCTGCCTCGGACCGCGTCCTGCTCTTGGGCTTGGATATCAAAATGTTCTACGGCGGCCCTGCTGAAGCAGTCATGCACGCCATCTACCGACAGAACATGGGCTACACCCATATCGTCATCGGACGCAAGCATGCAGACGCTCCTTATGCCGACGGAACCGCCATCTGGGGTGACTTCGATGCACAGGAAATCTTTGACAACCTCAAGGGCGACCTGCTCATCTCCCCTGTGAAAATCGGTTTCGCAGCCTACTACGAATCCCTCGGCCGCGTGGACCTGATGGTCAACCACGACGAAGAAAAACCAGTCTTCATCTCCGGCAAACAGGTGCGAGCCACCCTCCAGAGCGGTGAACAGGTGGATCCTCGCATCATGCGAACCAGCACGTCCGAAATCCTCGCTGCTGCGATGAAACAGGGCTAAGCATCTGGATTACATGGTTAAAAAGGTTCGGCTCACAAGCGTGTCATACGCCTGAGCCATAAAAGATTCATGCCAGATATATCCAAACGCATTCAATTGCTACAACAACGGATTGCCACCAGCGGGCTCGATGCCCTGCTGGTGAGCAATCCTGTTGATATCCGCTACCTCACCGGTTTTGTCGGCGACGATAGCTGGGCGCTCGTTCGCACCCGAAGCAAAACGGTCCATCTTATTTCCGACTTCCGCTTCAATGAACAGATCGCCCGTCAAGCACCGCAGGCCAAAACAGTCATGCGAAAAACATCGCTAACTGCCGAGCTGGGAACACTGGTCAAACGCCTGAAGATCAAACAACTGGGATTGCAAGAAAATCACCTGACAATTCGTCAGCGAAACGCCCTTGTGAAACAGATCGGTGCCAAGCAGCTCAAAGCCATCGACGACGGCCTTCTCAACCAACGAGCCGTCAAAGATGCCTCGGAAGCCCGAATCATCCGCAAAGCTGTCGCCATTGCCCAACAGGCCTACAACAAAACCCTCGCGTGGGTTGAGCTAGGTCAAACCGAATACCAAATCGCAGCCTATCTGGAATACCAGATGCGAATTTTGGGAGCAGACGGGCCAAGCTTTTCAAGCATTGTGGCCGTGGACGCCAATGCCAGCTTGCCTCACGCGGTTCCAGGAAGCAAAAAAGTGCGCAAGGGCTGCCTCATTCTTTTCGATTGGGGCGCTCGGTATCAAGGCTACTGTTCGGACCTCACGCGGGTGGTGGCGGTGGGCAAAATGAAGCCCAAGATGCGAACCATTTATCAAATTGTGCTTGATGCTCAGCTTGCCGCCATGGATGCGATCAAACCGGGGATTGCGTTATCAGAAATAGACGCTGTGGCCCGCAACCTAATCTCTAAAGCTGGCTACGGAAAAGAGTTCGGGCACTCTTTGGGACATGGCATTGGGTTGAATATTCATGAAAACCCCACCTTGGCCACGCGGTCCCAAGGGGTGTTAGAACCGGGAAATATTGTGACCATCGAGCCTGGCATTTACCTGCCTGGCCAAGGCGGCGTACGAATTGAAGACGATGTACAGGTGACCGATCAAGGCGGCAAAGTCTTGTCAGACTTGCCCAAAAGCCTTGAATCGGCGATTATCTAGGAACTAGCGATCAGCATCTGTGCTCTGATCGCTTTGATTTTATACGCATTGCGTATTTTTTGTGTCGCGTTGAAATGTTTTAGACAAGCTTGGCACCGAGTTCTGGCAAAGAACGCCAAGCCAACAAATCAGTCGCGAATGGGTATGAACTTTAACTCAGAACAGAATGGAACCACTATCCATGGTTGATCTGAAAAAATTGCGTGAACTGGTCAAACTCATGGCCACAAACGATCTGACCGAACTGGACCTCCAGGACGAAACCGAACGAATCACCCTCAAACGCGGAGGCCCTGGCACAGCCGCGGAACCTGTGGTTGTTGCAGCACCCGCTCCCGTCGCAGCCGTCGCCCCAGCACCCGCTGCCGAAGCTCCTGCTGCACCCGTCGAAGAAGATGACGGCCTCCTCGAAATCACCAGCCCGATGGTCGGCACCTACTATGCCTCCTCCAGCCCAGATGCCAAGCCCTTCATTGCTTTGGGCGATACCATCAACGCTGAAACCGTCGTCTGTCTCGTCGAAGCCATGAAAGTCTTCAACGAAATCCCCGCTGAAATCAGCGGAACCATTGAAAAAATTCTGGTCGAAAGCGGACAAGCCATCGAATTCGGCCAAATACTCTTTAAAGTTAAACCGAGCTAAAGCACGCCTATGTTTTCACGTATCTTAATTGCCAATCGTGGAGAAGTAGCTGTCCGAATCATTCGGGCAGCGCGGGAGATGGGTATTGAAACCGTCGCGGTCTATTCGACTGCCGACGCAACCTCCATGCATGTTCGTCTGGCTGACCGGGCGATCTGTATCGGTAAAGCACCCTCTGCTGACAGCTATCTCAATATCTCCCGCATCATCAGTGCCGCCGAGATCGCCAACGTCGATGCCATTCATCCTGGCTATGGCTTCCTGGCTGAAAACGCGCACTTTGCCGAGGTTTGTGCCTCATGCAATATCAAGTTCATCGGCCCCAGTGTCGAAGCTATGAAATTGCTAGGCAACAAAGTCGCCTGCAAACAATTGGCCATCAAACAAAAAGTGCCAACCTCACCAGGCTCCAAAGGGAAAATCGAGTCTGATGAACAGGCCCTCAAGGTCGCACGCGAAATCGGATACCCCGTCATCGTCAAAGCTGCCTCAGGCGGCGGCGGACGTGGCATGCGAATCGCCCACAATGACATCGCCCTTCAGTCAGGCTACAGACAGGCCATGGCAGAAGCCGACGCAGCCTTTGGCGATCCCACGGTCTACATCGAAAAATTTATCGAAAAAGCCCGACACGTCGAAGTCCAAATCCTCGGCGACGAACACGGCAACGTGGTCCATCTGTTTGAACGCGATTGTTCCATGCAACGCCGCCATCAAAAACTCATCGAAGAAGCGCCTTGCCCAGTCCTCAATGAAGACGAACGCAAAACACTCTGTGCCTCAGCCGTCCGGCTATGCAAAGCAGCAGGCTACTGCTCCGCTGGCACGGTTGAATTTCTCATGGATGCCAAGAAGAAAAAGTTCTACCTCATGGAAGTCAACACCCGACTTCAGGTCGAACACCCTGTCACCGAGATGCTCACGGGCATTGATATCGTCAAAATGCAGATCAAAATTGCAGCAGGCGAAAAGTTGCCTTTTAATCAGCGACAAATTAAGCACAAAGGGCATGTCATCGAAGTACGGATCAATGCTGAAGATCCCAAACGCAACTTCGCGCCAAGCCCAGGCACACTGACCCAGTTTGACCCGCCCGGCGGACCAGGCGTGCGAATGGATACCCATTGTTATGGCAGCTACACCGTGCCGCCGAACTATGACTCAATGATCGCCAAGCTCATTGTCCACAAGGACACCCGTGAAGAAGCGATCCTCGGCATGCGACGCGCTCTGCGCGAATTCCAGATCAGTCCCATCAAGACCACCATTGACCTCCACGCAGACCTCATGCTCAACGGCAACTTCCGACGAAGCGATATCGACATCCACTTCGTCGAACGACTCCTCGAACGCAAGCCAGGCTAAAACATCTCAATAAAAACTTTCACCCAACCCCCATCATTTGCTAAAAATGATGGGGGTTGTTTTTTCAACACAAACGTCAACCAATCACGCCCTCCTCGGAAAATTTGATCGCACCAAAAACTAGAAACTTTTAAATACTTACCGCCTTTGACGAGGGGGGCGTTTAAAAAGCAGCAGCACGCTTACAGCGTGCGCGTCCGGGAGGGGAAACCAATGCCAAATGCTCTACCCCCTTTGGGTGTTTGTGACGTAGCAAGAATCCGGCCCTTCAGCAGACTTCAGGGCTCGGCGTTGTGATGATCGCAGGAATTTTGTCGCGAAGCCCCGTGAAAATCGATCCCCGCTATCCCACACCCCTTTGTCTAAAAACCATTCACTCTTTAGAATGGAGGGCTTCAAACCTAAATGCAAAGCTTAAAAATGACGACCTCTATCTCTGAAAACCGGACCGAAAAAAACACTGAACCCACGATCGTGGCTGCTCTGTATCACTTTGCCACGTTGCCTGACTACGAAGCCATGCGAATGCCCTTGTGGGATTTCTGTAAATCCCATGACGTCAAAGGCTCCCTCCTGCTCGCAGCAGAAGGAATCAACGGCACCATCGCCGGCTCACGCCAAGGGATCGATGCCGTGCTGACTCACCTGCGGGCTGATGAACGCTTGGCCAAACTGGTTCACAAAGAAGCGGTCCATGACGAAATGCCCTTCTACCGCATGAAGGTCAAGCTCAAAAAAGAAATCGTCACCATGGGCATCGATGCCATCGATCCCAACCACATTGTGGGAACCTACGTCGAACCCAAAGACTGGAACGCTCTAATCAGTGACCCCGACGTGATCCTAATCGACACCCGCAATGATTATGAAGTCCAGATCGGCACGTTTGAAGGCGCGATTGATCCAGACATTGCAACCTTCCGCGAGTTCCCCGAATACATGAACAAAACGCTCGACCCTGCCAAGCACAAAAAAGTGGCCATGTTCTGCACCGGCGGCATCCGCTGTGAAAAATCCACCGCCTACGCCAAAGCCCAGGGTTTTGAAGAGGTCTACCATCTCCAAGGCGGCATCCTCAAATACATCGAAGAAGTTCCTCAAGAGGAAAGCCTGTGGCACGGCGAATGTTTTGTCTTTGATCATCGCGTGTCGGTGAATCATCAATTAGAAAAAGGCGAGTACGACGTCTGTCACGGCTGCCGTTTGCCGATCCATGAAGACGACAAAAAATCTGAGCATTACATTGCTGGCGTCTGCTGTCACAAATGTTATGCCACCCAAACCCCTGAACAAAAAGTCCGTTTTGAGCAGCGTCAGCTACAAATCAACTTGGCCAAAAAACGCAATCAAGGGCATTTGGGTGTGTCGCCACCGGTGAAGTAAATACAATTCCTAGGCACCATTCAAAATTTAACACATACTGCAGTATTTTCAACCAAAGCATCATGCTTTCAAAAGGATTTTCAAATGAGCACCATTCCTCAAATTCAAAAAATTATTAATTTTTTAAAGGAACATGAAAGTCAAAAATTTACTGCTCGCCAAATTGCAGAAGCAATTGTAAAAAAATACTCCAACGACTACCAGAAGAAACGAGATAATCCACGATTCAACAATGATTCGGAATTTATACAGCAAATCATTTCAGAAATTGGCGCACTCAAAAATCTTATTGTAAAAAAAGAAAAGCATATATTTTGGCAAGATACACCTAGACCTCGAACATACTGGTTTAATCCAAATAAAAAAGAACAAGATGCCATTTTAGCTGAAGCAGATAATGAAAATGGCGAAGTAAACCCCGAAACAACTCCCATCAATGAAAAGTCCATTTCAGAACACGACTTATATCCCATACTCATGCAATATTTATATTCCGAGTTAAACCTTTATTGCCAACGCATCGATGAAAAACGCTCTAAGAACTCCCGTGGCACCGGCGGCAATCAATGGTTACATCCTGATATTGTCGCAATGCAACCCATTGACAAGGAATGGAATGATCTTGTTCGAAACTGCGTCAAAATAGGAACGGGCCAACGTATACGTCTCTGGTCATTTGAAGTAAAAAAAGAACTAAATGGAGGCAATGCCAGAAAAAGCTTTTTCCAAGCGGTCAGTAATTCCAGTTGGGCAAATGAAGGCTATTTAGTCGCAACATCTGTTGACCCTAATATTGTACAAGAACTTAAAATGCTATCTGCACTTCATGGCATCGGAGTTATTGTGCTCAATCCAGAAAACCCCAGTGAAAGCGACATGATCTTGCCGTCACAACCTCGGCCTGAGGTAGATTGGCAGTCTGTAAATCGTATTTTAACTGAAAATACTGATTTCAAAGAGTATATTGAGCTTGTATCGACCTACTACCAAACAGGGCGAATCAGAGCAAAAGATTGGTATCAATACAAACCATAAAATAACGTTCTAATTTCAAACGCCCAGTGGTTCTCCCAGAAAATACTATTCATGGGCTATCGCCCCCATCACTCAAACGGGTCATATTCCAGCGTGATGGTGGGTGCGTCATTGGGGCTGTAGGGCATCTCTTGGCCGCGGGGGAGGGCTGGGTCGAAGCGTGAATCGGGCAACTCTAAAATCGGCGTGACGACCTGCTTCATCTTTTCCAATAAGTGTGGGATGTGGATGCCTTGGTACACGGTGGGTAAGCTGTCGAACTTGGGGACGGCAGTGGCCCAGACGGCTCGCACGCCACGGGGGTTGCCCCGGCGGATGTGTTCCATGACCACTGCACACTGAATCAAACCTTGATAGAACAATTTGAGTGGGCCGGTGGCCATGACCCAGATGTCTTCCCAGACTTCGTGGGCTTCGAACCAGTCTGCTTCATTGAACAGGCGTAAGCCTTCGTGGAAGATGGCTGCTTCATCAAAGTCATCAGACATAGAAGAATACCTTAGACAGAGTCTTCGGATTTGGTTTGTCGGTAGAGGTCTAGGTAGAACTCGAGCAAATCTTTGCCATGAAGTTCTTTGGAGCGGGTGTGCTGAAAGCCAAAGCGATCAAAGAGGTCCATGACCGAATCGGGATCGAATCGGGTATCGAGGACGACTTTGAGTAAGCCATGGATTTTGCAGTGTTCGAGGGCTCGCTCGAGGAGTTGTCCGCCGATGGGGGTATTTTGCCAATCGGCGTGCACCCGCAAGCGTCGGATTTCTGCGGTGTGTTGATGGTCCCACGCCACGCCGATCATGCCTAGGACTTCATTTTGAAGCTCGGCAACCCAGAAATGACTCGTCGGTTCATCGAAGTAGGCTTCTTGGATGTTATCGATGTCAGCCCCGGTATCGTTTGGCGCAATTTGTCCAGCGAGCAGGCCGTCGGTGTAGAGTGTGTACACCATGGGCTGATCTTCGGGCCGATAGGTTCGGACCACCACTTGTTGTGCGACTGAGTCGTCCTTCATGGACTGCATAGCTATTGTTCCTGTCCCTTTGGAGTGATTTGCATATCACTGGGGCCCGGGCCATTTGACCCTCTTAATAGTTTATCAGGATTTCCCCACAGGGAAAAATATCAATTCATCTTTCTCTGTATCAAGAATCGCTACGGTGTGCGAAGTGGCCCGATACAGAGCACCTGGATTAATCACCCGAGTCGAACCGCGACGAACGTCGGCTGCCTGATGGGTGTGTCCGTGACAGAGATATTTAACGTTTTGGTTCAATAATTGGTCCATTGCTTTGGTATCGTCGCCATGCAAATAGGCCAATTCGCTGTTTTTCAGGGGCATATGGCCGATGGGATGATCGACTTGAATCCCTAATTTCTGGGCATACGGGGTCAATTCAGCGACATCCCAATCGACATTGCCAAAGACCAGATGGACGGGGACAAGGTCTTGAGTCCCGGGTTGATGCACCAATAAAGCATCAATCACTTCGGGATTCCCCACATCGCCGAGATAAATCAAACACTCTGCCCCGTGGTGGACCAATAACTCAACAGCACGATTGACAATCGTGCCATGCCCGTGAGCATCTGATAGCAAACCAATTTGAGCCAAAGCGGTGCCTCGCGATTCAACGGCCCAGCAGAACCCTCAAGGCCTCGCGGGGACAAATACAAGCAGGTAAACGGGCGTGAAAACCCATCACAACCCGGGTAGTTTACCCAAGGTAGCGTAAGGATCAAGAGGCAACGCGGGGTCTTGTTAAAATTTTCATCACATCTTCGAATTCCCCCATTGAGAAAAGAACTCTTTTATTTGTTTTCTCTTGCGGATCACTGATTCCTGATCGCTTCAAAACTGTTATCCTGATTGTTTCTAAACGACTTGGATGGATTTGTACCATGACTGATATTTTAGCTCGGATTGTTGAGCACAAACGTGGCGAGATTGAGCAAGCTCGTCGGGGGATGCCGTTGGCATCGGTGCGTGCTTCGGTGGCGGATTCGCCGCCTGTGCGGGATTTTTTCGCGGCCATGACCCAGCCAGCCGGCGAGTTGCGAGTGCTGGCGGAGGTCAAGCGGGCGAGTCCTTCAGCTGGGCTGATCCGAGAAGATTTTGACCCGGTGGTTTTGGCGAAGGCTTACCGGGATCATGGTGCTGCTGCGATTAGCTGTTTGACTGATGAACATTTTTTCCAGGGATCGTTGGACTATCTCAAGCAAATTCGGGCGGCAATTGATTTGCCGCTTTTGCGGAAGGACTTCATCATTTCGCCGTATCAGATTTATGAAGCTCGCGCAGCGGGCGCAGATGCTGTCCTGCTCATTGCAGAATGTTTAACCCGTGACGAGTTGTACGCTCTGCATGGGTTGGCGGGGGAATTGGGATTGGCTTGTCTGGTTGAAATTTTTGAGCCTACGCATTTGGATCTTGTGCAGCAGCTCTTGGTAGACCAGCCGGACACGCCTTCATTGTTGGGGATCAACAACCGGGACCTCAAGGCCATGGTCACAGACCTAGACCATACGCTAAACCTTCTATCCCAAGTAACCAACCGGGATATTCTTGTGAGTGAATCGGGCATTCGCAGTGGTCAGGACGTTGCACGTCTTCGCAGCCAAGGGGTCCATCGCATTTTGATCGGCGAACATTTAATGCGTCAACCGGATGTGGGCGATGCCTTATCAGAAATCATCACCAATTCCCAAGTTTTTTGATAGCTGTTTGCGTATTTGAGCAATGTCTTGTCGGAGCTGGGGCTGATCGACCCATTCAAGACAGAAGTTTTGCTTGCCTGTAAAAGTATCCACATTCATTTCACAAGGCCCCTGCATCAGGGCCTTGGGATTGATTTGTGTCATCGCGCGTAACAAGCCTTCCATCAATGCGAGAACATGACGGCCTGGCCTTCGGAAATTTCCCTCAGGGTCAATCTCCAGCGGAAGTGGATAAGCTTCGGGACCACCCAATTCCCAGCAATGCGTTTCCCAGTCATCTAGATCGCCCTGAGGCATATGCTTGGCCAAACCAAACGTCACATGCCACAGTGAATCATTGAGTTGATCTTCTCGAGCCAATGAAAAGTGAGCGTGTTGTTCTTTGGAAGTAAACAGGACTAAGCCGGCCGCTTCGTGACCATGACCTAGCATGGAAAAATACTGAATTCGATTGGGCTTGTGAAGTAATTGAGGTTGATGGATTTCAATGAGGTCAATGTCATCTAGGTGCCGCCACGGCTGGGCTTTGTAATAAGCCGCGGCAGCCTTGGTAAAATCTCGCATTTGTGAATGCGTCACACCCGGAACACTCGTCGCGGGCGCAATGCCCCACTCTTCATCATCTTCCCAGATATCATTCGCATCAAACATGGAAGGTTCGTCCAAGTTAAATACTTTCGAGATCACGCCATCTTCAATATCCATCAAGGCAAACACCTGACGGACCACATGTGCCTGTTCAACTATTCTGACTTCAATGCCTGTTCCTTTCAACTCTTTTTTGAGAAAGTTGCCGACGGCTTCATCTGTAATTTCAATGCAACCCGGTCGATAGCCTGCTAATTGTGGATCGCAGGCAAACTGAACCAACGCATCTAGAACCACCACTTCCTTGCTGCGACCGATGGCTTTGGGATCGCTGGTACAACTAATACCCGATGCCAAACTAACCCAGTAACCAACCCTCGGACCTGATTCTAAATCCGTATCGAATGTCAGCGGCAAGTCTCCTGAAGTGGCCGAGAACAAAGCAGCAGGCATCGCGCCCCCCTGCCAAGTTTCTTCAAAGTGTTGCGTAAGTTGATTCAGTCGTTCGAAATATAGGTTGAACATAGTACATCCTCGCCCCCCATGTCATCGCAGCCAACAGCACACTGCACTGTCAATCCATCATAGGCAGGCTTCACATGGCAAGGCAATTGCTCAACCAAAGTTCGATGAGAAATCTCATGAGCCATGTGAGTCAGATACGCACGCTTGGGTCCAATCCGTTCAATCTCTACCAAGGCTTCATCAATCGTTAAATGCGTTGGATGAGGTTGATAACGCAATCCATCAATGACCAATACGTCCAAATCCAACAACAACGGATAAGTCTGTGGTGAGATCAAAGAAACATCCGTGCAATATGCCAACGAAAAAGGATGACCCTTAGAATCTGCATAATCCACACGAAATCCAAGGATCGGCAAGCTCCCATGCATCAATCGAAGCGGTGTCCAAACAGCCCCAAACAAGGTCAACGGCTCTGCCTCATTCAGTAAATTGGGAACCAGATCAGCCACGAACGTTTGATTCACATTGCGATGCTTTTGAAAGATGTAGGAAAAAATTTGCTGCACATGCTCCATCGTGGACGCTTCAGCGTATAGCTGAATAGGCTCCTTCATCACGGTATTAAAACACCTGAGGTCATCAAGCCCAAAAATGTGATCGGCATGTGCATGCGTCAAAAATACCCCGTCCACCCTACCCACACGGTGACGAATCATCTGGGTTCGAAAGTCCGGCCCCGTGTCCACAATCAACCGACGCACCAGATCCTCACCCACCTGGGGATAACTAATCATGATACTCGGTCTTGTCCGAGCATCCCGCGAATCCTTACTGGTGCAAACATCGCATGCACAGCCAATAATCGGAACGCCTGAACTGGTTCCCGTCCCTAAAAATGTAAGCTCAAGTGACATCCCCTCATTTTATCCCAAATAGAGTTCGAAAGCTTGCCTACCCAAAACATGCCATGCCAAACTTTTAAGAACTCTCGATGGTCACAGCCCTTTGTTTTAGACATTGCTTCAATTAAAGTGCAAGTCAAAAAATGAGATACAATGCGCTTTATGCGTTCGATGTTTGAAATGACAAGACTTCCCGAATCAGCCCGACGATGGATCAGGCGGCTGTGGCTGTCAATGCTGGTGGGCGCGTTTTGTGGCTGTGCGGCAGCATTACTTGAATTGGGAATCCATGTCGGATCTAAACATCTCGTCGGACAGTTTACCTACCTGGGACAAGCCAGAGTTCTGCGATTCAACTGGGCGATTTTACTATTGCCTGCCTTTGGCGGATTGATCGCTGGCCTGTTGTCTTATTGGCTATGCCCCCATGCACGCGGTCACGGCGTGGATGTGCTCACAAGAGCCTTTCACAAACGACGAGGACGCATGGGACTGCGATCCCCGTTCATCAAAGGAACCGGAGCCGCGTTGGTCATTTCATGTGGCGGATCGGCAGGACCTGAAGGACCCATTGCCGCCATTGGCGCAGCCATTGGTTCATGGGTGGGACGACTCATGTCCCTGACCATTCGTGAACGACGGGTGCTACTCGTCGCGGGCTGTGCAGCAGGAATTGGCGCGATCTTTCGATGCCCACTCGGCGGTGCGATGTTCGCCACGGGAATCCTCTATCGAGAACCCGAATTTGAATCCGATGCCATGGTCCCAGCCTTCGTCGCCTCGGTGGTTGGCTATTCAATCTATATGCTTCTCTGGGGTTTTGAAGGCCCGATGCTCGAAGGTGTCATCGGCCTGCAATTCACCTCGCCACTGGACCTAATCTGGTACGGCATCCTCGGCCCGCTATGCGGCATCACCGCGATCTTCTTCTCAAAGTGCCTCTTCTTTGTCGAACACAAACTGGTCAAACCCTCAGGACTACCACTCTGGGCCACCGCGACCCTAGGCGGACTAGCGACCGGCGCACTGGCTTGTCTGTTGCCACAAATCATGGACGGCCGTTACCTGTTTATCCAAAATATCCTTGAAGGAGACATCCTCGAAAATTCCTCCTTCGGTTCAGCTTCATGGGCGGGGTTGCTCGGATTGATCGTCTTGGCCAAATGTATTGCCACCGCATTCACCATCGGATCGGGCGCCCCAGGCGGCGTGCTGGGACCCAGCGTTGCCATTGGTGGATTTGTCGGCGCCATGCTCGGACTCATCGGCATGGCATTGTTCCCCGACTCCTTCCCACCAGAATTACGACAAGCGTTGATCCCCGTGGGTATGGCAGGCGTCCTTGCCGCGACCATGCGGGTTCCGTTGGCAGCCATCGTCATGACCACCGAAATGACTGGGTCCTATGGCCTCATCGCCCCGCTGATGATCGTCTGCGTCACAAGCTATATCATTGGACGACGCTGGGGACTCAATCACGAACAGCTCCAAACCGCAGCCGACTCGCCAGCCCATGCAGCCGACCCCATCATTCATCAACTGCAATCTACCCGCGTGTCACAAATCATCACCCATGACTGGGCCGCGACGGTGACCCCTGACACAAGCGTGGATGAATTAATCGCCAATATCCAACCAGGAACCCGCCCGGTCTTTGCCGTCGTCAAAGACAAACAGCTTCTGGGCGTTGTCTCAGCAGCGGATTTGGGTCATGCCCTCGATGCAGGTCAATTCGTTGCCGCCATGATCGCTGAAGATCTCATGACGAAAAAATTGGTTTCAATTTCACCCCAAGATGATCTGTTTTCTGCCATGGCACTGTTCAGCCGAGAGGACCATGCGGTGTTGCCTGTCTTGGCACACTCGGATCAAACGCAGTGGCTGGGCATGCTTGAACGTCGGCGGGTGGTTGAACATTTACATGAGAAGCTCAGCCAGATTCATAGCCGTGCGTTTCATGAATATGAAGAGCTGTCTGCTCTTGAAAATGATCTTCAGGTGGACCAATTACTCTTGGGCGTTTCTCATGAGCATGCACAGGTACAACGCTTGTTTGTCCCGATCCAGGCGGTGGGTCAATCGCTGCGTGAATCCGATTTTCGCAATCAGTTCAATGCCCAGGTCATTGCGGTGGAACAACCTGACGGGACGCTACAGATTCCGCCTGACCTCAATGCGCCATTGCGAACCAACCAGCGTCTTCTCACGGTGATGTGGGACCCGCCGAAAGATCCCGATGCTGAATCTGAAGTCGAGGGTTCTGAGTAAAAAACCAACCGTTCAAAATGAACCAAACGCCTCCTTCTAGAGCATTTCCGATCACTGCTTACCATCTTAAAACTTGTTTTTTCATAGAAGCCGCAAGCATATTTACTTGCGCGTCGAATGCGTTTGTTTTGATTAATCCGTGACTCAATTGAGCCGATTGATGAGTTAGAATCCGTTTTTTTCTTTTTCTGTTCTTACTGATAGCTGATAGCTTTCAAAACTCATCTCCCCCATTGCCCCTCTTACCGCTGTTCCTGAGGCGAAAGTGAACGCGCGTCATGGCTTTGTTCAAAAGCTTTGCGAAAATACATTGCTGCCTGCTCCCATTGCCCTTGATGCTCTAACACACGACCCAACAGGTAATGCGCTATCTTGGAGGCGGGCTTCTGGTTCACCAAAACCGTGAGCCGTGCTTTGGCCTCGTCCCATTTTTTTTGCGTCAATGCGATTCGGGCACGCACCAGTTCCCATTCCCAAGAGAGGTTCGAAGAATGGGGGGGGAGATTTTCCGATTTTTTTGGGGAAGCCACCCATTTTTTCAGTTGCTCACTGGCGAGATCAGGCTTGTCCATTTGTAAATAAACTTGCGCTAAAGCCAATCGTATCGGACCATGGTCTGGGTAAGACTTGATCCCTTTAATCAACTGTTGTTTCGCAGCAGAAAACAGTCCTTTATCCAACAGTCGTTGTGCCACGCGCAGATTCAGATTGGCCTGTTCTCGAGATGATTCTTTGACCATGATACGTTGTTGAAGTTTCTTTTTAAGGCCTGCCTCATCGAGTTTTCCAGAGGCAAAGGCCAGATACGCTTCGAGGTCATATGAAAACGCATCGGACAAGCCGACCAGCCGTCCCACGCATTGGCCTGCTGCATTCACCACCACCGAAACAGGCCAGACGTGGACTGACATTTTCCCGGCCCATTGATATGTCGGGTCGGTCACCACATGGGTCAACCAAGGGAATTGTTTTTTTAGTTGGGGTGCTTTTTCCAGGGCAGACTTTCCGCTGACCAGAGCCACGACCTGTAACGATTTTGTTTTCTGAACCACTTTTTGAATTTGCGTCAGTGCTTTGTCACTGCGTTTTTGGCCGACCATGACAAACACCAGCAAGGTCGGTTGATTCTTTGCGGGGATGTGGATTTCCGTTTTCGCAAGGCTGTTCATTTTCCATTGGATCACCGGCGTGGTTTTCGGAGTCGAGGCTGCATCTGCGTGAGTCACCAGGATCAGAGCGATCCCCATGACAATCATGCTGAGAGATTGTTTACCAAAAGAGCAGAAAGGGGCCATGGTTTTATTCCTTCTTGTCACCGGGAGCGTTGGGGGAGCCGGGGGAGCCGGGGGAACCGGGGGATTCAGGGGAATCGGGTGGGCCGGGGGCTTTGAACTTTCGTTTGATTTTTTTACCTTCGATCATTTGCACGTTTTCATGGGTTCGATTGTATTCAAAAGGCTTGTGACAGCCCGGTGCACAACTGCCACCATTTTCTGTGGGTTTGTACCCCACGGGTAGTTCCCATCGTCCATAGGGAACTGAATCTCTCAGCTGGAAATTATTTTTGCTTGCGTGCACGGTATGACAGGCCCGACAGGTTCGTCCCCGCTTGTCCTTGTTCACATGCAGGTAATGCAAATTGACATCCCCTTCACGAAATTGGGTCAATGAGTCTGTTCGTTTGAGTTCGACCAATTGGGAATCGTGGCATTCAAAACACAGAGCGTAATTTTCATGTTCAAACGGGGTATAAAAACGTGCTGGGTAAGCGAGTTGCAACAGGTGCGCGACTTCTGATCCATGTACGTTATGGCATCCACCACAGGAGCCTTCAGCCACGGGGCCGTGTTTTTTCATCGTCGGATCAAGAATTTCACTCACCGATACGATGGTCCGACCATCTTTGGTCTTGATTTTTTTGTTATGGCAGGAGAGACAGATTTTAGCGGGTGTTGTTTTCATCAGTTTCGCTAGATCACCACCATGGGCGTTGTGGCAATTGACACAACCATCGCCCTCGATGACAGCGGAATGTTTGTGTGGGGCTTTTTCCACTGCCTGTTTAATTTCAATGTGACAGGACTTGGTACACAATTGTTTGGGAGATTCCTTGAGCATCATGTTAAAATTTGAAGCATGCGGATCGTGACAATCGGTGCAATCGCCTTTGACAGCCTCATGCACAAATTGCACTCCCTTCAATTGGTGATCCATTTCTTGATGACAACTGAGACACAGCTCGCGTCCTGTATTCAGCAGGAGTTTGGGGTTTGGAGAACTATGCGGCGCATGGCAGGCCACGCAAGCCCCGGCAGCCACCGGGCCATGCACATTTTTCTTGTCGTGTGTAAGGTTTTGATGACAACTCGCACAGGTCTCGCCGAGGTCCTCACTGCGTGTAAAACTACGATCAAACCCGCCATGCGGATTATGACAGCCTAAACAATCTCCTTTGGCGACCGGCTCATGCAGCTTGGAATTTTCGGGTATTTTTAATTCGTGACAAAAAGTACACAGTTCGCTTTTGGATCTGGCCAATGTGAATGTATGTTCTGTGGGTTTATCTGACACATGGCATGCTTCACAGGTATTGATATTCATCGGCCCGTGCAACAGCGGAAAATCTTTTTGCTTGGCATGACAGTCCGAAGTGGTGCAGTTTTGAGGATCAACCGGCTCGGTGGGCCTTTCTTCTGCCACAAAGGTCAACTGACCTTCTGCCACAAGGACTGGTTTGTCTTCCGCCACAAGAGAAGGTTTCTCTGCATTGACGGCAGGTTGTGGCGGCGAGGCACAGAGTATGGAACCATATCCAAGGATGAAGAAAAAAACAAAAAAGGGATGTTTACATGTCATGATATACCTCACGGTCGACCGGTTTCGGGAACAACATCAGATGGTTTCAACGGATCGCTTTGTATCGTTTCAATGGGGTCCATTTTGTTTCGGTCATAGGTCTTAGGTTCGTGACAACCCGGAGCACATCGGCCTCCATCGGGCAATTTTTTATATCGCATGGGCATGGACCAGCCGGACCCTTCAAACGGCACCGATTCGGCGAGATGGCTGGGCTGATTGCTGCCATGGATTTCATGACAGGCTTTGCAGCTTCGGCCCTTGACTTCACGATTCACATGCAGGTAATGCAGGTTCTGACTGCCCTGGCGAAATTCGGTCAAGTGACGTGTTTTCGGCTCGAACACCAGTTCTTTATCATGACAGGTAAAGCACAGCGCGTAATTTTCAAGATCAAAGCCAGCATAAAACGTCTTGGGAAACGTCTCGACAAGCAGACGTTCATGCGTAGAACCATGCACGTTGTGACAGGCAGTGCAGTCTCCCGAACGCACAGGCCCATGAAGGAATGTTTGCTGCAGTGCCGGGCGCATATCCGGGATCGTACGGCCATCGTGTCCTTCCAATGGCTTGTTGTGACATTGCAAACAAAGTTTATCATCACGATCCTTGAGCAAGTTCATGTCCTGTGACGCATGGGCATCATGACAGTTGGCGCAGCCCTGTTCCATAAACAGCGCGTCATGCGACACGGTCGCGGAATGGACCATCTGGGCAATATCCTCATGGCACGACAAACAGGTGTCATTGATCGGTTCATGCAATTCAAAGGGGAATGGTGACGCGTGCGGATTGTGGCAGGTGGAACACTTCTCCGCAGCAGGTTTATGCACTTTTTGCGAGATCGCCATGGCCGTCTTTTTGCCTATATGACAACCAAAGCATTGCTCTGGTTCATTACTGCCTCGCAGCAGATGCTTGAAGTTGGATTCGTGCGGTTGATGGCAAAGCGTACACTGTCCGGTGGCAAAGGGGCCATGGGCATATTTCTGGTAGGGAATATCGTGACAACGTTGGCAGAGTTGCTCGATATTATCAGCGGTGAGCAAGAATTTTATGCGTGAAACGTGAGGATCGTGACAGGTCATGCAACCATCGTTGGCAATGGCCTTGTGTTGATTCGCGGCCATGCCCGTGACCGTGTGGCAGAAGGTGCAAATCGCGTCCCCGGTCCGTTTGAGCGGATAGGCATGGTTGCCTTGATCCTCTTCATGACAGGCGGAGCAGTTGTTCATGGCGACCGGGCCGTGGATTCGTATCGCGGTCGCAAAAGACGCATGACACGCAGAGGTAACGCAACTGACATCCTCAGCCAGCAGTTCAATGGGCTTGGGAGCCGCGGGGACAAAATCAACCTTTGACACTAGGATTTTTTTTTCTATTTTTTTCAAAGGCAATTCAAGGGATTGCCTTGATGCCCCCGGTGCGGTTCCTTTGTTAGGTGTCACAGGTTCGTTGTGATGGTCCTCACAGGCAACAAGCGTCAAGGCAATGCCAAGGAGCAGCAGAAAAATACCCGCGAATCGCTGTGACACGATTGGACTTTTCAGATTCAAGGATTGCCTGTCCAGCTTGATCACGAATCAGGTTCCTTTAAGCCGACCGCTGCCTGAATTTTTTTGCAGTTGTCTATCGCCACATTCAGCAATGCGATCGCATAAGTCATGTTGTGAACACCCTGACCGATGCTAACCAATTTGATATTGTGTTGTGCGTCGTCATAAAGTTGCCGTAATTCCAACTGTCTGGTGGCAGGCAAATCACTGATACGCTTAAGGGCCTCGGCAGTCTGTTGAACCATGTCCTTCGCTTTGTCTAGATTCTGGTCAATGGCCACAAGCCACTCGGCAAGTTTATCGTCGTACTGCTGAACATGACATTTGGTACATGCAGCTTGCGAAGCCTGGTAAGTCTGCCCTGAGACCTGAGCGATATCACTGGTATGTTTGGAGTAATCGTGGCAGGCAATACAGTCTACCTGTGTACGGAACATCACGCTGGGCATATCGGGGACCCCCCGTCCACCCGTACCCCGGTACAAATCCAATGCCCCGCTGTGCAGCTGTTCGTGACACTGGGCGCAGGTTCCAGCCTGCATGACCACCTGATTGTTATTCCCGATGGTACGCTGACCACCTGTTGCCGCGCTGGCGGATAAATTGTGCACAATCTGAATGTGGCAACTGGAACACTCGACTTTGTGGTCTTGAATGTGGGTTTTATGGACGAAGTTGGTTTCGGTGAAACGGGCAACCTGGCTAGACTGGTTGTGACAAGTCCAGCAAACCTGCCGCGGCACTTTGCCATCGCCAGAAATAGCATCAGAGTGACAGTTCTGACAACTCACACCCCGATCAATGTAATCGGCATGATTGAACATGCCTGTACTCATGCGAATCTGCTCTTTGGGCGCATCGTGACAAGCCAAACAACCGCCCAGTGTCTGATCATCCCGACCATGCTTAAATCCCTTGAAATGACAGAGAAAACAAGTATCGAGTGTGACAACAAGATGCTGGCCCTGCACGATCTGTGAGTGACAGGAAACGCATCGCAAATTCTTGCCCCGACGGTCTTGTGTCAGATGTGGCGCGTGATCAAAGCGAATGGTGATCGGATCACCACGCGACGTTTTGATTTTCCAATTGACCTGTCCTGAAAGCAACCGCTGTGTGTGACAGCCATCTCGCATACATGCCGCATCCTGCACCTCGGCATGTGGCTTGGAGCCGTAAGTTTTCGTGATGTATTTGACGGCCTGACTGGAAGCCTGGAATTTCCCGTAGAGCGTTTTGCCCAGCCCCGGCTCAAAGTGACATTTAACGCAAGAGACTTCCTTGTGGCTAGACTCATGCCAGGCTTGATAATAAGGCTCCATAATATGACAACTACGGCAGAAATCCGGCTGCATGGAATACTCCACAAAACCTGTCATGCCAATGATACCGAAGATGCCGCCGAAGATCACCACGCCCCAAATCGTCAGGCCAAAAGGAATCCGACAACCCGGACGATGACGAATACCCAGCAAACGTTGCCACCTAGAACGAGGTTCTTGCTGGGGTGTTGGTGTCTCAGCGGGTGTTGGTGTCTCAGCGGGTGTTTTTGATTTCGGGTCCATGGTCCATTCCTAGATAACTCCCAGACCGGCAAGAATAATCAGTATGGCCATGCTTGTCCCCACGAGCATCGCTATGATGCCGACGACAATGGAAGCCCATCGATACCAGTGTGGCGGGAGAGGCACGCGGTATTTTTCAATTTCGCCTGTAGCAACCAGACGGTCGTATTCTTCGGCCCGTTCGTGTTTGAATTCTTCTTCTGAGAGCTGCCCGGTAAAGATCACATCATCCACAGGGAATTTTTCAGGTCGCAGATGAGCATTGAAAAAGTGAACTGTAAAGATAAACACCACCGCAAGCAGCGCTTCGTAACCGTGTACCAGCGTCGCGATGTTGAAGGACCAACCAGGCAAAAAGTTGGAGAAAAACGAGGGGAACCAGAGCATCATGCCAGTGACACCGATGATAAAGGTACCAAAAATTTCCGCCCAATAGTCAAATTTTTCCCAGTAGGTCCAATGGTCAAAGCGTGGCATATTTTTGCCGGTAAAGAACCAGCGGAACATCCCCATACAATCTTTGATGTCTTTGACGCAAGGGACCAGCGAATGAGGGCCGAAAAAGAACTTAAAGAACGAGAGCTTGCTTTTCTTGAAGTGATGAATAATGCCGGCGAAATGCACTGCAAAATTGCCCATGAGCATGACCGCGCAGATACGATGGATAATCCCTGCCGAACGCACCCCCCCAAGCATGGCGGTGAGTGTCCCAGCCCATGAGTGATCGCTAAAGAGCAACGGCATCCCGGTAAGCGTCAGGCCGAAAAAGCTGATAATCATCACGCCATGGTTCACACGGTTGATACGGGTGAAACGTCGAATACCATGGGTGGGTTTTTCTTTGAGATGGACTTTACCGTTTTTGATACGTTCAATGTGAGCACGAATAAACCAAAGAATTGTATGCAGGCCAAAAAAGCTAAAAGTAATACTAATCACGATAATAAAGTAGAGCCAGACATAGTGAAGCACCGGAAACTTCTTGCTATTGCGAAAGTCGGCATGAGGCTGATACTGCACAAAACTTTTCGTCACCCCATCATGGCATTTAGAGCAGGTGCCGACCAGATGTTCTGGTGCCACGCGTGAATCTGGATTGTCCGCGGGCAGAATATCGTGTGCCCCGTGACAATCGCTACAACGTGCTGCGCGGTCTGATCCCAGTTTGGAAACTTGGCCATGGTAACTTCTGCGATAGGTTTTATAGAGTGATGCACTCTCTGGGTCGCCGTCTAAGGGTTTGTCATGACACTTGCCGCAACCATTGGTGATATCCCGCATGAACAAGGGGGTATCGGATGCAGATATTTCATGAGCCGTGTGGCAATCGACACAGACAGGGGCCTTGGGATCACCTTCAGCGAATTTCAGTCCATGGATCGACTTGGCGTAAATTTCATTGACCCCCACATGGCATCGGCCACAGGTATCGGACACGTGCTGGCGGTTCACCGATGACGCGGGGTCATGAGCTGGCTGAATTTCGTGAGGCCGATGACAATCTGAACAGGTTGCCGCCACCACAAGTCCGGACCTGACTGCCTTGCCATGCACACTACCCATGTAATCCACCACTTTTTTGTTGGATTGCGCTTCGGCGGGCATGTGGTCGGCATGCTCCTGGTGGCAGTTACCGCAGGTCTTAATAATGTTCAGTGAGTACACCTTTGATTGCCGGTCCGCCGGGGGGAGCATTTCATGCCCGCCATGACAACTAGCACAGGTCGGTGCGTCGGGGTTGCCTTTGGCCAAGGCTTGAGCATGAATACTTCGTCGAAATGCAGCGCCCTCGCGGATGTGACAACTGGTGGCACACTGCGCGGGGCCAAGCTTCTGGACGTGTGGTAGCTGTTGAGCAGTGGGATGGCAACTGACGCACGCCAGTTTACTATGGGGGCCTTGTTGAAGCGTTTCAGGTGTGATATGAAGTTCAGGCCGCGTCTCCGGTTGGCGGGTCGTCTCCGTAGACTCCAAAACCTCGACCATCAACCGTCGCTCTTGGGGACGAAGCTCACTCATGTGCGACTGATTGTGGCAGGCATAACATCGCCGATTGGCCAGTTCCGCTTCGTTGAGTTCCAACGCGTAAGCAGAGCTTACCAACACCAACAGAACACCGACACCCAGCCCCCAGCGCAAAGGCCTCATGCCCCATAAGGATGTTAGATCAGATAAAACAGCTGTCCAAGATGGGTACTTGTCAAACATGGGAACAAACTTATCACACAAACACTTTCACAAGTGCCTAAAAACAAAACGGGATTCACAGCGTCAACTGCGTCATGGCCAACCAAGACCAAAAAACTCCATATGCATCAACTTATTATTGTCTAAGCACATGCCGTGCCACCGAACACCTCTCTAAAACGCGGAAAATCAAAGCTTTAATTGGAGCCCTTCTCACTTTCAAGAATCGCCCGCCCCGCAAAGTTCTTGTTTTTGGGAAACATGCCTGTCGCACGCAAATCCACCGCCAGCGAAACTTTCATTGGTTCTGAGGCAAATAAATCGCCATCGTGGTGCCCCGCCCCGGGCGACTGGTCACCTCAATACGACCTGCTTGGTCTTGAATCAGGCGATAGCAGATCGCCAACCCCAGCCCCGTCCCCTTACCCACGGGCTTGGTGGTGAAAAACGGCTCAAAAATGCGGTCCTGATGCCCCAAGTCAATGCCGCTGCCGTTATCGATCACCCCAATCCACCACCAGGTTCTCGTACAGTCCACGCAAACCCGCAACGAAGGAAACTTCGTATTTTCTAAAGCATCAAGTGCATTGATCAATAGATTTAAGAGGACCTGCTCCACCGCGTGAGGTTGAACACGAACCAAGCCGGATTCAGAACGCAACTCCACTTCAATGGGAATATTTTTACAGCGGGGATCATATTGAGCCATCTGAACAGCTTGCTCAACAAGCCTAAACAGATCGACCACTTCCCACTGATAGTCTGCGGGACGGGCAAAGCCTGTGAGTTTTTGCACGATTTGTGTGATCCGCTGAACCTGATGCCTCAGGTGTCCCACCCGATCGGTATTCATCCGTTGGGGCTTGCGTTGTACCAACTGTAAAATCCCATCCATGCTGGCAAGTGGGTTGGCAATTTCATGTGCCACGCCTGCTGCCAATTGTCCGATGGCGACCATTTTTTCATGCTGGGCCATCGACTGTTGCTGCTCTCGAAGCTGCTTGGCCAAAAGACGATTGCGTCGATACTGTTTAAAAAGTTTCGCGTAATGTGAGCGTAGCATCTGTGTAATATGATTCGCCAAATACACTGTAAAAAACAAGGTCAGCCCCCAGCCGACAAACACAAGCCGTTCTAAAAGCAGCGAGGGAATTTGGTTGGCTATTTTCAAATGAACCGCTTCGAGGGCCACCGCAATCGCCACCATCCCAAATGCTGTCGAACGCTGCAAAAGCAAACTGGCAAAGACCATGTGAAATACAAAAAAGCCCAATAGTGGACTCTGGATTCCTCCCGTCCAAATGGTTAAATTTGCCAAGCATCCCATGTCCAGCAAAATTTGAATCCAGGCAATTTGAAGATGACGCTTACGCCAAAAAAGCCTTCGACGTTGACTCAGCCAATACAATATCGTGTTGTACGTCAAAATCACCACGCCCACGATCCCAATCGGCAACGCATGTTCAAACCAACCTAACCACCAATGATCTGCCACCGCAACCACCAGCGCAACCAAGCCCGCAATCCAACGCAAACGAATCAACCATCGCAATTGCGTGGTTAACATTCGGGAATCACCACCCACATCAAACATCAGACCCATCGACTTAAACCTCTCTGAAACATCGTTGACCTCACCCTTCGCCCGTCGGCCTACAAATATCTTTCCCTCATGATCAAGACTTCAAATCGCTTGATTCATTTCGAAGAACCCTGCAAAGCCACGCTCTGGGGCAAATCCAACATCTGGAGCCCATCTAGATACTCAGTCAACACAATACGACGAATGTTCTTCAAATCCTGAACCACGCCAGTCATTCGCTGCAATGACAGGCGAATCTGCTTTAAGCATCGTTCGGATTCATCATTTTCTGTCGAACGTTTTTCAAGCAGTTTTAACTGCAATCCAATAATCCCCATCGCATTGTTCAATTCATGATTCAGTGTCCGCGCCACCTGCTGAAGCATCTCCAACTTTCGCTCTTCGTTGGACTGAAGCTGCTGAGCCAAATGGTTAAATGCCACACTTAATTCTCCAAATTCATCTTTTTGTTTGACTTGCACCCGATATTCAAAATGTTCTTGAGCCCATTGCCGACTGGCAAACACCAGTTTTTCCACCGGCCTTAAGACCATCAACGCAGCCCGCAACATCAAAACAAAGGACCCATTGAGTACCACCAAAAAACCAATGGCCAAACTAATCACAATCCCACGAAACCGCTCGGTCAGACGACCCTGGCTTTGCCTAGATTGAGACTGAATCCAATTGGTTGTTTTCATAATATGAATACGAATGTGCTGCACCGTCTTGCGAGCCAATTCCAAATCTCGCATCGACATCACCGCAGGTTCCGCCTTCGCACGGATGGCAATCAAATCGATAATCAGCTCTGATTCTGATAATAATTTTTGATATTCCGAATAAATGGGAGAACCTGCTGTGTTATGCGAATTGGAACCAAACAACGCCAGCTCAGGCGTGATCATTCGCGCAGCTTCTGCCAAGCGTTTCACCGCCAGCCCAGCCATCGGGGCAGACTGATCTTCAAGCTGAAACTGAATCGCCTCCAGCGATTGATCCAACTTCTCTGCCTGACTCATCACTTCATTACAGGAAGTCATTTCATCACGCTGCTTGGCCAACACATCCTGAAGCAAAACCAGTGTCACCACCGCCAAGACCAAAAGCAAGGTTGTCACACCCAGAAAAATCAAAAGTAACTTACCACGCAACATCACTGGTTTGGTTCTCCCAAAGGCCTCCAACCATCGCATCGCAATCCATGCAAGCAAACGGGTGGCCAGCTCATATCCGTTCTCATTTCATAGCAAGCCTTTGCCTTGCTGAACAACAATGCCCTACAAATTCCGCGCCAAAAGCATCCATCCCAAAAATGAAGCATGAAAAATACTTCCAATGTGACTATTTAAACCCTTTTTTATAAAAAAGATAATTTTATCCTTATTTTTCTGGCTAAATAAAATCAAAGCGGCTATATTTCTTCCTAGTGGCATAAAGGTTGCCTCTCTGAAAGGTGACTGACCTCTTTCATCTGCTGCGGAGTTTACGAAATGGTTGCGATAAACAAACCCACAATCCCGTCTGCCCCAAGCAAGGCCGTTTGCCGGGACATCAAGACGGTTTGCCAATTTATTGAAATTTATTGCCATGGTCACAAACATGACCACAAGCCGATTGAAATATACACTCACCACGGCAACACGAACGATATCCTCGGACAAACACTAAACTTATGCACAGATTGCAAAAAGTTGGCCACCCATGCATTCGTCAAACGATGTGCTTGCCAAATGCAACCTAAGCCCTTGTGCAAGCATTGCCCAAACCACTGTTACCACCCTCGGTATCGCGCGATCATTCGCAAGGTCATGAAGTATTCAGGCATCAAACTCATCTGCCGTGGCAGACTTGATTACCTGCTGCACCTGTTCAACTGAGAAAAACATCCCTACGAATTCTCAGTCTTGAGAATGCATGCTTTGCGCCCGAGATGCCCCTCGCTCACCTCTTTGCTCTATTAACAAGGGCCCACTTGAAGGGGCAACGAATCGTGATAATGGGTAAAATACGACGGAATTAAACTTCTAGGCTTGTCTAAAATCGTCTTTTTACAAATTTGTCCTGATTTTTTCCTTTTGGCTGATCACCCGTACCTTAAAGAGTTATTCACTTCTGCGGGTCTGTCATTGCGAACCTTCTGATGACCCAAAGGGCCTCACCTGCCACATGCCTGGGGAATGGTCTATTGGACATTCCCGGTGGGATATTCACAATATCAGGTTGTGGACGATGCGATCTCTCTTTCTGTCAATGATAAAGAGCTTTATGAAACACTTTTTTCTAATCTGTCTGTTGGTGACTCTGGCGGTTGGCCTTGCTGGCTGCGAGTTGATTAGCTTTGCTTCGTTTATTGCTGTTGGGGACAATCCGACTCAAAAGGTCCACGCCCAATACAAAGAGATGGAAAACAAACGGTTTGCCGTCCTCGTCGCAGCAGACGAATACACGCTTTATCAAAGCCCTGAAGCAGCCTCAGCCATTTGTCAGGCAGTCACCCGACAACTGGCGACGAATATCCCCTCGGCCCGACCGGTGGACCCCAGACAAGTCATTGCCTTTCAAGAACAAAATCCGTACTGGACAACGTCGCCCTATGGCCCACTGCTCAAACGCCTCAATGTGGACCGGCTCATCATCATTGACCTAGTCCAATACAACATGCACGACAAAGGCAATAGCCATGTTTGGCGTGGCGTGGCAGTTGCCAATGTCAGCGTCGCTGAGGCAGAAGCGGACGACCCCAATAATTTGACCTTCAGCACCACGGTCAAAACCGTTTATCCTCCCGATACTTCCATCGGCGTTCTTCAGGCAGAAGAAAGTTCCTTCCGCATGGGCCTCCTTGGCCAATTTACCACAACGGTGGCGAACCTTTTTTCCGACCATACAGCAGCTAAAAAATGATCCAACATCGCAAATCAATCTTCTTTCTCATCAGCGTCCTGTGCATGGCTGGGGGGTGCCAATACCCAGCCTATGTCTTGGATTCTTTCTTTCCAGCTTATCAAAAACCACTTTGTGAACTGGCAACTGTTCGCACAGCCATCCTTGTGGATGACACGAACAAACAACTCGGCGATCCAGCCCTCACAGGCACCATCGCTGAACGTGTGGGGCATGATTTAATTCATCAGAAAGTTTTAAAAGAAGGCCAATCCGTCTCCTACCGTGAAATCCGAAAGATCCAAGCCCGCCTAGGCGATGCCTTTGACCAAACGCCCCTGGATCAAATCGGGACGCAACTCAATGCCTCGCAGATGATCCATGTGAACATTGACCAAATTCAGCTTGGCTCCCAGATGGGCATTCTAAACCCACAAGCCATCATCACCATCAAAGTTATGGATATTCATCAAGGCATCCGCATCTTTCCGCCCATCTCCGCAGCCCGTGACATTGATGCCATTGCAGCCTCAAGCCAAGGCTATCGCCTGGTGGTCAAACTCCCACGCGTGGTTCAAATGGACCTTGATACAGGCACCCATCGCATGCTCATGCGTCAACTGGCCAATGAAATCGGCATCGCCGTCGCCAAACTGTTCTACAAACATATTCCAGACGACCTCTAATTCCCATGCGTATTCTCCACCTCATCAATCAGGCCAGTGAGCAGGCTCACCCCACCACGCTCTCGCTTTTGGCGCATGCCAGACAATCTGAGCATCAGGTCATGCTTCTAGGCGGCGAACCGCTTGAGCGAGCCGCCCAGACGGTGGACCTTTCCCCCAACCTCCCTCACATTGACCTTCTCGGTGTGCCGTTTGGACAAGCCGTTGCAGGGTGGCCTCGGATGCACCATTGGATGCGTCATCAGCGTCAACAGCCGGACGTGGTTCATTGCTGGTCGATTGGCTCATTGTCTTTGGCGATGCTGCTCTATCGGCAAACGCCCAAGATACTCACGGTCACCACCCGTCCCACTTGCCGTCAGATTCACTGGTTGAGCATGATGACAAACGAAGGGTCCGGCCAGCCCGCCAAAACCACCACAGAAAACACAGAGAGCGATTCCCCAAAAAATCCCGAGGGAACTGCCAAGGAGGCTTCCGGGGAAACTTCCGGGGGCGGGGGGGCTTCCGGGGGGGGAGTGACTATTTTGTGTGTTTCTTCGACGATTCGCCGCGAGTTACTTGGCGGAGGCGTTGATCCTAAAATCGTGCACGTCCTTCGTCCGGGTCTGGATATGAGTTGGATTCAACGTGACCAGCGTGAGTGTTTGCGTAGTTCATGGGAAGTTGCTCAGACAGATCGGGTGGTCCTGCTTTTGAGTGATCCTCCGACCGCCACGGACGCAGCCATCGGCACACTGGCCTTGGGGCTGGCCAATGCAGCCATGCCGAAAACCAAACTTCATTTATTGGTTCATCCTGACCAGCGTCATCGCTTGCGAAGCCTCAATGCCATGCGTCCAATGGAGGCTGAGCATCAGGTCCTCACCACCCCCTTGGTCGATCAGCCGTGGAAAGTTCTACCAGCCTGTGATGCAGCAATTTGTCTGGACCAAGGCGGCAGTGGCCTGAGCATGCTCTGGGCGATGGCTGGGGGTGTGCCTCTGATCGGCGAGGCCAGCTACGCGACGAGCGAAATTCTCGAAGACCGACACAATACCCTGTTCGTCAAGCCTGGCGAAACCCGTCATCTTTCAGGCCAGTTGCAACGGGTTTTCACCGATGAACAATTGGCATGGAAATTACGCGATGCCGCCCGCCATGAAGCCTATAGTTTTTTTTCAAAACAGCGTTTTACCGACAACATGACCTCTATTTATAAACAGGTGTTCACTCAAAAGCCCATTGAGATTCCGGACCTTCCGATCACTGGCGGGCTGCGATTCTCTGGCCGTGCATAAAAGCTATAAATTTTTGAACACAATTCGAAGGTAAGATGATCCTATGGAAATACCGCTTCTCAATGACATTGTCATTATCTTTGGAATGGCTATCGCAGCCCTCTTTGTATGTCATCGATTTCATATCCCCGCGTTGGTGGGCTTTTTGTTCACTGGCATCATCGTGGGGCCTTACGGCTTTCAACTTATCAAGGCAGTCCATGAAGTTGAAATCCTCGCAGAAGTCGGCATCGTCCTGCTGCTCTTTACCATCGGCATCGAATTCTCATTTAAAAAATTACTACGCATCCGTCGAGCCATCTTAATTGGAGGTTCACTGCAGGTACTCCTCACCTTTGGGGCGACTTTTTTTATCACATGGAAACTGGGCCAATCGCCCGGGCAGGCTGTTTTCCTAGGGTTTCTCGTGGCACTGAGTAGCACGGCCATTGTCCTTAAACTGATTCAGGATCGAGCCGAGGTCGATAGTCCTCATGGTCGCACCACACTGGGCATCTTGATTTTCCAGGACATCATTATTGTGCCGATGATCTTGGTCACCCCTCTGCTTGCAGGCACTGCGGGCAACCTTGAAGGCGCCCTTTTCTTTCTTCTAGCCAAAGGCATTGGCATTATTCTGCTGGTCATTGTGAGTACCAAATGGATCGTCCCACGGGTTCTGTACCATGTGGCAAGAACGCGTAACCAAGAACTCTTTCTTTTAAGCATTGTTGTGATTTGCTTCGGCGTGGCATGGCTTACTTCCAAGGCAGGACTCTCGCTGGCCTTGGGAGCTTTCCTGGCGGGCTTGATTATTTCTGAATCGAAATACAGTCATCGGGCGTTGGGCAATATTTTGCCGTTCCGCGACGTCTTTACCAGCTTCTTTTTTGTGTCCATCGGCATGCTTCTGGATGTCGATTTCCTGCTGGAACAACCCTGGACCATTTTCCTGATCACCGCGGGTGTGCTGATACTAAAAGCTGTCGCCGCTTGCATCGCTGCGCTATGCCTAGGCAGGCCGTTACGGACCGCCATCCTGACGGGGCTCGCGTTAAGCCAAGTGGGCGAGTTTTCATTTATCCTCTCACGAACAGGCGTTGAGCATGGCCTGCTCGGCGGCAATACGTACCAAATGTTTCTGGCATTCTCAGTCTTGAGCATGGCGGCGACCCCGTTTTTAATCATCCTTTCACCACGCATGGCAGACTGGGTTTTAAAACTCCCCCTACCTGCCCGGTTGATCGGGGGGTTTCATCCTGCAGTCGAAATACCCACAGAAAAGATCAAAGACCACCTGATTATCATTGGCTTCGGCGTCAACGGCCGCAACGTCGCCCACGCAGCACGACTATCGGGCATCCCCTACCTGATCCTTGAAATGAACCCGCAAACCGTGCGAAAAGAACAAGCCCGTGGCGAGCCTATTTCCTATGGCGATTCGACCCAAGCCATCGTCCTTGAACATGCGAACATCAAAGAAGCACGGATCGTTGTCGCCGCCATCAATGACCCAGCCTCGACCCGTCGCGTGACTGAACTGGTTCGCCGGCTCAACCCGCAGGTCCATTTGATTGTGCGTAGCCGTTACCTTGAAGAAATGAAGTCGTTGTACCACCTCGGTGCCAACGAGGTCATTCCTGAGGAGTTTGAAACGTCCATTGAAATTTTCACCCGCGTGCTGACCAAATACTTAATTCCTCGAGATAAAATTGAAACGCTCGTCACGGAAATCCGAGCAGACAGTTACGAAATGTTCCGCAATCTCTCTAGAACATCTGCTGCATTTTCAGATTTAAAACCCTATCTTCAAGATGTGGACATCAGTACGTTTCGGATCACCCAAGGCTCCCCGTGCATTGGAAAAACACTCGCGGAAATTGATTTAAGAAAGCACTATGAAGTTTCGGTCGTGGCCATTCAACGCAACGGGGACACGCTATCAAACCCAGGCGGCCAGACACCTTTGCATGCAGAGGATGTCCTTTTTGTACTGGGCTCGACTCAAAAAATTGCCGAGGCAATCAATGCGTTGGTGGCCGAAGGGTGAAATACCTATCACCGGTAATGCAAGCAAAATAATATCATGAAAAAAACTCATGCTTGGATAATCGTCACTCTACTTTTGGTTGCCTACGTTGGATCATATACCATACTCAGTGCCAAAGGACGTTACGTCATGCTGACCTCTGCCACATTAGATGGGCGTGGATACTGGCATCCACTTGGTTGTGAAAATCGCACACCAAGCCCCACGGGTCGGATCAAAACGGAATACCCTTCGCTACTGGGGTTTTTCTACCTTCCTCTTCTCTTGATAGACCGAAGTTTTATTCATTTGACAGTTTTTCGCATGGGAGAAAATGGAGAATTTATCACCAAAGAACAACTTCAATCCCAAATGCAACATGACAATTTTTGACGGCACAAAAGCACCACACAACCAACCCAATCAAACTGAATCAAGTTTTGCCTAAAGCATCACAAAACCGCCTATAGCGTTTTTTGTGTTCTTAAGACGCGCAAGCTGTTAGCTTGCGGCTATGGCAATACAGAGCCCGAAGATTCGTTTTTTCAAATGCTACAGTTGAATTCGTTACGCTCTCACAAACGCTCACCCGCCGAGTTGGCTCATGGCTCGATTGCCGTGATTGGAGTGAGTTTCGGGTTTTTGGCTGACACATTTTTTCATGAGGTCGACAAGGCTCGCGGTTTGCACTTTGGGCCTTAGTGCGGGCAGAACACTGACTTCTTCCCCGTCAAATAAGCAGGCCCGCAATTCACCGGCGGCCGTCAAACGCAAGCGGTTGCATGTTTCACAAAACGGCTGGCTCATGGCACTGATAAAGCCCAATCGCCCAGCAGCTCCTTTGAAGCGATAGATGGCTGCGGGACCGACACCTGCTTCGGTGTCTTTGTCAGCGGGTTCGAGGGGGCCTAGCGTTTTTTCGATTCGCGCTTTGACGGTTTGGGTCTCAAGGGTCGCCGCCTCGCCGTTGTCAATGGTGGTGAGCTGGCTGTCTCCCAAGGGCATGTACTCGATAAACCGAATGGTCCAATTGTTTTCGATGGTTCGACGGGCGAAGTCGACCACTTCGTCATCGTTGATGCCGTTGATCACGACCATGTTAAATTTGAGGCGATCAAACCCTGCGTCCATGGCCGCGTCGATGCCGCGATGCAAGCGTTCTAATAAGACGTTGCCTCGTTCATGGGCAAGCTGTTGCGGTTCGGTGACCTTCACTGCCCCGGCAATGCGTGCGAGGCGAGCGGGATGGGCGGAGTCCCAACTGATGGTCAAACGGTCCAAGCCTGCGTTGCGTAAATCGGATGCTTGACGGTCGAGGGTCATGGCATTGGTGGTCATGGAGAGGTCGGTGGGATTGAGGTCCGCAAACCCTTGGACAATCCTGAGGAGGTCTTGGCGAACGGTTGGTTCTCCGCCGGTGATTTTTAGATGGTTAATCCCCACGCCCACCGCCGCTGCCGCGACTTCGATTAATTCCGAGGCTGAGAGGCAATCACTTTTCGGAGAAAAAGCCATCCCTTCTTCAGGCATACAGTACATACAGCGTAAATTGCAGCGATCAGTGACAGAAACCCGTAATAGCTTGACCATCTCTAGGGATCGTGGCCCTTGGGCGAACAGCGGCCGCACCGGCCCGGTCTCTAAAATGTGAAGTGCAACAGTCATGAGTGGATGGATTATAGGGAACACGGCACTTCAATTCGAATATTAAGAATAAACCGGCTCTGCCCGATATAAAAAAGAGGAAGGATTATGATCCTTGGCGTTGAATAGAAACTTCCAAAAAAACACCCGGTTGTTGATTCACGGAGGCTGAACTGATAAGTCTTTACAACTTTTTCAATGCCTAAAAAAAAAACCTCACATCCATGAATTGTATTGTGGGTTAAGCGTGCTAAAGTGATAGTCCTTAAGGCGTATTGAATCAATCCCAAACACCCTTGACCTTGGTCAAGGGTGTCTGCGAAGAATTTCACCTGCGGCCGTGAAGTGCCAGAAAATGTTTCATAAGTTAAGATAATACCGCGATGTACGAACTGACTTGTCCAGCTTGCCACCATAAACAACGCCACTCTTTCGTTCGGGCGGGGGCTCATGCTACATGTCTTGAGTGCAAGCATCTGTTTCAAATCCTCAGTGAACAGATCCATCAGACAGATGCACATCCTGATCCTGAGGGCGAGACCCCCAACCCATTGCTGCTCGGCGGAACTGCGACCAAACCTCCTGTTCCTCTGCGACCTCAGCCCGTGCAACCATCGGCAACAGCCCCGACACCACCCCAACCGACAGCCAATGAAGAACCCGCATTTTTAACGCCAGACCAAGACCCCACACTCCATCGGCCATCGCCCCCCAAACCCCCTGAACCGGTGCAGGCCATGATCGCCAGCCATCGCGCCAAGCGACATCGCAAAACAACGATCTATCGCATGATTATTACCGGCGTTTTGGTTTTCATGGTAATTCTAGGAACGTTCTATGTTCTTTGGATGCAACGAACCGACACCGCCGATTCAACGCCCTCCCGTGCCACGAACATTGACCCCAATATGATACTGCTTCAGGCAGAACGTCTTGCTTCGCCGTTTTGGCGCACCATGGACGAACCATTTGATCCTCCTTCAAGCCAGACAGGCTTCGACCTCCAACCAGGTACTTTTGTGACTCGGGACGATGGCTCGACTCTTTACCTTGCAGAGTTAACGGTCAAATCCCACCAAACAGCCCAAGTCTTGATTGTCCATTTATCACTGATCGACAGCCACAACCGCGTTTTCGCCAAAGCCCAACAGGCCTTGGCCTTGCTCGGGGGAACAGCTCCGCAACTAAGCTACCCTCAAAACCTCAAAGTATCGGTTCCCAAATCACTGGCGGACCGAACCATCAAAGTTGCCAGCTATGTGGAAGTCGAGTCCACTCTCCAATCCGATGTCATTTTGGAAGATCCATTGGTTGAGTCCTCTGGCACACACGATGAAGCATTCCTGAAAATCACCGCGTACAACCCCTTGTCCAAAGCCTTGCGACGCTCTGTGTTTGCCATTCATGCCAAAGATGCCAACGAGGACGATCTGGCCCTGTGGATTGTCAAATGGGACCGCCAAACCAACGCACGCCAGCGGGTGGAATTTGGCGTTCGACTCCCCATTTCGCCCAAATGGGACATCAAGCGTTGGGAAATCATCGCAGTGGGTGAACCGCTGAACAACTTGAATCTGGATTAAAAAATCGAACCTTATTCTAAATTGTCTTCTCTGGCTGACAACGCAGACGCTTGGCATCTATTTCTAACGCATTGAAAATTTTATCCCATCGTTGTCCATGCAATCTCCGCACACCACCCTGCGCACGAGCTTTTTTCGGAATGGGTATGATAGCTGACAATCCATCACTTGAAACAAGCTTTTCCTTATGCTTCTTTTGCCGATTCGAACAGACCGCCAACTCCGCCAGTTGCCATGGATCAATGGCAGTCTGATCGCCATCAATGTCATTGTCTTTCTCCTGAGCCTGCAGATGCGATCCCATCCGCAGTTTGGAGCGATGATGCTTAATCCGCTCGCGCCACGTCTTTCTCAGTTTTTGAGTTATCAATTTTTACACCAAGATTTGACCCACTTGCTGGGCAACATGATTTTTCTATGGGCCTTCGGCAACAACGTCGAAGACCGACTCGGTAAAATCGGCTATTTGCTGTTCTATCTCGGCGGCGGCGTGGTGGCGGGCATCGGCCACAGTTTAGGTGAAACCGCCCCTGTCTTGGGAGCCAGCGGATCGGTCGCAGCCGTCACGGGCGCTTTTTTGGTGCTCTTTCCCAATACCCGAATCACCCTTTTTTATTGGCTGATCATTTTTGGATTTTTTGAAATCGCCAGCATGATCGTCATCGGAATTCAAATCTTCCAGAACCTGTTCATGCAACTATTCAGTGAAGGAACTGGCTCTGCCTACCTTGCGCATCTCAGTGGCTATGCCTTTGGAATTTTCATTGCTGGAGGGCTACTGGGATCACGTCTTTTGGTGCATGAACCTTATGACCTGATGGGGATGTACCAACAGCGTCGGAGGCGAATGGCCGTTGGCACTGAACCGGAGCCTGTCCACACCGTTTCGCCGGGGGCTCCACTTCGCCAACAAACACTGGCCTTACTACAGCAGAAAAATTTACCCCGAGCCGCCGAGGTCTATGCGGACTTGCTGGCGGTGGACCCTTCACAGGTTTTAACAGAACCCCAGCAACTGGACATTGCCAATCAGCTGATGGCTGACGGCCGTTACAGCATCGCTGCCCGTGCGTATGAGCTTTATCTGGATCGTTTTGGTTCGCACCATGCCACGTCACAGGTGCAATTGCTTTTGGGTTTAATTTACACCCGGTACTTGCCTCGCCGTCAGCGGGCGCGTGAATTGTTACTCGCTGCACAGCAGCAACTCGAAGATGCCGCCCAACAAACGCTCGTACGTCAATTGTTCATTGAGCTCGAACAGCCTCAAGACCCTGCTGATGAATTTCTCTGACGCAACGGGCTTAGATCGTGTGCATCACACGCTCTAAGCCCGTTGCGTTATTATTTGCCGCCCCCAGACGCGTCCCCGCGTACGCTGTTAGCGTGCGGCTGTTTTTCAAACAAAAAATTCCGATCAAAGACGGCAAATATTGATGCCACATGCTCTAAGCTGCGGATCGTTTGGGGATATTAAAGTGGGCGCTGCACTTGGCGCATTGCACTTTACAGCCTCGCTTGGACACGGGATAGCTCCCGGCCATGCGACATTTGGGACAGGCCACGCGAACAGAAGTCGAAGGTCCTGTGGATGCTGCGGTTTTGCCGCCTGGGATGGCAAAGACCACTTGGCACTTTTCGCAACGGGTTTTTTCGCCCCGTTGGGAGGCGGGATAGATCTTTAGGTTTTTACATTTGGGACAGCCCACCCGAACGTCCTTGGACACGGGCTTGGGAGCTGGCGGCGGTTCTTTGGAGGCTGGTGCAGATCGTGATGGCGTAGGTGAGGATGGAGGCCGATGTTTTTTCGAAGAGATCCGCTTGCGGGGCGCAGCATGTCTCTCAGCCTGTTCTTCCTCCACCTTCTTCGCATCCACCTTCATGAGCTGTTGATAGCTGTGCAAGAACAGTAAATTAAATTCCGTGCTTTGAATCACACGCACGGTGTGTTCCGAGGCACTACTCATCTGGCCGGTGCGTGCTTCTTCAAAAACATCGATAAAAGCATAAGGCTCCCAGTTGCCATGCACTTCCAAAATCCCCGCCAAACGGGTCAAACGCTTGTCCATGCTATTTTTGAGTAAGCCTTGGGTCAATTTCGACAAAACCCCAAATACGTCATGGTCGATAATTTTTTGAAAATGATTTTTAGCGCGATCCGCATGACCCAGGCCCCGTTCACCCATGCCACAGATATATTCACGTAAATCCTCCGATGCCATCATCGCATACATCAACGCTTCAGCAGACCAACCACTTCGCAAATACAACAAGGCCCGCACGCCTGTCGCCAGGCCAGCGTCTGTAACTTGTGGCGTAGAAAACAACTTATCATCGGGCAATTCTTCCAATAAAGCATTGGCCTGAGGAAGTGCATGGTCTGACCAGATCAACGGAGGCAAGTTCGTGCCACGTAAACGCAACACTTCAGCCACATTGGGGGTCAACTTCGAAAGATCGATTTCCACCATAAAAATAGCTCCGAATGCAATTGGGGCAAGGGCCTGTACTCTTGCATATCGGCTAAAGCACCTGCCCAATCAATCTCAGAGGAGATCATTTCGCAGCAATTGGATACATTTCACGGCCAAAAATATCCTCCCATACAAATGAAAATGCCCAGCGCACCTACCCATTGGCTTAAATGCCTGTCTGTTCCTACCATATTGGACTACTTTGTAACTCACCAAAAGAAAGGGCTACCTTTGAAACCAACCACTCCCCAACCATTGCTGCAAACACCTGAAGATCAGATCAATGCTGTCGAACAGTTCAAGCGGGATTCTAATGGCCTTCAAGGCCAGCTTGCCGAACACCTTCGAGATAACTCCACCGAGGACATCATCGAAGCCACCGAGCAGATCGCCAAGTGTCACGGCATCTACCTTGAGTACAACCGCGCCAAGACCGGCCGCGAAAAAGACTGGAGATACCTCATCCGTCTCAGCGCCCCAGGCGGTGGTTCATTCAACCTCAAACAATGGAATATCCTCGAAGATCTTTCCAACAAATACACCGTCAGCCCCGATGGCATCGCGTCCATGCGACTCACCACCCGGCAAAATATCCAATTCCACTGGGTCAATAAAAAAAACCTGATCAACCTCGTCCACGACATTGCTCTGACAGGCTTCTACACCCTCAACGGCTGCGGCGACAACGCTCGCAATGTCATGGGATGCCCACTCTCAAAATTCTCCACCGTCTTTGACGGCGTGGCCATGTGCCATCAGTTCGCAGACTACTTCCGCTTGCCGGTGGAATCACATATCAAAATCTTTGAAATCGACACCAATGAACTTCAAACACCCGTCGAACATTTCAACTACGGCCCCCAACTACTCAACCGTAAATTCAAAATCGGTATCGGTGCTGTCCACCAAAATGAACAGACCGGCCTATGGATCAACGACAACTGCGTCGAAATGAGAACCAATGATGTCGGCATCGCCCCCGTCATCGAAAACGGTCAAGTCAACAACTTCATGCTCTATGCTGGCGGCGGACAAGGTGAAAAATTCGGCAAGCCTACCTTTGCAGGACTCGCCCTGCCACTGGGTGTATTCTCCAAAGAAAACGTCCTCGCGGGCGTCGATGCCATCATGCAGGTCCAACAAGAATACGGCGACCGAAAAAACCGACACTGGGCTCGACTCAAATACGTCGTCCAAGCACAAGGTATCGACTGGCTCGGACAAGAAATTAAAAAACGAGGCGTGGACTTTGCTCCCCCTATCGCCGACTTTAACCCAGGCCCCCGCATGCTCCACCACGGTTGGCAAAAACAACCTTCCAACAACCAATGGGCCTACGGCGCGTATATCGAAAACGGCCGACTCGCCAACGCCCAACATGGCAACCTCAAGGACATGACCATTCAAACCCTTGAAAAATTCCCCAACACCGAAGTCATGATCACCCCCAATCAAGACCTCTTGTTTATCAACATCTCCGAAGATGCCAAAGAAAACTTCACCGCCCACCTCGCAAGCTACGGCCACGGCAAACGCCACGGCAAAGCCTACTCCACCCTGCGAATCCTGTCCGGTGCGTGTGTGGGCTTGCCCACCTGTCGCCTTGCCACAGCAGACTCAGAACAATATGAACCGACCCTGTTGGACCAACTCGACGAACTGGGCTACGGGGACATGACCGAATCCATCGGCATCACCGGCTGTGAACGCCAGTGCTTCCGACCCGCCACCAAAACCATCGGCCTCATCGGTCAAGGTCCCCATCGCTATGCCATCAAACTCGGCGGTAGCGAAGATGCCTCCACCCAAGGTCAATTCATCAGTGATGGTGAAAAATGGTATCTCGCCCAGGTCATGGCTGACGACATGCCCATGCTCATCGGCGAACTGTTTGACTACTACAAAGCAAACCGCCAGGATACCTCCGAAACCATGGGCGCGTTTCATCGTCGCATCGGCATGAACGCTTTGATCGCCATGCTGCACGCCAATGAGAAGACCGCACCACTCATGGTCAAAACCCGTCCTGCGCCGTATGTACATGACGCAGCGTGTGATATTTTGCACTAGCGGGATTTACTGCGTGTCATTTTATGAATGGCAAACAAATTAGCCGCAAGCATACTTGCTTGCGCGTCTGGTTGAACGCAAATCAAACGCTCTTCTTCGGACGCCCCCCGGCGCGCACGCTTACAGCGTGCGGCTAGTTCAGAATCGTTTCCTATTCATGTTTTTAAAAATACAAATAGCCGTGAGCCAACACGCTCACGGCTATTTTTTAATGTCATTCAAATCAAACGAATTCGACGGCTACATCGGTTTGTCTTCGATGGTTTCGTCGTAGATAGAGAGCAATTTGCTCTTATCGAAAATCATCGACTGGCGAGATAGACCCACCAAGCTATAGACCGGGGTTAGTTCAATGGCATCGACGGGACAGGCTTCTTCGCACATGCCACAGTAGATGCAGCGGAGTTCGTCGAGGTCGAACTGGGCGGGATATTTCTCGCGGTCGTCCCAGGGGGATTCTTCACCGACGATGTGGATACAGTTGGCAGGGCAAGCAGTCGCGCACATGAAGCAAGCAACGCAGCGGACGCGACCTTGGTCGTCGCGGTTGAGCCGATGCACGCCTCGGAAGTTGCCTCGATTGATTCCGCCTTCTTCGACGGGGATGTCTTCGCGACGTTCTTCGGGGTATTGCATGGTTTTGCTGCGTTTGCCGTTGCCGATGGTTCCCACCAAATGTTTCAGCGTGGTTCCAAGTCCTTTGAATACTTCGGGTAAGTACAGAGACTCGGCCCGTGTCATCGGCTTGGTTTTAATCATCACGATATCTTGGTCTGCGATCGCCATCGGGGCATGATAAGGGACCGGGGGGTGGGAATCAAAAGTCCAATGGGTCAGTATCTCGCCACGGCCGTGCCATAGGCCATCATTTCGACCTGCATGGCCCCGGCTTTTCCCCGTAATTGGGAGATATTGCAAAAGACAAACCTCACATTATAGACCTCATTGAGCCCCCGTTCGTTGGCCTGTTCGACCAATCGGAGTAACGCTTCAGAGCGGGCTCGGGTGAGGAGGCGTTGGGCTTGGATCATTTCCCCGCCGAACAGATTTCTCAGTGAGGTTGCCAGGGTTTTGAAGTAATCCGAGGCAATGACAACCTGTCCCATGACCAATCGTGGGTTTTGAACGGTGTCTGGGATGGTTTTGAGGTTGGAGATACGGATATGAGCGAGTTGGGCTTGGCGTTTTTTGATGGCTTGGAAATGGCGACGTTCGTTGCGGCCGCCGATCCCCAGGCCGATCAGTAGCAAGACAATGGGTATTCCAATTTGGATATAGAGTTCAAACATTCAAATAACTTTCATGACAGGTTTGATCGTGTTACTGGACCAATCCTTTGGTCAATCGCATAAAGGCGGTTTCGAGATTGACTTTTTCTTCTTCGAGTCTTGTCAGGTGCAGGCCGCTGCTCATCAGGCGATGGGCGACCCGTGACACATCGCCTGTCTCGATGTCCAGCGAAACGCGTAATTGTCCATTTTCGGATTCGACTTCGGTCACGCCATGGGTTGTTTCGATGATTCGGATGGCTTCAGAGAGTCGGTCTTTGACCCCGACATGGACGATGCGGCCGACGCGGGCTTTTTTGAGAATATCTTCGACCGTCCCGGTGTATTTCAAATCGCCTTGCTCGATGATACCGACTTTGTCGCAGAGGTCTGCCAACTCCAGCAGGATGTGCGAGCTGATGAGGATGGTTTTGCCCATGCGGTGAAGTTCTTTGAGCAGTTCTCGCATTTCAATGCGAGCGCGGGGGTCGAGCCCCGATGCCGGTTCATCAAGGAGCAGAACTTTGGGGTCATGCAGTAGGACCCGCGCCACGCTGAGTCGTTGCTGCATGCCTCGGGAGAGGGAGTTGACTTCTGCATCAATTTTGTAGCCCAGGTCCGTGAGGTCCAGCACATCGCCGATGACCTGTTTGCGTTTTTCTGCATGGATATCGTAGGCCGCTGCGAAGAACTCGAGGTATTCCTGCACGACCATATCTTCGTATGAGCCGAAATAATCAGGGACATAGCCGATGATTCGGCGGACGTGCCTGGCGCTGACCGGGCCGACGGAGAGGCCGTCGATGCGGGCTTCCCCCCAAGTGGGTTTAAGTAAGGTCGCCAGAATTTTAATGGTGGTGGTTTTACCGGCCCCGTTTGGCCCGATGAACCCAAAGCAGTCACCTTGTTCGATGGTCAGGTTCAAGTTCGACAGCGCAATGAGGTCGCCGTAGCGTTTGGTCAGATTAATGGTTTGAATCATTGCCATAAATTATTAGCTATCAGTTGTCAGCTATCAGTTATCAGTTATCAGCAAGAGAAGAATAGACGTTGATAGCTTGGAATGGTGATCCCGTTGTTTGTTAAATGTTACTCGAATTTGAAAGATTGAATCTTCTCTGGGACTCCCCTTCTTACTGAGAGCTGATGGCTGATGGCTTTTCGCTCAAGTGATACATCCATCGGACTGCCACGCGACCGACGCTGGGAATCACTTCTTGATCCACGGTCATTGGAATCGGCAAGGGCGCCTCATCAAGATAGCCGATGAAGATCAAACGCTTAAAGTGAGTCATCCCTGACCAGTCAAGTTCCCTGCCCAGTGACCGCATAAAATGGATCGGTCCATCGGTTCTGAGCATCGACAAAGGCTCCCAATATTTCGGGGGTGGCAAGGTATCGTAAAACGTGAGCAACTCAGTGCCTGACCGAATTTCATTGTTCGCCACCTGCAAATTAGGATTCTCATTGCCCGCAAGACGATACAACGGCTTGTTTCCCAGCAGCTGCCAAAGATACCCCCCCCAATCATTCGGGGCTGAACGTGAAGGCTTGCGAATTAGACGATCAGGCTTGGCCTTGCGTGCGGCACTCAAACCAAGGGTCAGCGGCATGCCCGGCCGCCAAGGTTCTTTCTGACGCCAAACCCAGGGTTCCTGCCCATTGCCAGGACAATACACCCACAACACATCCTTCAACGCGCCAGGCAAAGCATGTACCAACGTGCCACTGGGCCAATTGTTTTGAAGGATGATCTCGCCGCGAGGCAAACGATAGGATTCATAGCCCTTGGCTTCCTGGCTTTTTTCGCCCTTGGCCCAACTAAGGGTCAATTGCTTGGCGGTAGAGCGAAAAGGAAAACTGATCTGGCTCGGCGACGCAGCATTAAAATGGTACGTCTGTGGGTCAAGAAACACCGACTGCTTTCGCAATGGAGGCAACCCCGGACACGCCATGGTGTTCTGATTGTTCTTCTTCACCGCAGGGTCCACCGCCACGACCACCTCACCATGTCGAGCGACGAACAAAGACAACCAGCTATACGCTCTCACCAACCCCGCAGAATGATCAATATCCAACACGCTGAAATGTTCGATCTTGCTCTTCGTCGGACGCACCATGTACGCTCCGCCCCAGGTAATGCCTGAGAAAACCAGGATCGCCAGCACAAACCCCGTCCATGCATGCCGCTGATGGCCCTTGTATTTCAAGGCATAAAAGCCCACCGGCCCAGCCACCAGCCAATAAACACCAAAAATCATCATCGCCAACAACAACGCCAGCGTATATGTCCCCCGCATTGAAACCAAAGGGGCCACAAACGCGCCCGTCTCGACTTCCGTGCGAACCAACGTTGACACAATTTGTTCTTTTTTCTCTCGCTCTTGAATTTGATCGGGTCGATAAGCGGGGCTGCGCCATCGCATGATCGCCCCCCAAAAACCCGGGCCATTGGGCAAACGCATCTTAAGAATGCGGCGATCAGTGAGATCAATCCCCACCAGCGTTACCCGACCAAAACCCACCTGATGCGCCACCACCACCGGATGTTCACCGGTGGCATCCCAAAGCAAAACCGCCACATCCGAAGCCTCATCCCTCGGATGCAAGGTGCAAAGATCAAGGGTCTGCTGTTGAACGTACAAACCCAACGCAGAGGGCGCAAATACGTCCGTCAAAGTTTCAATTTTTACATCAGGCAACAAGTCCCCCAGCGGTGAACCTGTCCACAGTTCCCCTGTCGATGGCAAGACCACCACCAGATGTCCGCCGCGATGAACCCATTGGGACACTGCCTTGAGCGTCTGCGAAGACACCACCGGCGAAGAAGGGTCCAAACTGTCCGGCGTCCAAACCAACGTATGCAGCGATTGATACCCATACCAACGGTCAGGCAAACGCTCTGGACCCACCCCCCGAACCACCCGAATGGGCTCGTGCTGCGTGTGATATTCCTGATAAGGACCCAAACCCAACGCCCCCGCCCCCGTCACCGCAATGATCGCCTTGTCCGGCTCAATGAGCTGGGGAATCACCACCTCAGTCGCCGCCAACAACGCACCGGTTTTGTCATCCTTAATCTGGACCTGCCAAGTCGTCTTCGCATCCACCTGCAAAGGAGGCATCGCATACAACCAGATCGATTGGACCCGCCCACCCGTCAAAGACACCACACGGCCAGCCACCACCCGATCACCATCAATATCTGATAAAAGCCATTGACAACGGACCCGACGATGTGAGCCCGCGGTATTGTCCACCCGGATCTGCAACGGCATCCAGCTCCCCGGACGCACCACCCCCCCCACTCCAACTTGCGTGGGACTGATCTCTAAAGTCAGCGAACTATCTTGCGCCTGCGCAACGGCAGCACTGATAAAAATCAGCAGCCCCAGCCAAAACCCCGATTGTCTGATAGCCCACATAAACACAATGGTAATCACCAAGCCCGCTTTGGGACAACTGACGCAAGTCATTGCACTTGCAACTTCAATTGACGGCAAAGAATGAAATCAAATTTCCAATGAAGCTCCGCCAGCCCATTGGCCGATACTATACCCATCGGGTATGAGAATTCCCGCGATGAAAACCGTTTGGACGCTTAAAACAAGATGCCACGTACACAAGAAAATGGAAAAACTCAATCGTGATGGATATATTACCATGTCTTTAGAAGTTCTCGCACAAAGTTGGCCTTACCTGTTGGTTTTGTTTTATTTACTGACCATGGCCATTGTGCGCGTCTTACATGGCCATTTCCGAAGCCAGACGGCCCTTCACAATCTTTTGCGAGATTCAAAAATGCGTCGCAATGAATACCTCAAAGCCCTCGATCAACGCATCGAAGCCCATCAGGCTTAAAAACATCTGTTAAAAAGTCATCCAGAACGTATCAGCCCGATCATGTGGCCTGTCTATCACTGCGAAATTTTCGACCTCGCCCAAGACTGACAGACAAGGTGGATCGATTGCGTTAAGCTATGACCATGAGCTGCATTATTATCAAAAACGGCCGTGTGATTGACCCTGCAAACCAAGTGGACACCGTCACGGATCTGGTATTGGAAAACGGCAAAATTGCCAATCTCCAAACCGTCAGCAAACCTCCCGCCGACACCACGGTCATCGATGCGACCGACCGAATCGTCTCGCCGGGCTTGATTGATATCCATGTCCATTTTCGTGAACCAGGCCAAGAAGAAAAAGAAACCATCGCCACCGGATCCGCTGCGGCAGTGGCAGGTGGGTTTACCAGCGTTTGCTGTATGCCTAACACCAATCCCGCCCTTGATGATGATGGACGAATCGAATTTGTGTATCACCAGGCAGCCCGCGCCAATCTCGCCAACGTCTTTCCGGTGGGCGCAATCACCAAAGGCCGCGAAGGCAAAGAACTCGCTGAAATCGGCCTCATGGCCAGAGCCGGCTCCGTCGGATTCACCGACGACGGTTGTGCGGTCGCCTCGGCAGGGGTCATGGCCAAAGCGCTCAACTATATCCAAATGACCGGCAAGGTCGTCATGCAGCATTGCGAAGACCCCGAACTCGGCGGCGGCGTGATGAATGCTGGAACCCTCTCGACCAAACTCGGTCTCAAAGGTTGGCCTCGCGTCGCTGAAGAACTCATCATTCAGCGGGACATTCTGCTCAACCAAGGCATCGGTGCTCGCTATCACGTTCAGCACCTCTCCTCAGGCGGTAGTGTCGAAATCATCCGACGAGCTCGACAAGACCTCTTCGGACAAGCCCATGTCACCGCTGAAGCCTCCCCCCACCATCTGCTGCTCACCGAAGAGGGCTGCGCCAACTACGATACCCACTACAAAATGAATCCGCCCCTGAGGCAAAAACACGATATCGAAGCGCTCCGCCAAGGCATCAAAGATGGGGTCATCACCATCTTAGCCACCGACCACGCGCCACACACCAATGAAGAAAAATCTCTCGAATTTGCCGCAGCTCCCTACGGCATCATCGGCCTCGAATGCGCTCTCCCACTCTATGTCGAAGCACTCATCGAATCCGAAACCATCGACTGGCCTGCCATGCTTGCCATGATGACCAATCAGCCTGCTGAACTATGCCCACTGCCAGGCAAAGGAACCTTCAGCGTGGGAGCCGACGCAGACGTGACCATCATCGACCCCAAGCATTCTTGGACCATTGATGTCGATCAGTTTGCAGGCAAAAGTCGCAACTGCCCCTTCCACGGCCGCAAGGTCAACAGCCGAGCCATGACCACCATCGTCGGCGGACAAATCAAATTCAACCTCGATCCAGATCGGGTGAAATAAGAAGCGATCAGTTGTCAGCTATCAGTAAGAGTAGAGAGTCGGATTCTTTCCACACGCAACCGGTGAATGCAAAAGATTCGTTCTATCGCGTGTTGCCTCAATACATGTCACTTTTAATCAAGGTGGATCGTTTGAAAATTAGCCGCACGCATACTGCGTGCGTGTCCCTTGCCGTGACGGTTTACCACGCGACCAACCCATGCGTTACAGAGGTGGGTTGGCCTAGCATGGGGCCTCGTCGAAAAGTGTACAACGGCAACTGACGGGGACACTTGATCCGCAAGGGCAAACTCACTTCACCTAGCCCCCGCGAAACCAATCCCAACGTATGGCCATGACGCAACACGCCAGAACTATATTTCAACGGAATATCCGCGTGATTGATTAACGCACCCAAAACTGGAAAACGAATCTGCCCGCCATGGGTATGGCCACTAAGCTGCACGTCCACCCCCAAGTCACTGGCCAACGGCAAGTAATCGGGGAAATGGCTTAACAACAAACGAAGTGGCTTTTTCTCCGTCGAGCCATGCCCCATTTGCTGGGCCAACGCCAGGCTGCCCGGCCGCTGAGTCTCCTGACCAAGCACGCCAAGAATCTGTAACGGCAAGCCCTCAAGGTACTGGGATTGATTGTTCAGCCAAGTCATCGGCAATTGCTGAAACTGTTCCTGAAGGTCCGGCCGATCATGATTGCCAAAAACACCAAAAATCCCATGGGTCGTCGGAATTTTGTCACAAAGACGCTTCATCACTTCCAAAGAAGCCGGCGGCATCGTCTCACCAGACATATAGTCACCGGTGAATGCAACAATATCCACCCGATGACAAGTCAACTCCGCAATGATGCGACTGGCATTCCATCGACGAGATGTAATATGCAAATCCGTCAGATGGGCCACGCGAAAACCAATCAACTCCGCAGGAAGCTGGGGCAACATCACATCGTATTCATAAAGCAATCGAGAAGTCGGCATCAAAAAAATCTTAATGGGTCAGAACATAGGCCAGGATATTCGCGTTTAACAAGTGGGCTTCACGAATCTCATCGCCGCCACAACAACAGCAATCACCCCCTGCATGGGCGGTATCGTTCACACCCACGGGGGAATAGACCATCGCCAATCGCCCTTTGATCTTCAGGCCATAAAGCACAGGCTTTTTTTTGCCCAACGAGGAATGCAGCGTCTTGATCTGATACAGCGTTTGAAAAATCGGATGCTTGGGAGTCAAGGCTTTGAGCTTTTGGCCAGGCATCATTTTTTTCATCATCTTGCGAAAACTCGCGTTCCACACTTCATTGGCACAGCCAGCAGAAGCAATCACAAACCCGCCTTGCTCAAGATAATTCCGCATGGCAGTGATCTCTTTACCGGAGAGCTTGAAGCGTTGGTCGCCTGAAAAAATCACCAATGGATATTTTTTCAAATCAGGTGACGTCAACGCCAACATGGCGAAAGAACGACTCACCGCCAACTTCCCTTTGCGAGCGGCCAAATCTAAAAAATTCGTCGCAAAACATTGAGCCGTCTTCCCACGATGATAATTTACCAACGCAACCTCTACCAAGTCCGCAGGCTTGACCGATTCAGCAGGCAACTGGGCCGGGGCAATCAACAACAAACCTAATAACAAATGAATCAAGGGTTCACCTTTCCTAAGTAATTTTTATCTGCCAAACGATCAAAGTACCGTGCCACCGACTGACGATATAACCGAGGCACCGCAGCCGAGCCCAACGCTCGATCCGAAACTTTGGGCAAGACCAAAGCTTCAACCACTTCATCATACACCCCAACCCCCGGAAGCGCCCCCGGAACAGTCCCCGAGCGTTCGCGGCGAGGACTTTTCCCCGTAAAAAGTGGGTCATGACTCACATAACCCAAGCCCTCACGCCCGCTGCCATGCCCGCTGCCATGCCCGCTGCCATGCCCGCTGCCATGCCCGCTTGAATCGCTCTGGCTCAATCGGGCAATGTCTTTGTTGGCTGCGAGACGAATCGCTTCAAGCCAGCCATTGGCCTCAGCAGAACCCGACACCGCCCCCACCTTAGACAACGCAAAGACATCAGCCCCGCGAATCAAAGACGCTCGCATCCCATCCAATGTATCTAACTCAGACAAGGTCCAACCACTGGCCTCCAACTGCTGGGCCATTAAAGACACCGCTGCGAGTTGATCCAAAATAGACACTGATTCTTGAAGCGACTCATCGAATCTAACAAAAGAATCAGATTTAATCACCTCCGCAGGAACCCCCCGACTCAATGGGATCGCGATTGTCACCACCAAAAAAACGGGTAATAACCAAAACCAATGGCTCGTCCGAACAGCCACCACCCCAGGCAAGCCTTGCGCCATAATCCGATCACGCAGAGCTTGCTCCAAAGGGTCCAAAGCCGCCGGGTCCAAAGACCACGCAGCGGCATCCACCAGAGTCGGCTGCTTCAAATAGCGAACCTCTCGCCTAAGCCCACCTGGCCCCACCGAGAGCCCCCATCGCCAACCCAATACCAACCCAAGTGTCACAAACCAAGGCCACGCCCAAATCGCCCATGCAAAACTACACAAACATGCCACACCCAACGCCCTTTGACGCTGGCGACGACGGCGACTCAATTCCTCTTTCATCCTGGAGCGAGTGAGGCACTTTTTCGTCTTGTCAGACGCTCTAATCATCACCGCCCCCTTTCAATGAACCAGGCAAACCCAAACGCCAAAACCATCCCCAACAAAAGCCATGGCCAATGAAAAGAATTCAACACCGTGGTCCCCATGGGGGGTGAAGCTTGGAGCCATCGGGCCATTTGGTCGGCGGTCACTTGCCTGCCACCGGTTTGATCTGCCAATCGTTTTAACAAAGCCAAATCAGGGTTGCGATAACGTGATTCCGTTTGCTGCTCGTACACTGCCAACCGACGATGCATCTGATGGCTCTCTAGGTCCAGGGTATACACGCCCAACTCCGACAAGGGCCAACGGGCCACAAACCGCTCGGCCTTTTGCTCCAGCGTCACGGCCTGTCTTTGACCTGTGGGAGATTGCACCCACAATCGAGGCTTCACTTTGTTGCGCGTGTGAATCTCTATCAAAATTGTTTCACCTAGGCGTGGCCTTGCGGGGGACACGGACAGGTGAGCGTCGTGTCCCGCTTCAAAATTGCCTCCCTTTGCCAAGCGTTGAACCATCCGTTGGCAGAACGATTCAAATCCATCTTCTTGCCACAATGTTTTTTGCTTAATCGACGCGACTCGACCCTGCCCCCCCTGTCGCCACCACACCGAGGGTTCCTCTTGGGTTGGGGGGGGGGGCTGACCTTGATGAACCAGATCAATCTCTGCCAAGGCCGACTCATCCACAGACCCACGTGCCAATAAAACCCCACCCCCTTGGCGAACCCACTGCACCAATCCCGCCATCGCAGCCTCGTCGAGCAATCGCCCCACCGCTTGGCCCAAGACCACCACATCAAACGACGCTAAACCTTCCCCCGCCCCCGAAAGTTCCCCCGGTCCCCCCACCTCACGCTGGATCAATTGACGGCCCAATCCCATCGCAAAACGACTGGTACACACCACCCGCCAATCGGCTCGCATTGCACGCTGAAAATCTCGCGTCTGCCAATGCGGCTGGCCCTCCAACAACAACACACGCACCGGACGATCCACGCACTGCACAAAAACCCAACGACGGTTGTTCGCCAAATCCGTTTCACCCTCGCCCGCTGCCACTTCCCATTCATATCCCACTTCGCCAACCGTCTCTAACACCACCTCATAACGCACCTGCCCGCGTCCGTGCTCATCTAACAAGACCGACTGCCAATGAACCAACTCGCCTTCGCAAAATAATCTCACTTCGACAGACAAACCCGCAGCATCAGACGCTTGAATCTTCGCTTCAAGACCCACCGTCTGCCCCTGCCATGCCAAAACACTGTCTGACCAAGCCCACAACTGACGATCAACCCCAACGGTTTGAAAATCCAAAGCACCAATAAAAACCCGCTGACCTCGGTCGAGCAAGGTTTGAATCACCGGCCCCGCAGCCATGCCTGAACTATCAGCCCCGTCACTCACCAACAAAATGTCGCCTTGCGTGACCGCCCCCAACGCAGATAACAACCAAGTCTCACCCCCCGCCCCCGGAAGCCCCCCCGGTTCCCCCACCGGAAGCCCCAACCGCAAAGCTCTATCAAACATCGCCACCCCCCGCCCCCGGAAGCCCCACCGGTTCCCCCGGAAGCTTCCCAAGGTCTTACCTGAGGAGTGTGGCGTGGTATTTCCGAAAGATATGCCGGAGATGTTTCCGAGGGCCGGGGTACTTCCAAGGAAACTTCCGGCGGGGCTTCCGGGGGGACTTCCGGGGGGACTTCCGGGGGCGGGGGGAATGAAATGAGACAACCATTGTTCACGCACTTGTGGCCAATAAGGCTTCATACTCGCTGAACGGTCAATCAACACCGTCAACGAAGTCGCTCCTGAAATTGCCTCATACAAACCGCTTGAAACATCTCCCGAAGTAAAAGAATTTCCGGATGGATTTCTGGGGGCGTTTCCGGGGGAACCGGGGGAACCGGGGGGGCTTCCGGGGGCGGGGGACCATAGACCGATCCCCACCAAGGTCATGGCCATCAACCGAAGCCACCATCGCCATGACGAATATTTCAAGCCCGTGGAGAACCATTCACCCATTGCCAGCAACAATGCAGCCCCCAACAGCCAGCCCTCCATCGCCAACAACGTCGACGACCGCGATGAATGTAAAAAAACGTGTAGCTCAGACGCACGTTCATCTAAACGCCCCACGAGGGGACTACTTTCAACCTCTGCCAAGCGTACAAACACACCGGCCTGCCCGGCCGCCTTTGCCGCCTCAAAACCCACATGAGAACGCACCTCCCCCGCCCATACATCGCCTGCCACCACATCCAAACTTTGTGAAGTAACACCCTGCTGCCCCTCTTGAATCAATTGACGGCTCACATGCATCAACAGTGCGACAAACGACGGCTGGTCCATCACCTCCGCCCAATCAAGACTTAACACCGCAACCACACGGCCATCTTCTAAAACAAGGCGTTGCAACACTGGCTCACCTGCTGCATCTCGAATCAAAACAGATCGGTCATCCACACCCGTCCACTCAAACGCGGGCTTGGTCTGGATCGCACGCAGGCCTGACATCGCTCGAGCATCAAACCGATCAAGCCAACGATCCTGAGCCTCCCATTGCCAACGTGCCACAGGCAATGAATCAGCCCGCTGCTGCACACCTAGCCCCATCGACTTGGCGAACGTTGAAAACGCACGAGCTGATGTCACATCATGAATCAACCAAACAATCCCACCCCGGAAGTTTCCCAAAGCCTTGCCCGACGATTCCTTGGGAAAATTTCCTAGAGAACTTCTATGACCAATCACGCTCAAGGAGGCAACCTTCACATCGGACGTCACCTCCCATTGATCTGCCTCCAAAACTTCGACGAGTTGTTTCGACAGCACCCCTAGGGACAGGTACGCCAAAGGGGTGTCCACCACGGCAACCCAGCACCCTTGCTGATCGTCGGCCGCCTGGGCATCGTGGTGATCTGCCAAACGAACTTCTATTTTGTGTGGGCCTGCTTTTTCAAAAGCCACCTCAAACGTTGCCGAGGCACGGTCCCCCAAGGTCAACCCCCGACGCTCAACGACTTGGCCATCAACAAGCAATTCCACTTGGACTTCAGACGTTCCCATACCCCAACGACGCAGCTCCACCCCCACCCACGTCGGCCAACCCACTCGAACCTGACGTTCAGAAAAAGACAATCGCTCCAACGCAACATTTACCTCCGATGTGGATGCCACCATCGCATGAACACGCAAACCCCACCCGCCCAGCAAACCCTGCCAAGCTGACGATTTGGGCATTGATCCCTTCTGTAAATCTGAATAAACATGGACCACCCCCGCATCGCCCAACTGCCTCACCAAAGCCATCGCTCCCGCCCAGTCGGCCGTCTGGTCCCCTGGATTCTGACGAAGCTCCGCCAACAATGTTCGTAATAATGCCACATCAGTCGTCGGCCCAGGCAACAGCAATCGAGGACTCGCGTCCATCAAAATGACCGCAGCCTTCACCCCGGACAAACCACCCAATGCAGCATCGATTTTAGCAATCGCTTGATCCCGTAAAACCCCATCGGGTGTCCTGCGATTCATCGATGCTGAGCCGTCTAGCACAAACACCGTGACCGCTCGCCCATCTTCAACGGCCGACCGTAACCGAGGCCCAGCCATCGCCAGAACCAAACACAAAAGAATGGCCACGCGTAAAAACAACGTGACCCAATGACGTAATACAAACCCACTGGCCCCCACGCCCATCGCAGCCAAAACAAAAGAAGTGGTTGGAAAATCCGCCCGACGAAAATGGTGCGTACTGCGCAGATGCAGCCAAAGCGGAAACCCCACCGCTGCCACCGCTGCCCAAAGCCATAACGGAAACGCAAAGCTCATGCTCAAATTATAAACCATGACGACCTTGACCCCCGAACCGGACACTGGGACCATACACCTTCACAGACATTCCCCACTGGAGAATTCAACCATGCTGTTTATGGCCAATTCCGTCACAAGCACGCTGATATCTTGGCTGCCTTTTGCCCCCATCGTTCTGTTCGTCGTCTTTCTCATTTATCGAGCTTTTCGTGTGAACAGAAAACGAACGGAGCAATTAGTACAAATGGCCTTGGACATGGGGTTTGAATATCAACCCAAAGCCCTCACACTCACCCATGAAGATTTCGGTGACCTACCCCTGTTTCAGTCAGGCCACAGTCACACCATCACCCATTTAATGAAAACCCAACTCGAAGAGATTCCCGTACAATTGTTTGACTATCGCTACACCCTCGGCACAGGGAAAAACGCCTCCACTTGTCCACATTCCGTAATCGCCTTTGAGTTGCCCGACACAGAGTTGCCTTACTTTCAGTTGCAGCCTGAAAATTTCTTCCATCGCATTATTTCAAAAATGGGCGATCAGGATATTGACTTCGACAGCCACCCCAAATTTTCCAAACAGTATGTTCTCAAAGGCAAAGACGAACAAGCTGTCCGCAACTATTTCACCGACGAAAAACTCTGGTTCCTCGAAGCCCGCAAAAACCTGTCCATCCAAGGCGGCGGCGAATGGTTAGTCTTCTACAAAAGCAAACTCATCGAACCCGAAGAACTGAAAATATTCTTCGAAGACGCTTGGGGTATCATGAAGGAATTGACGTAAGTTGTATGACGCTTGAATGACAACACAGATCACACCTCAGGAGCTACCGAGATGTCTACTTCTTCACTGATTGAACCGGGCCAGAACGCGCCTGCTTTTGCACTTAAAGATCAAACCGAACAACTACGTCGGCTGTCTTCCTACAAAGGGCAATGGGTGGTGCTTTACTTTTATCCCAAAGACAATACCTCCGGCTGTACGAGTCAGGCTTGTCAATTTCGAGATGACCTTCCCAAATTCAATACGCAAAATGCGGTGGTGCTGGGGGTGAGCCCTGATAGCGCTGCGTCGCATGTGAAATTTATTCAAAAACAAGATTTAAACTTTACCCTGCTGGCCGATCCGGAACACAAGGCATTGACAAAATATGGGGTTTGGCAAGAGAAGAGCATGTACGGCCGCAAGTATATGGGCGTCGTGCGAACGACCTATCTCATCGATCCCAAAGGCAAAGTCCGCTTCCGATGGGACAAAGTCAAAGTCACCGATCACGCGCAAACCGTGCTGACGAAACTCGATGAACTGCAATAGACAAATGGTTCAGACAGACGGACGCACCCCGGGGGCAAGTGGAGATTATTTGTACGAAGTGCTCTATCGCGTCAACTGTCGCCCCAACAAACGTCCAGCTTGATGGCCTCGGCCAATTGCTGAAGGTATTGAGCTTGGGGGATTTCAATCACGCCCAAGCGGGCCATGTGCGGATTGGAAAACTGGGTATCGAGCAAACGGTAACCTTGGGTGCGGAGATGATCGACCAGATAGGCGAGGCAAATTTTAGACGCATCCGTCGCGCGGCTAAACATCGATTCACCACAGAACGCGCCCCCGATACTTACGCCATACAACCCGCCGACGAGTTGATCGCCCTGCCAGGCTTCAATGCTATGGGCGCAGCCCCTTTTGTGTAGATCGGTGTAGGCATGGATAATTTCTTCGTTGATCCAAGTTTCTTCACGGTGGGCGCATGCTCGAATCACCTGTTCAAACACACGGTTGTCGGTGATGCGATAAGGCTTGCGACGAATTTGCTTGGCGAGAGATTTGGAAATTTTCATCCCATCCAAAGGCAACACCGCTCGGGGATCGGGGTGATACCAGTGGGCGGGCCCGTCGGCCGTATCTGCCATGGGAAAATAGCCTTGGGCGTAGGCTTGGATCAGCAGGTCAGCGGTGAGCGGTGGTATCAAAGTTGCCTCGGGATACAATGTGGCTTCAAAAATACTTGCCATGGAACGTTACACAATACCTATCTTATGCGAATCCTTTGGCAAAACCGATCAATGACAAAGAGAACCCAAACCATCTGCATGGTGGAATCAACGGTTTTAACAAAGTCCTCTGGCAAGCCCAAACCCAAACAACGGCTAGCGAACAAGCGGTCATTTTTTCCTACCTCAGCCCTGATGGCGAAGAAGGCTATCCAGGCAATCTTCAAACCCAGGCCACCTATCGGCTGACCGATCAAAATGAACTCATTTTTGAATATCAAGCCACCACCGATCAACCCACGCCCGTGAATTTGACCAATCATGCCTATTGGAATCTCAACGGGACAGGCAATGGCAATATTTACGAACATGAATTACAAGTCCACGCTGATCAGTACCTCGACCCCAATGAATATGGCGTTCCCTTGGGAAGCTTTCATGATACCGCCCAAACGCCTTTGGATTTCACCAAGCCCACCCGCATCGGCCCACTAATCACCCAAACTGACCATGGTTTTGACCATTGCTATGTCCTAAGAAAAAGTGACCAAGACCTTGCCCCCGCAGCCACATTGTCCAGCCACGCCAGCGGTCGAAGCATGGAAGTTAAAACAACCCAGCCGGGGATACAGCTCTACACCGCCAATTTTTTAGAGCCCACGCAAGGTGCCAATGGGAAAACATTTCATCTACATGGATCGGTGTGTCTTGAAACACAACACTTTCCTGATTCGGTGAACCAGAAAGATTTTCCGACGATTATTTTGCAGCCTGGGCAAACGTATCGCCATACCACGGCTCATCGTTTTTTAACCTTCCCCCGGAAGTAATCACCCCCCGGAAGTAATCGCCCCCCGGAAGTGATCGCCCTGTGGGATTGCGAATGTTTGTGGGTGGGTTGTTAAAGATGTGTGAACCCTGTCAATCAGTCTGTTGGCCGCCCTCCGGACGCGCACGCTGTTAGCGTGCGGCTGCTTTTCAAACAACCCATCTAGTCAAAAGGGTAAGTTTTGATGTAAAAAGATCTAGCCGTTGAAGAGCTTGAGATGGATTTGATTGTCCTCGGTGTCTTCGATCAAGCCGAGCTGTCGCAAGGCCGCGAGGGCGGCTGCTTGTTCTGCTTCTTTTTTGGACTTGGCCCAGGCGGGCTCAAACCGTTGGCCGTCAAGTTCGACACAGACTTCAAAGCATTTGGAATGATCGGGCCCTTTTTCGTCAAGCACAAGATAGCAGGGCTTCCCTGGCAAATACTTTTGAGCGTGTTGTTGTAATGCGCTTTTGAAATTTTGTTGATGGGTCGATTCGGAGGCTTCTTCGATGTAAGGCTTGGTGTGTTCGATGATAAATGCCCGGGCAGGCTCAAACCCGCCGTCGAGATAGATTGCGGCGATCACGGATTCAAAAACGCCTGCCAGAATGCTTTGAGGCAACGCCTCTCGGCCGATCATACCTTTGCCCATCCGTAAAAATTGGCCCAGTCCCAGCTTTTCACTAATCAAAGCACACACCCGACGACTGACCACCGCACTTTTTATTTTTGTAAGTTCACCTTCGAGCAGGTCTGGATACGTTTGAAACAGGTATTCACACGTCACATACCCAAGAATCGCATCTCCCAAAAACTCCATGCGTTCATTGCTCTGCAACCGATGTGCCGTATAGGAAGCATGCGTCAAACTCTCAGATAGAATTTGATCGTCCTTAAATGTGTATCCCAATAACTTTGCCGCATCATCAAGCATAAACTGTTATCCCACCCGTCTAAAATATTCCCCAACGGTGAGTATTACGGTCCCCTCCGGGCTTGTCAATCTGACCGAACATCGCCTATTTGGAGGGTTACACGCGCGAATCAAGGCCTGATTCGACACACAGGCAATTATTTGCTATCATTTTCCCTCTTTCGCCAAATGCGAATCATTACAGGCCTTTTAGTATAGACGGAGAACTCACGATGTCCACGCATTACCCCAAGCGACGAAGCTTGATCAAACGGGCACGTAAATTTGGTTTTCGTGCCAGAATGCGTACGAAGCTCGGACGCAAGCTGCTCAACCGCAGACGCAGTGCCGGCCGCGCAGTCAATGTCCGCAGCTATTAATCCCTCTGCAATCACGCTAGGCTGCCACAAGGTGGTCTCTGGCGTGTCTATTGGGATTTAATTCTTCTCCTGCGCGCATGGTAGTCGGTTTATCTAGCACTCTCCAATCTATAAAATATTTGAATCATGAGACAAAACTGCATTGTTTACCTCTCTCATCTGTCGTTGCAAACACCCTAAGCAACCCAGCAGCCTTCAAATAAAAACCGCTCTAAGAGCTCCTCACTGCTGTTTCATGCCCCAATCACCCCATCTGCTTGCTCGTTGTCTAATTAGCAACTAAAATATACGACTACCTCGATTAACTGGCACTCCCGCCAGTTCGCTCCTTCACTCTAAAAGTTGAAGGCAGCAGGATAAAAACAAACGGAGCTTTCAACGTGGCAAAGAAAAAAAACAAGAAAAAAGCAGCAAGCACCTCTAAAAAAGTAGCCAAAAAGGTCACCAAGAAAAAAGTTTCTAAAAAACCAGCAACCAAAGTGACCAAGAAAAAGGCTGCTCCCAAAAAAGCCCTCAAAAAGAAGGTCACCAAAAAGAAAGTGACTGCAAAAGCGTCAGCTTCCAAAGTCACCAAGAAAAAAGTTTCTAAAAAACCAGCAACCAAAGTGACCAAGAAAAAAGCTGCTCCCAAAAAAGTCCTCAAAAAGAAGGTCACCAAAAAGAAAGTGACAAAGAAGACCGCCAAAGCTGCTCCCAAAGTGATTTCTTCGCGTGTCACACGGTTGCGAGAGCAATTGCGTCGCGCCCCGACGACGACGACACGAGTCACGATTCCAGAAAAACAACTGTCTGACGACCAGTTAAAAAAACTCAAGTCAGGCTTGACCAAATCTCAGATGAAACACTTCAGAGACCTTTTGGTCCACAAACGAGCCGAATTGCTTGGCGATGTGGCTTCGCTGGCCTCGGATGTTAAATCGGCTTCGCAGAGTATTTCCTACGAACACATGGCCGACACCGGCACGGACAACTTCGAGCAAGAGTTCAAAATTGAACTCATGGAATCCGAACGTGCGTTGCTCAAACGCATCCATGACGCTCTCACCCGTATCGGCAATAAAACCTATGGCATCTGCATCCTGACAGGCAAACCCATCGGCAAAGCCCGTCTCGAAGCCAAGCCCTGGGCAAAGTATTCCATCAGCATTGCCCGTGAACTTGACCGCATGGGCAAACTCTAATTGACCAGCCACCACCCGTTGGCTCTCTGTGATCTGCAAAAAAAGAAAAAAAAGAAGACGAATCGTATGCACTCCAGATGATTCTGCTTTAGGTATCATGAAAGAGGATTCCCCACCTAAAAAGACGGTCCTTCACGTGGCGCAGCGACCTGCTGGCCCATTGCTTTTATTTGCTTTGGTCGTTGTCTTAACGCTGTGGGGGGATCTGCTGGTCAAAAAAATGTCGTTTAAACAAGTGGCAGGCCAACCCATTGAACTACAATCAGGCCAGGCCAACTCTGTCTTGCAAATCCCTTATCACGAACCCGTGACGCTGATGCCTTATGTGCTGAGCTTGCGTTTAACTTTGAATACCGGAGCGGTCTTTGGGATCGGCAAAGGTGGACAGAGCTTTTTTGTCGGCGTAAGTGTGCTGGCTGTCGCGTTTATTCTCTGGTTGTTTTGGAACACAGCAGCCTCGGCTTATGCGGTCCAAATTTGCTATGGCCTGATTTTGGCTGGAGCTTTGGGCAATATGTATGACCGGATAATTTATCAAGCGGTCCGGGATATGTTTTGGTTATTCCCGGGGGTCCATCTTCCATTTGGCTGGCATTGGCCCGGCGGAAACACGGACTTGTATCCTTGGCTGTTCAATATAGCTGATGCAGCCTTGGTGGTAGGCGTGGGTGTCATGGTCCTGATCACCCATCGGGCGGACCGACAGGAACGCAAACAAGCAAAAATCAATCAAGCGTCCTCTTGATACGACCTCGCTTCAAGACATTCGGGCCTCTTGCTTATACAATCAATGTTTTCAACAGGAGTTTGCCCCAGATGGATGCGGCCTTTCAACAATGTATCGACCCGGATTGCAATGCCACCTTCAGCATCGGCGAGGTGCATATCTCTTGTCCGACCTGTGCAGTTGCGGGGAAAAATTCGCTTCTGGACATTCGCTACCACTGGGATCAACTGGAACATACGCCCAAATCTTTTGGGTTGTTTGAACGTCGCTGGATGACCAAAGGCGAACAAGGCTCAGGCACATTGGATTTTTCTGGGGTGTGGCGGTTCCGCGAACTGATGCCGTTTTACCGTACCGAAGACGATATTGTGTCCATCGGTGAAGGTCGCACCAATCTGCAATGCGCCAATTTGCTTGCAGGAAAAATCGGGTTTAAGCCCGGCAATCTTTATCTTCAATATGAAGGCCTCAACCCATCGGGCTCTTTCAAAGACAACGGGATGGCGGCCGCGTTCACCCATGCGCGCATGGTGGGCGCGAAATGCGTCGCTTGCGCTTCGACGGGGAATACCTCGGCGAGCTTGGCGATGTTTGCATCCTTGTCTGAAATGCTGGGCATTGTCTTTATCGGGTCAGGCAAAATTGCTTATGGCAAGCTCAGCCAGGCGTTGGACTATGGCGCGAGAACGTTACAAGTCCAAGGCGATTTTGATGCCTGCCTACGGCGAGTCCGTCAGATCACCACCGAAAACAAAGAGCTGGGCATCTATCTGATGAACAGCGTGAACCCTTTTCGTCTTGAAGGGCAAAAAGCAATTATGTACCGCGTGCTTGAGGCCATGGATTGGCAGCCACCGGATTGGATCGTTGTCCCAGGCGGCAACTTGGGCAACTGCTCTGCCTTCGGCAAAGCCTTTACTGAATTGAAAGAACTTGGCCTCATTAGCCGCATTCCCCGCTTGGCGGTCATTCAAGCAGCGGGCGCGAATCCTTTGTATCAATTGTTCACCGAGCAAGGCGTGCGATGGGATGATGGACGACCAGACACCTCTAAAATCGATGCGTTATACAACAAAATGAACGCAGAATCCTATCATGCCAACACCATTGCCAGTGCCATTGAAATTGGTCGGCCGGTGAACCTCGTCAAATCATTGCGAGCGTTGGACCTCATGGACGGCGTGGTGCGGGAAGTGGACGACCAAACAATTCTCGAACACAAAGCCATGGTCGGCCGTTACGGCTTTGGCTGTGAACCCGCCAGTGCAGCCAGCGTGGCGGGCGCTCACATGCTCATCGACGAAGGTATTCTCAGCCCTTCGGATCGCGTGGTTTGTATCCTCACAGGCCATGAACTCAAAGACCCCGATGCCACGGTCAAGTATCACACGGGCATTGATGTCAAAGCAATCCAGGACCAAGCGCCACGCTCGACACCCCACGGCCAATTGGCCAATGAGCCCATTGCGGTCCCTGATGATTTAGACGCTATTATCAAAGCCATTGGTGCAACTCCTTGATTGCCTGTTTTGACAGAAGAAGCTGATGCGCAGAAAAATTTGCCCTTTGACGAATTTTGAAAAATCCTAAGCCATGCCTACTTTTGATTTCTCCCACTGGAATAAAATCTGGAAAATCGAGCTGTTCACCGTAGGACGACATACGGTGCAACTCAGCCAAATCGTCGTCGCGGCCTACGGCAGCCCCACCGACAAGATACAAGAACTCATCCTTCAAGCCTGCCAAACCAATGACCTCATCGAACAATCCCCCATTAAACCCGTGGTGATCTTCGATGAATTTGGAGACAATGCGCTAAACTTCGAAGTATTCTTCTGGACCCACGCCCGACAGGAAATGATCTTGCGCCAACGACGAAGTGAATTGCGTTTTGCCATAGATGCCCTGTTCCGTGAACATCAACTGGTCATCGCCTATCCCCAACGGGATATTCACCTTGATACAATCAAGCCGCTGGACGTACGCATACTCAAAGATTAACGACTCACCCAAAACTCTGTTATTGTTCAATGGGGAACTCTTAACAATATGCCAAACAATCACATCACCACAAAGCTATGTTGCGAACCTTGGAGCGATACCAAGAAACTATTGGTCCTGCTCCTGAGCGTGGACGTAGTTTTTATTCTGCTTCAAATTCCGTATCACATGGGCATGATGTCCAGCCCGATGTTTTCCATCGAAACAGATCGAGGCTACCCTGAGGTCTATCAATACATCAAGGAATTCTGGATCATTTTGCTTCTTTTTGGAGCCTTTCTTTGCCACAAGCCGCGACTGGTTTATCTGGTGTGGACCTGTTTGTTTGCTTACATCCTTGTCGACGATGCGATGTCGGTACACGAAAACGTCGGCCGCTGGGCGGCAGCAGAATTCAACCTGCAACCGATGTTCGGCCTACGCGCCAGAGACCTTGGCGAACTGGGATTCTCAGCCATTGCAGGTTCCCTACTCTTTAGCGGGATCGGAATGGCGTACTTTTTCAGCAACGCACAGGGAAGAACCATCACCAAACACCTCACCGGACTCTTTGCCCTGCTGGTCATGTTCGGCATCGGCGTGGACATGATTCACGAAATGGTCTCTCAAGGAAAAATAGTCTGGGGTGTCATCGAAGACGGTGGAGAAATGTGCATCATCAGCCTCATGGCCTGGTACGTCTTTAAACTCCCCCCCCGGAAGTAACCCCCGGTAATAACCCCCGGTAACAACCCCCGGCAACAACCTGCCGAAAGCAACCTTCATCATCAAGAGTGTGGTGAATCCAAGCGTCGGATTCTTTTCCAAACGCGACAGAAGTATCGAATCACACTTCAATCGAATCACTTGGGTTTGACCTTGGTTTTTCGGATAGCTGCACGGCCGTCCCATACGCATACAACTCAGCTGCCCCGGCCGTCACCGCACTGGTCGTAAAACGAACATTCACCACCGCATTGGCGCCCAACTGACGAGCTTCTTCGAGCATCCGTTCAAGGGCTTGACCTCGCGCTTCAGTTAGAAGTTCGGTGTAGCCTTTGAGTTCACCCCCCACCAAATTTTTGAAGCCCGCAGCAATATCGCGGCCCAAGTGCTTGGCGCGAATCGTGTTGCCTTGCACCAAACCCAAAACCGCTAAAATCTCATACCCAGGAACCGTTTCTGTATTCACAACAATCATGCAAACTCTCTTTGTCTATCTACGGCTTACGCCAAAACGAGGGGACAAACAACACCGCAATAGCGTACACTTCCAAACGACCGAGTGCCATCAGCAAACTCATCACAATCAGGCTCGGTGAACTGAACCAACCAAAATTCTCAATCGCACCCACCCGCGCCAAGCCCGGTCCAATATTGTTAAGCGTGGCAGCACTGGCGGTGGCTGCGGTAATAAAATCACATTGTGAACCGGTTTCAAACCACATAATGGCAATCGCGCCCAGTCCAAAAAGAATGAATATCCCCAAGATATAAACGAGGACCGCTTGTCTCATGGCTGGGTCAATCACACTTTTGCCGACTTTGATACTGCGTACCACGTTGGGCCGAAAGACCCTTTCGATTTCACAAAGCACCACCTTGAAGGCCACCAGTAAACGGATGACCTTAATCCCGCCGCCGGTGGAACCCGCGCAACCGCCGACGAACATCAGGACCAATAAAATTGCTTTGGGTCCAAAAGCCCATAAATTAAAATCGGCAGAACAAAACCCCGTGGTGGTTTGAATCGAAACCGTCTGAAACGTGCCATGCAAAACCGCCTGCCCCACGGAAGGCTCGACCATCTGTCCCGTGGTGGCAAACATTCGTTCGCCGATGAGGCTGGCACTCACAAGCAACGAAGCCACCAACAAAATCCCCAAATAAACCCGCAATTCAGGGTCCTGGAAAAAACGTTTCCAACGCCCTTGCAGAACATGGTAGTAAAGCCCAAAATTCGCGCCCGCCAAAACCATAAACACAATCATGATGATTTGGATCGCTGGCCCAAAGCCCCCCACGCTGGTATTACGGGTACTAAATCCACCCGTCGCCAAAGTCGCAAAGGTGTGACAAATAGAATCAAACAACGTCATGCCCGCGAGTTTGAGAAGCCCGATTTCAATACACGTCAAGCCCAGATAAATGATCCAGAGAATGCGGGCGGTTTCACGAATGCGAGGCTTCACCCCCGGCTGAGACGGACCCGGTGCTTCGACGGCAAAGAGTCTTTTGCCCCCCACGCCCAACATCGGAAATACTGCCACAAACAAAACCACAATCCCCAACCCGCCAAGCCAATGCGTCGTCGCCCGCCATAAAAGAAGACTCGTCGGCAACGCTTCAATATCACTGAGAACCGTCGCGCCCGTGGTGGTCAACCCACTCATCGCTTCAAAATAACAAGCGACAAAACTCGAAAACGGATGATCCGGTTCACACACCAGCTTCGCCCAAAAATAATAAGGCAACCCCGACAAAGCCGCTCCCAAAAACCAACTCAATGCCACCAACAACAACGCTTCACGCCTACCCAGCGAATCACTGCCCTGACGTCCGAGCCATAACAACAGACCCGCAAACAGCCAACCAATCAAGCCAGACACCACCAAAGCTTTAACCCCGGGAACATCGGCCGTCACGTGTTCGGTTAAGACCCAATCCGCCCCGGCTGTCAGAAGCACCGAAGCGCCCAAGACCGCCATCAGCAAACCCAAATATCGAACCACAAAACGTGTATTCATTTTAAAGCGATCAGTTATCAGCTATCAGTTGTCAGTCAGTCAGAAAGAAGAAGCCAGATGAATGCAGAGGGGGTACACCTTACCTTGAAATGCCGAATAGTTTGGCTAAATTTTTTTCCGTTGTGCCGCCACGTGGACCTGGGCCGATGATGACCACGGTATCCCCTGGTTGCAATTCACTAGAGGCGCCCGGCACATGGGCCGTCGCGCCGCGTCCAATGGCTCCGATCATGGTCTTGGACGGAAAATTAATTTGGTGCAGCGGACAACCAATCACCTTGGCGGGTGCATTGGCAGGAACCTTTAACTCAAAGACCTCGGCCACGCCTTGTCCCAAAGAAGCCAAATGTTTAATCGGGCTTTGATCCAAAAGCTGTTTGATTTGACCCACGGCCGTCACACGCGGACTGAACGCGTGGTCAATCCCAACATGTTCAATCAAATGTAAATAAGTCGACCGTTGTAAAACGGCAATCGCTTCTGAAACGCCCATTGTCTTGGCCCGAGCGGCAGCCAGAATGTTCCGCTCATCTTCCTCGGACAAGGCCACAAACGCATCGGCATCACCAAAACGTTCTTCTTCAAAAATCGAAGCGTCTGCCGCATCGGCATACAAAACGGTGACCCAATCCAACTTGCTCGCCAATTCTTCAGCACGCTCTTGATTGTCCGCCACCAGACGAATGGAAAACCCCCGCCCCCGCAACGCGCGGCAAAGCCAAACCCCCATCCCCGTCGAACCCAAAATCACCACGTGCTTTCGCTTGGCAGCTTCCGGATCAAACAAACGAGCAGCCTTCTCGAAAACCGCTGTATCGCCCAACAACGTCACCACATCCCCCTCATCCATCCGTGTGTGACCATCAGGCAAAAATACCGCTCCGCCACGTTCAATCGAGGCGATGCGTGTGGCCTCCGGTAAGTTCAAGGCCATCAGCGGGCTGCCCACGGCTTTAGCGCCTTTGACCACAGGCAAGCGGCGAACTTCAACCTGATCCATCGCCACCCGTTCAACCGCCAGAGCGCCAGGCGTGCGGAGTGTTTGGGCAATAGCGGCTGCGGTGGTGAATTCCGGGCAGACCAGATGGTCGATTCCCAATTGCTTGCCGTAGTCAAAATCCTTGCGTTCAAAAAAGGCGCTGTGGTGCACGCGGGCGATAACCTGCTTGGCGCCAACGGCTTTGGCAAGCGAGGCGCTCAGTAGATTGATTTCATCGATATGGGTTGCGGCGAGGAACAGGTCTGCATTGGCACAGCCTGCTTCGCGTAAGAGGTCCACATGGGCTGCATTGCCATGAAGAATGCGTACATCCATGGTCTGTTCGAGGGCCACGAGCTTGCTGTATTCTTTGTCGATAATGGTGATATTGTCCGCACCATTACCCAAAACTTCCGCAGCATGGCGACCGACTTCACCTGCCCCGCAGATGACGATATTCATACGCAAACACTTTCAGTATTAACAATCTATGCACAGCGGCCTGTGCTTCTCTACATTTTCGTGTTTTTACCACAAATCTGCAAAGAACAGCGACGATCAACCGGGCAAACGGGCGAGATCTTCATCGGAACCCACGATGACCAGACTGTCGTCGGCCTTGAGCGGTTCATCCACGCCGGGCAAGCGTGTTTGCCAACGGTCAGGTGAGCCGACCACTTGTTCATGGGATTTGATGGCCACGAGATTCACATTCGCCGACCGGCGCAGGTCCAGCTCGATCAGTGTTTTACCCACCCATTGCTCAGGGGTGATTAATTCCACCACACTGAAATCATGGCCCAAGACCACCTGATTCAAAAAGTGGGACATGACCAGCCGAGCCGCCCAACGGTCCGCTGACTCGTCTTCAGGATTGACCACTTCGTCGGCCCCGATGCGGGTCAAAATCCGTGCGAGCATCGGACTCACCGCACGGCTAATGACACGTTTGACCCCCAGTTGTTTGAGCATCACGGTGGCCAAGGTGGCTGCTTCAAAATCGTCGCCGATGCTCACGATTGCCACGTCGACTTCATCGACCTTGTGAGCTTTGAGGGCTGCTTCATCCGTGCAATTCATCGCCACGGCCAGCGTGACCTCATCACGGATATGCTCGATGAGTTCCAAATCTGAATCCACCGCAATGACTTCCTGGCCGGCCGCATGCAATTGGCGGGCGAGGGACATGCCAAAGCGTCCCAAACCAAGCACAGCAAAACGTTGCATGAGATTCTCCTTCCAGAAAGTTCACTGCGATGTTAAAAGTTACTGAGGACGGGTCATGCTATCAGGGTCCAACAGCTCCTTGAGCCGTTGGGGCTCAATGGTCCCCTGCTCAGTCACCAACTGGCGAATGGTTTTATTCTCTGCAAAAGCTTGCTTGGCGACCTTGGCGGCATTGTCGTATCCAATCTCCGGAGCCAAGCTGGTGCACATCATCAAGGATTGATCAATCAGCTCTTCGCAGCGTTTGCGATTGACTTCCAACTCAACGAGCAATTTATCGACTAGCACATTGGAGACATTGGATAACAGGTTGATGGATTCCATGAACGCGTCTGCCATGACAGGCATCGCCACGTTGAGTTCAAGGATCGACCCCACGCCGCCGAACCCGCTGTAGGTGATAGCGGTGTCGTTGGCGATCACGCGGACGGCAACCTGCACCACGGATTCACAGATCACGGGATTGACCTTGCCGGGCATGATTGAGGAGCCAGGTTGAATGGCAGGAAGCACCAATTCACCGAGGCCACAACGTGGACCGGAGCCGAGCCAGCGGATGTCGTTGGCGATTTTGGAGAGGCTCACCGCGATGGTTTTAAGTTGGCCTGACGCTTCGACGAAGCTGTCTTTGGCGGCTTGGGCTTCAGGATGGTTCGCCGCTTCGGTAAAGCGGATACCGGTGCGGCGGGAAAGTTCCGTACAAACTTTCTTGGCAAACTGAGGATGCGTGTTGATCCCTGTGCCGACAGCCGTTCCGCCGATGGGCATGTTGGTTCGCATCGCATCTAGTGCAGCCGTCGCGCGGGTCACGGCATATTCGGCTTGGGCGGCATAGCCTGAGAAAACCTGTCCCACACGAATCGGAGTCGCGTCCATCAAATGCGTGCGGCCGATTTTAATAAGCTTGTCCCACTTGCGGGCCTGCTTCTTGAGCGTACTGGCCACCCGCTTCAACGCAGGGATCAGTTCGTTTTTCAACGCCAACGCGCCCGCAATGTGCATGGCAGTGGGGAAAGTATCGTTCGAGGACTGTCCCATGTTCACATCATCATTGGGATGGATGGACGTTTTGGTCAGTTGACCCGCTCGGTTGGCGATGACTTCATTGGCGTTCATGTTGGAGCTGGTGCCTGAGCCGGTTTGGTAAACATCCACGACAAAGTGGGCATCGAGTTGACCCGAGGCCACTTCATCACAAGCTGTGATGATGACCTTGGCGCGAGCGGCAGACAGTTTACCCAGCGATTGGTTGGCTTTGGCGCAGGCTGCTTTGAGGTCACCAAACGCGCGGGTCACTTCACGGGGCACGACGCGGCCGCTGATGGGAAAGTTTTCGACGGCTCGTTGGGTGCTCGCCCCCCACAGTGCCCAAGCGGGGACCTGCATTTGGCCCATGGAGTCTTGTTCAATTCGCATTTTAGTCTTCGCCATGATGTTCCTTTTCTGTATGGATTGGCGGGTACTCTGTCGTTATAGCATTTTGAGTTGCATTTGAAAAACGACGGGATGGATTTCAGCTCGCAAAAATAAAAAATGCGACCGAGAAAAATGGGGAATAATGTAAATTCTTCATCTGGCACAAACCACACCTAAGCACTACATTAAACAAGAATCCCGCCCTTCGGCCTCGGCCCCCGGAGGGACCTCAGGGCTCGGCGTTGGGGGAAATATTAAAATCTACCTAAAAAAACAAACGTCTGGGACTCCCTCGATCCCAGACGCTTGAATTTAAACTACCGAAATGGTTTTTCGTTGGAATGATAAACTTACGCAGCGTCAGATTCAGGCTGCTGCAAGTCATCTGAATAGGTTTGCATGGCCTGACGGAAAATGCTGTCGGCAGCCTCTTCCGTCTCAACGGCATCCATCTGAACCTCTGCTTGATCCACCGCAAAAGAACTCTTCTTGAACAAAGCCACGATCTTGTCACGCAAATCAGACATCACCTGCAAGGCCATCAACTCGCCATCGGGCGCAATCCGCTCGACGCGACGATTCAAGGCTGAAAAAATAGGGTCGAGCTGCTCACTGACCTGCTCGTAAATGCTGTCCGCCATCTGAACTCGTTTTTCTTCCACAGTCTGGAGCATGGCATTGATGTGCCCTTGCATGGTGGATTCGAGAGCTTCTTTCATGCGATCTTGCGTTGCTTGAGGCAATTGACCATCAAAATTGGCAACGTGTTCATGAAGTTTTTCCGTGGCAGCGTCAATGATTTTTTGAGCATGGTCTTGCAGCGTTTGGAACTGATTTTCAATGGGCTGAACCGTGTCAGCGAGGTTGCCTATTAATTTTTCATGCACTTTGTCAGCGACGTGACGCAAGGCTGTTCCAAAATGTTCAATGCGTTCATCGAGCGGAGTGCCGACTTCGCCGATGCGTGTTTCAAAGGTCTGAATTTCTGTTTTCAAAGCACGAGAAGCCTCTTCGGTCGCTTCACACAACTGACGGTGCATGTCTTGAACCTGCTCTTGGGCAGGAGCCAAAGATTCTTGGGCCAATTCGCTGAACTCATTGAGTTGTCCTTGAAGCAGGGTCGCGGCAGAGGAAGCCATTTCATGCAAACGCTTATCAGTTTGAGCGATGTATTCATCAGCTTCAGCGAGGCGTTTGTGGGTGACTTGCTCGACTTGGCCGACCCATTCATTGAGCATGGCATTGCCACGATGGGTTGTTTCAGTGAGCTTGTTCGTCAACATGCCAAGGGCTTGCTCGGCAGGTTCGATGGCTATTTCGGTCTGCTTGGTAAGACTGGCGAGTTTCTGTTCCATTGCTTCACTGGTTTGTTCAAGAGTTTGGCGAGCCTGTGCGACCAATGCCTGGACCTGTTCGCGGGCAGGCGTTAAAACTTCGCTGGCCTGCTGATGCACCTCGGCAACTTGGCCTGACAATTCATTGATGGCAACTTGGGCCGCGGTAAGCTGCTCAGTCGCAGGTTCAAGAGCTTGGGTCACCTGCTGCTTGAATTCGGATGTTTGTTCTTCTACTTGATTGCGAATCATTTCAAGTTTTTCATTGAGCTGCTGGTCCGCATCAGCCAAACGCTCGGTGAAAGAGGTGGCGGTGGATTCTGCCATCTCATTGAG
>JAJRRC010000059.1 GCA_024279865.1 Planctomycetota bacterium | reverse complement strand
TTGTCCATCACCGGCAACGTCACGGGCTGACAACGCTGATAACCCGGCGGCGTCCCATAGGCCAAGACCTTGCGAATGGTTTGGCGGGAGTGTCTCAAATCTCGAGCAATCGCACGAATACTCAAGCCTTCAATCAAATATTGACGTCGAATCAGTTCGTAATGGTCCACATTTAACATCCTTATCGGCCTCTCAATGAAAGAGCAACATCGCCCTTACAATCAAGTCGGCCTCTTCAGGTGGGACCCTTTTACTTGCGCATCAACGACTCCAAATGGGACCCTTTTGCGTGCGCAGTTCCATCAGCTCATCTATCTCGAACAGAACACCGATATAATTATGGGTAATGACCACTTGCCCATATCATGCCAAATGGGCTATAATGATAAAAGAATGAGGAGGTTCACCCATGACGACTAAAACCGCTGACAGCAAAGGCCGCGTGACATTGGGAAATCGATTCGCCAATCGCACGGTCATCATTGAAGAAGTCGACGAAACCGAGGTTCGTGTGACCATGGCCCGCGTTATTCCAGAGCGTGAAGCTTGGCTGTACGAAAATGCCGAGGCATTGGCATCTGTACGTCGTGGCGTGAATCAGGCTCGCCAAGGCAAGACCACCAAGGGACCGAATCTGAAGGCTGCCGCCAAGCTGGCAAATCAGATTCCAGATGAAGCCCAATGACCCCGCCCCTGAATCCCCTTGGAGTCATTCTCGATGACATTTGAACTGGTCTGGTCTGAAGATGCACAGGAAACCTTTGAACGCCTGCAAGCCGACGCAGAGCGAGCCTTGGCTGGACGCAAAAAAAACAAGCGAACCAAAACCAGCAAGCCCGAAGGGTTGTTCAAACAGGTTTACAAATGTATTTCTCTGCTGGCAGACAACCCACGCCATCCGGGCTTGAACACACATGAATACCATTCACTGAACCATCCTTATGAGAAAGCGGGCAAGGTCTTTGAAGCCTATGTTCAGAATAGAACACCCGGCGCGTATCGTGTGTTCTGGTGTTACGGTCCAGACAAAAAACAGATGACCGTGCTGGCCATCACACCTCATCCATGAATCCAACACATGCTCGATGCCACGAAGTAAGCCATTGAGTTTGCAAATGGTATTAGCCTACAACAATTGGGATATGATCTAAAAACCACTTTTGCATTGGTGAAATGTATTGAGATCATTGGCAAAGCTGCCGCCCGTGTTTCTGAGACGACCAAGATTGCCGTTAGCCATATCCCATGGCGTGTAGCAATAGCGATGCTCAATCGTTTGGTTCATATTTACTTTGACGTGGACATCAATATTCTCTGGACCATGGTTGCCAATGATCTGCCCAAACTGGCTTTGCTGCTTGAAAATATTTTGGCCAGCCATAAGCCCACCGAGTCATTTAACGGTTCATGACCGTACTCAAGAATTCATGGACAACTGAACGCTTCATTCGCCCCACTCCCCGCTCGCCCCTCTGGGGCGAGTGCCCCCCAGAAGGGTTTGAGAGTTCCACGTCCACTATCACCCCTTACCCCAACTTACGAATCAAAAAAATGTACATCACTTTGTACATCACTTCTTGCAAAACATGGTCAAATAGGTCAATATGGTAAGCAAGCAAGAAAGACGTATCTTTTTTGGTTGACGCTAGTTACAGACCTATAATAAAGTTAGAAAAAAGCTGGATTAACGCCTCATAACCCGGAGGTCGTTGGTTCGAATCCAGCCCGGGTTTTGAGGCAAACCTTCACCAACATCAACATCAGAGGCACTTCAATAAGCACGCCCACCACGGTCGCCAAAGCAGCTCCGCTGGAGAGTCCAAAGAGCATGACCGAGGTGGCGATGGCGACTTCAAAGTGATTGGACGCGCCGATGAGTGCCGACGGGGCGGCATCTTCATATTCCAATTTGAGCAGCTTGGCTAGCCCGTACCCCAGTCCAAAAATGAAGACTGTTTGGATGAACAGGGGGACGGCAATCCAGACAATGGTCAGTGGATTGGAGAGGATGACTTCTCCTTTGAAGGAAAAGAGTAGTACCAGCGTGGCCAGCAGGGCAGTGATGGTGACGGGTGTGAGAAGGTGCAGGAATTTTTCTTTGAACCATGTTTCGCCTTTGAGGCTGATGATGAGTTTGCGAGAGGCATAGCCCGCAATCAGAGGCAAGGCCACATAGATTCCAATGGACAAGAGCAAAGCTTCCCAAGGTACGGGTAATTGTCCAATGCCTAGCAGAAACCCTCCGAGCGGGCCGTAGAAAAACAGCATCGCCAGTGAGTTGATCGCCACCATGACCAGCGTGTGTCCGTCATTGCCTTTGGCTAAAAACCCCCAGACAAGAACCATGGCAGTACAAGGTGCGATGCCTAGTAAGGTGCAGCCCGCGAGGTAGCTTCGCCAGAGTGGGACTTGGAGCATTTTGATGCCGTTGGCTAGAACGACGGTTCCGGAGCCGTGTTTAGTTCCAACGGGGAGGTCTAGTCCCAGCGGCATTTTGAGTAGGTCGACACTGTCGGTTCCGATGAATCCTTTGAATAGAAAGCCCAGGAAAAACAGGGCGATGGCGTACATGGTGAACGGCTTGATGATCCAGTTGATAAAGAGGGTGAGTCCGACAGGCTTGGCACTTTTCCCTGCTTTTAAGACTTCTGCAAAATCAATTTTGACCATGATGGGGTACATCATGAAGAACAGGCAGATCGCAATGGGGATGGAAACCACCGGAGCATCTCCGATGTGGATGGCGAGTCCATCAAGGAAGATCGCAACGCCTGGTGCTATTTTCCCAAGTGTGATGCCGCCGACAATGGACAAGCCGACCCAAAGAGTCAGATAGCGTTCAAACAGGCTCATGTGTTTGGTGGATTGGGTTGGAGGGGGGGCTTCAATGGCCATGAAGGAAGTCCTTTATTTTGAGCAGGTCATTTTTTGCAGTCGTTGGGTGTCTGCTTGAATGTCTGGATGATTGGCAAGGCAATCTCCAAAGCAGCCTTGTAGGCAGGCTTCAAGGTTGTGCCTCGGCTCGGCAAGTTTGTAATACATCCAGGTTCCATCGCGGCGAGTTTGCACCATGCCTGCATTTCGCATGATTCCCAGATGACGAGAAACTTTGAAGTCTGGCTCCTCAATCGCCCCCGCGAGCATGCACACGCATGTTTCGCCATGGATCGCTAGCAAGACTGCTAGCCGTAGCCGAATCGGATCTGAAAGTGCTTTGAACAATGAGGCTTCAGCTTGCATGGTAGCTCCTAATATATGTGTTTATGTGCATATACGCATATATTAGCACATGATCTTGCTTGCGTCTTGCGAGACTCCATTTTTTTTAGATTTTTCAATTTTTTAAGCCTTGGGGAGTTCTCTGGCGATAAAATAACAGTATATTAATACCTTAATATCTTTTGTTTTAAGTGAGGTGTATTGTGAATGTCAAGCAAGTATCTTTTTTACTAGGACTTATGATGTTTTTTGTTCTCCCGGCAGTTCCCTCAATCGGGGCGGAACAGGAGAGCTTACTTCGCCAGCTTCATCAGCAGGTTCAGGCCATGAGCCAGCGGCTTGAATCGCAAGAGAAACAAATCGGCCGTCAGAACCTTGAGCTTTCGAACCTTCGCCAGCAGGTGGGAAATGATTGGCTCAACGAGCAACGTCGCGAGCAGGTGATTGAGCTGGTCCATGAAGTTCTTGCCGACGCGGATACCCGGGCTTCTCTTTTGGAAAACACCATGTCCGCTGGCTGGAACAACGGCTTTTTCCTGGCTTCCGAAGACGGCAACTTTTATCTGCGGATCATGGGCCAGTTGCAGATGCGGTACACCCATAGTGTTCAAGATGACGCTTCCTCTAAGTCGCCTGCTGATTTTTCAGATAACAGCCGCGGAGGATTTGATGCTAGCCGAAACTATTTTGGATTCAAAGGACATGTCGGGGACCCCACCTGGCAGTATTTTTTCTGGGCAGGTTACAAAAGTGATGGCAGCGCGCTGCTGCTTGATGTCTGGGTGAATAAAAAACTGGGCAACGGATGGAACGTCGTACTGGGTCAGTTCAAGTTGCCTTTTATGCTTGAGTATTTGCGTTCGACCACCCGTTTTCAGTTTGTGGAGCGATCACTTTTGGTCGCTGAGTTTTGCGGGAGTTATACCCAAGGCCTCATGCTGGTCTATCAAGACGATGATTTCCACGGTCGGGTGAGTTTCAATGATGGGGCTTCTCGTCTGAATTCACAGTGGAATACACAGGACACCGAATACGCGTTTACCGCGCGTGGCGAATACAAACCTTTCGGCAACTGGAAAGATTACAACGATTGGCAAGGCTTCCGTGGCCAAGACCCACTACTTGTTCTTGGCGGGGCGGTCCATGTTCAAAAAGATGAGTACGGCACAAGCACTGCCATCACTGCCGTGGCGACCGATGATCACGAAGCACTCAACTTCCGATGGACGGCTGACGCTTCGTGGGAATGGAGTGGGGGCAACCTCTTCCTTGCCGTCGTCGGTAGTCACACCGACGGCCTCGTGCCACGCGATGAACTTGGCGTTGTTGTACAAGCCGGCGTTTTTGCAACCGAAAAACTCGAATTCGTCGGCCGCTATGAATGGAGCGATCCCGATGCCGGGGCCAGTGAACAAAACCTCAGCGTTCTGACCATGGGGTTCAATTACTTTATCCACGGCCACCAGCTCCGCCTCACCTCCGATATCGGCTACGCATTGAGCCCGATTACCAACACTTTTGACAGTGCCTCCAAGGGCTATCGAATTGATGCTGCGGGCAAAGATGGACAAATTGTGATCCGAAGTCAGCTTCAGCTCTTGTTTTAACAGAGCAAACCAGATAAAATACTGTTTTGTCTCTTAATGAAGGACTGCCTCATGTCCCAGAGTATCCATGGCCACGAAATTATGCGAATGATTCACGAAGCAGACCCACCGCTGTCCCGCGAAGCTTTACAACAAGCTGTTACCGAGCAATTTGGAGCCGATGCCCAGTTCCATGCTTGCGCGGGCGGCGGTATGTCTCTTGACGGCATTCTGCAATTCCTCGCATCCCGAGGCAAAGTCGTTGAAACCGAAGGCCAGCTTCGCACCGACATCGGCCAAATGTGCAACCACAGCGAATAGTGCCTTTCCCTTTGGGACCAGGGCCAACGCATCTGGCGGATTTCGTTTGCACACTCCGGTTTTAGTTATCTGCCGCATGCAATTTTAAAGCCCAATAGGTACCCTTTTCGGAAAACTCGTGGGCTGACAGCCCACGTTTTGCAAACGGATGGCTATATGCGATAGCCCTGCCTTTGGAAAGTTGATCTTTAGAAAACCCCGCCCCTGCCCCTAGGATTTTTCCTTGGGGATGGTTTTGCTTTGGAGCCATTTTTACACAAGGTTGTTTAGTAGGGCGCAGGTGAATAGAGCACTTTGCATCAATACTTGATTTTCCGCCTTTGATTGGGTTATTCATTTGAAAACCAGCCGCACGCTAACAGCGTGCGCGTCCTGGGGCGGCAAATAATGGCGCAAAATGCTGTAGACGTAGGGTGATCGCAATGCCGAGTCCTAAGGTTCCTCCCGGGGCCGCAGGGTCGGATGTCTGGTTGCTTTGACGCTTACGTTGCTGCCTATTCACTTGCCCTTGCCCCGCACGCCAGCGTATTCATTCACCGATGTCTCTTTGGCATGTTCCCTATCACAGCACAAACTTACTGAGGTCTTCATCCGCCACGATGCTGGCCACTTGTTCGCGGACGAACGGGGCTGTCACCGTGAATTGGGTTTCGCCTTGTTCGACGCGTTGGGGTGCGTCGAAGTTTACTTCTTCGAAGACTTTTTCCACGATGGTCATCAGCCGCCGAGCCCCGATGTTTTCCAGTGTCATGTTGGCCTGGGCAGCGAGGTCCGCAATCGCGTCGATGGCATCGTCTTCAAATTCCACGGTCAGACCTTCGACGGCCAGGAGTGCTTTTTGTTGTTTGGTCAGCGCGTTGCCTGGCTCGGTAAGAATACGCACAAAATCATCACGGGTCAGCGCGCCCAATTCCACGCGGATCGGGAAACGGCCTTGAAGTTCAGGCATCAGATCACTCACCGACGTCATATGAAACGCACCGGCAGCGATAAAGAGAATGTGATCCGTATGCACAGAACCATGACGGGTATTGACGGTGGAGCCTTCAACGATGGGCAGTAGGTCTCGTTGAACTCCTTGTCGGGAGATGTCCGGTCCGCCGGAGCGCCCATCACCGCTTTGGGTGGCAATTTTGTCGATTTCGTCGAGGAACACGATGCCCCCGTTTTCGGTACGGGTGATCGCTTCGGTGGTGATTTTATCTTTGTCGAGCAGTTTGTCGGTTTCTTGTTCAATGAGAACCCGTCTGGCCTCGGCCACCGTCAGGCGGCGAGTCTGGGATTGTTCAGGGACCAGTCGTTCGAACATGTTCGCCATGTCCGGGTCCATCTGGTCGAGTCCCATGCTTGCGAACATGACCGAGGTTTGAGGTTTGGAGCTGATGGTCAGTTCCACTTCCCGTTCATCAAGTTTGCCACTGGTGACTTGGGTGAGCAGTCGATTGCGGGTGTGTTGCTGGCGTTCGACAGATTGTTCGGTGGAGACATAGCCAGAGGCCTCGGCAGTGAGGTCGATGTCGCCGGGGGCACTTGCAGGGGCAGGGGCACTTGCAGGGGCAGGGGGGGGGGCAGGAGCAGGTCGACGAGTTGTTCGTTGGCTGCTTCGGTTGCTTTTTTCTCGACTTTTTGGGCCTGTTCGGTTCGGACCATGGCAATGGCTTGATCTAGGAGGTCTCGAATCATGGATTCGACATCGCGGCCGTGGTATCCGACTTCGGTGAACTTGCTGGCTTCGACTTTGATGAACGGGGCATCGGTCAATTTGGCGAGGCGGCGAGCGATTTCCGTTTTACCCACGCCTGTGGGGCCGATCATGATAATGTTCTTGGGATAGACTTCGCGGGCCATCTCTTCGTCGAGTTTGCGTCGGCGCCAGCGGTTGCGAATGGCGACGGCGACGGCACGCTTGGCATCCGTTTGGCCGATGATGAATTGGTCGAGTTGGGTCACGATTTCCCGGGGTGTAAGATCCTGCATGGTATCCCTGTTTGTTGGTAAGGTCTGATTGGTTGTGAGTTTCCTATAGTAGCATCTGGCAAGCAAATCGCTAGACGGTTAGAATCATCCCCATGCTTGCACAGGTTCATAGTTTTATTTTACAGGGAATTGATCCAATTGCCTGTGAGGTGGAAGTTGATGTGGCGGATCGGGGATTACCCAAGACCACGATTGTGGGATTGCCCGATGCGGCCGTCAAAGAGTCGATGGAGCGGGTCCGCTCAGCGGTCATTAACAGTGGGTTTCCATTTCCCATGAGTCGATTGTTGGTGAACTTGGCTCCGGCAGACATTCGCAAAGAGGGGCCGATTTTCGATTTGCCCATTGCCGTGGGCTTGTTGCGTGCGAAGAACGTGATTCAAACCGACCGTCACAAACGTCTACTTTTTGCTGGTGAATTGGCATTAGATGGACGGATTCGCCCCATCAGCGGTGCGATCAACCAAGCCCTCTTGGCCAAACGGCTCAAGCTCGACGGCGTGGTCGTGCCTGTGGACAACGCCAGTGAAGCTGCCGCGGTGGGGGGGATCAATGTATACCCTGCCGATTCGCTATCAAGCGTGATTGGTTTTCTCAACGAGGTCCACGAAATCGAAGCCCATGGCGAGATCAATATTGAAAGCCTCCTGCAAGAAGAAGCGGTCCCCGTGGACTTTGCAGATGTGCGAGGCCAAGAGGCTGCCAAGCGTGCATTGGTTTTAGCAGCAGCGGGGGCTCATAATCTTTTGATGATCGGGCCAGCCGGTTCGGGTAAGACGATGATGGCCCGAGCGCTTGCGGGCATTTTGCCGCCGCTGTCTCGTGAGGAGGCATTGGAGATTACGCGGATTTATTCGAGTATTGGCCAAGTCCCCAAGGGCCGTCCCATGCTCACCCGTCGCCCGGTTCGCTCGCCTCACCATACCGCCAGCAGCGTCGCTCTCATCGGCGGGGGCGCGATCCCTCGGCCAGGCGAAGTGAGTTTGGCGCATCATGGGATTTTATTCCTCGATGAAACGCCCGAATTTCCCCGTCAGGTTCTCGAAACACTTCGGCAACCCCTTGAAGACGGCCACGTGACCATTGCCCGGGCTCATAGCTCCGTTCAATTTCCGGCAAGGTTCATGCTCGTCGCAGCGCTCAATCCCACACCCAAAGGGGACAAGCCCACCGACGCGGCCAGTCAACGGCAAATGGATCGCTATCTTTCTCGTTTGTCAGGTCCATTGATTGATCGAATTGATATCCATGTGGAAGTGCCTCCCGTTCCCTATGAACAATTAAGAGGCGGCCGCAATGGAGCCAGCTCCGATGTGATGCGGACGCAAGTGGTCAAAGCTCGTCAGATTCAAATTCAACGCAACGGCGGGCCACTCAAACCCAATGCTTCGCTTAGCGGGCGAGACCTCGACCGGCTGGCTGTGCTTGACGAGTCCAGTGCGGAGTTGATCCGTCAGGCCATGGTCGAATTGCATTTAAGCGCCCGGGCCTACGATAAAATTCGTCGCATGGCACGCACCATCGCTGACGTGGAAGGTGCCTCGGCAATCACGTTGCCTCATGTGGCAGAGGCCATTCAATATCGTTTACTCGACCGTAAGCGATGATCGCGTTTGCGGATCTTGGTCGTTTTTTGGATTGGTGATATTCAGATCGTCTTTGTGTTTCTGTAATAAAGTCAAGGCATTCTCAATATAAGCCTTGGTCGAAATAGCATCATGGCAATAGGCATCAAGTAGTTCGATCCATTTTTGATGGATGACGCAGTGCTTGGTTTGGCCTTTGAGTATCATTGGGCAATCCGCACACTGTGTTTTGCAGCCATAGGCTGAGGCTATTTTTTGTTCCCAGTTGCGACGATATTCCCTGGCATATTTTCCAATCCACGCAAGAGCCATTTTTTCTTCGTCTGCTTTTGGAAATTGTGAGACGTACTTTTTAAGATCAGAAAATTGACGTTCGATGAATATTTTTCCCGTCTGTTCCAAGCTGTTCTCACTTGAAATAAAACGCAAAATCATCGAAAGCAGGGGGGCGTCAAATCGAATCACCAGCTGTACGCTCCTTCTTAAATAGAACCTTGTGCGAAATAAAAGAGCGGGGTTTAATTTTATGTTGCACTGGGATTCGTTACTTAAACGATAGAGTTTAAAAGGTTAAAAATCAAGAAAAAAGTGAGATTAGGCGTATTTTAGGAAGGTTTGGAACGGAATCACTTGTTTGCGTCCATTTGCTTAGGGTTCCTGATAGAATGGATGGACTACACTTTTGGGAGGACCCATCCATGTCAGAAAATTGGAACTTTGAGGGCGGCAGCGACGAACCACGCATGCCACGTTTTCCAGGCGGCTTTCCCAGTGGGAAAAAGCCATTGTTCGTTCTAATCGGGTTAGGACTCCCCGTGTTGCTGGTGATTGGACTCGGCTGGTTTAGCTATACGTCTTGCCGCATTGAAATTCCTGCCAAGCACATTGCCATTTTGATCAAAAAGACAGGCTTGAACCTGAAAAATGATCAAGAGATGGCACCTGATGAGACCTATAAAGGCGTGCAGCCCAAGGTCCTCAGTGAAGGCCGCTACTTTTACAACCCTTGGAATTGGCAGTGGGAAGTGGTTCCTATGTTCGAAGTTCCCTCCTCTAAACTGGGCGTGACCGTCCGGTTGCAGGGAGATGATCTGGGGTATGGCGAAATCATCGCTTGGGAAAAACACCAAAAAGGCATTGTGCCTGAAGTGCTTCGGCCAGGCCGCTATCCCATCAACAGCTACTCTGTAACCATTGGACTGCACGATCCAATCATCATCCCCGCAGGCTACAAAGGCGTCGTTACCCTGCTCGCAGCCCCGATGCCCAAAGACCCCAACCAACTACTCGTTGAAAAGGGGACCCGAGGCGTGCAACGTGAAACACTCGATCCCGGAACCTACTACCTCAATCCTTACGTCACCCGGGTCAGCCTCGTCGACTGTCGCAGTCAACGTTTTAACCTGGCACATAACAATGACATGGGCTTTCCCTCCAAGGATGGATTTTGGGTGAGCCTTGATGGCATTATCGAATTTCGAATTAAGCCCGAACACGCAGCGGAAGTTTTCGTGACCTACAACGACAACATCAACGGCGACCGGGTGGATGAAGAAATTCGCAACAAAATTATTATGCCCAACGCACGTAGTTTTTGCCGCCTGCGCGGGTCCAACAACTCGGGTCGTGACTTCATCGGCGGCGAAACACGTATCAGATTCCAAAAGGAATTTCAAGATGCCATGCGCGATGCCTGTGAACCCCTGGGCGTGGAAATCCTTCAAGCGCTTATCACCGAAATCAACCCACCCCAGCGGATCGCAAGCCCCGTGCGGGATCGGGAAGTCGCCCGTCAGCAGCTCAACCAATTCAAACAGCAGATCCTTCAACAAGAATCTGAAATCAAATTGGCGATGGAAAAAGAACTCATCAACCGCAGCAAACAACTGGTGCAGGCAGATCAAAAAGTGGTCACCATGACCGTCGAAGCAATGCGTCAACAGGAAGTCGCTGTCACCAAAGCCAACGAACTATTGCTCGTGGCAGAACACAACCTCGAAGCTGCCAAGGATCAGGCAGCCGCCATCGTCGAACGTGGCAAGGCCGAGGCAGATGTGATCGTATTCCGAAATGAAGCTGAAGCCGCGGGCTGGAAACAAGCTGTCGAAGCTTTTGGTGGTGACGGCAACGCCTTTGCCCGATACGTGCTCTACAAAGCACTTGCCCCAGGCTACAACAGCATCATGGTCAACACTGCCGACTCTCCAATGATGGATGTCTTCGGCACACTGGGTGAAACCCCAGCCAAGTAACCTTCTATCTAAACCATACGCCAAGGATCCAACACGATGTTGAAACTAATAAAAACACTGGTCATTGTAATCGCTCTACTTTCTGCGGTTCTATTCTCCTTTCACTGGATGATTAACCGAGTCTATGTTCCACGCAATATGAGCCTGCTACTACGCTACAAAGGACCACTGCTCGTGGGCTCACGCGAAACAGCACAACCAGGCCACTTCGCACAAGAAGGTGAAATCGGTATCCTCGCACAATTAAGAGGGCCAGGCCGCCACTTCTATTGTCCCATCTGGTGGGACCGAACCATCGTCCGAGACCAAATCGTTAAGCCAGGCGAAGTTGCCATCGTTCGCTCTATGCTCGGCGGTAATCTGCCAGAAGGACAATACCTCGTCGATGGGAAACTTGGTGAAACCAAACACAAAGGTATCCTCCGAAAAGCCTATGGCCCAGGTCGCTATCGCGCCAACCCCTATGCCTATGAATTTGAAATTGTGAAAACACAAACCTTCACCTCAGGTGAACAAATCAAACATGCCGGCTGGGTTACCATTCCCACCGGATACGTCGGCGTGGTTACCAATCTTGCTGCCAACCCATTGACCAATGCCAAGTCCGGTATCCAGGACCTCGTCCTCCCACCAGGCATCTATCCCATCAACGGCAAAGAACAACAAATCGACATCATCGAAATCGGCTACCGCGAATCAACCATCTCCGTCACCAAACGAACCAACCCCGACGGCTCACTACAACTCGATGACGCAGGCGAACCCATGGTCGCTGACAAAAGCAGTGGCATCCATTTCCCCTCCAACGATGGCTTCGATATCTACATGGACTTCACCGCCATCTGGGGAATCATGCCCAACGCAGCTCCCCGCGTGATCCGAACCTTTGGCAATATTCAAGCCGTCCAGGAGAAAGTCGTCCTCCCTCAGATTGAAAGTATCTGTCGCAACAACGGCTCCAGTTACGCGGCGGTCGAATTGCTCGTCGGCGAAGACCGTCAAGCCTTCCAACTCGGTACTTCCGAGAGCTTCAAAACCATTTTGAAAGAGAAGCAAATCACCTTGCTCTATGGCCTCGTGCGGCACATCTACATCCCACGCGAAGTACGTGAGCCGATCCAAAAAGCTTTTGTTGCCAATGAACTTAAGCTCACCCGTGACCAAGAACAGCAGACCGCCAAGGAAGAAGCTTTCCTCCGTGAAGCAGAGCAAAAAGTAGAACTCGAACGTGAACGTGTGCGTGCTGAAACAGAAAAGATGATCGCAGAAGCCATCGCAGAAGGCTACAAAATCGTCGGCACCACCATCGCTCAAACCACCCAACGCGTCGCCGAAGTCGACCGCAAGATCGCCCACCTCCAAGCCAAAGCCACCATCGAGCTAGGCAAAGCTCACGCTGAAACTCAAAAGCTCACCGCTGAAGCCCACTCCCAGAAATTCGCTTTGGCCGTCGCAGCCTTTAAAACGCCTCAAGCGTACAACCGCTGGGTCTTCGCCTCGAATTTACCTGAAGACGTGAAGCTCAAATTGATCTATGCCGGCAAAGGAACCTTCTGGACCGACCTCAAGGAATTCGCCCCAGCGATGCTCGGAAAGATGCAGCAAGACGAGTAAATTAAATAATTTTGCCAAGACATCGGTGATATACAACTAGAGCGTGTTATGCACTTTTGGGGTGATGTCCGATAAGGGATGTATGAGCAAACAGCATTATCCCAGCGACGTATCGGATGCAGAATGGTCTTTTGTGGCACCGTATTTGACCCTCATGAAAGAAGAGGCTCCCCAACGTGAACACGAACTGCGAGCCGTTTTTAATGGCTTACGTTTTATCGTGCGAAGTGGGTCG